>CAMAWO010000076.1 GCA_945861925.1 Bifidobacterium breve | reverse complement strand
GCCACGGGTGTGCTCTGGTGCACTTCGGGTCGATCTTTCATGCCGGTCCTCCGGGCGTCTGTGGGCTCACCTGCAGGACACTCCTCGCTGTGTGAGGGCGCCTTTAATTAGGTCATCGGTGTGTAGGGCATCGGTACCGACACTTTTTGAATCGCTCCGGCGGCGAACATCTCCACGCAGACATGTCTAAGTGAGCCACTGCTCGTGTCGTCGCTCCCCGATGTTGGTAAGTCTGTGGCACTCAAGCCGGACGGAAGGAGTCGTGCACTGGAACCTCGCCGTGACGCAGCATCACATGGTGAGCTACGGCGTACTCGAGCAGTGACGCGTGACCCAGGTCCTTTCCGAAGCCACTGGACTTGACTCCCCCATGCGGCGCTTCCGAGGCCACCGGAAGGTGGTCGTTGATCCAGGTGACGCCCGCCTGCAGTGAATGGCTGACGCGCAGGGCGCGAGCCACGTCACGAGTCCAGACGGACGAACCAAGTCCGTAGGCACTGTCGTTGGCCAGTTCGATCGCCCCGTCCTCAGTTTCAAACTCGGACAACGTGACGACCGGGCCAAACACCTCCTGCTGAACGATCTCTCCACCCTGGGCGACGTCTGTGAGCAGAGTCGGCGGATAGTAAGCGCCGTCCCGCTCGGGAACGAACCCACCTGCAAGGACTCGTGCTCCCGCATCGACGGCACGGCACACGAAGCCATGGACGCGGTCCCGGTGCTCCACGGAAATCAGGGGTCCGATGTCGCTGTCCGGATCCTGCGGATTTCCCCACCGGACCGACTCCATAGATTCGGTCATCAGACTAGCGAACGCGCCCGAGACGCTCTTCTCCACGTAGATGCGTGTCACGGCAGTACAGTCCTGTCCGGTGTTGTAGGTGCCTGCCATAGCCAGACCTCTCGCCGCCGCGTAGAGGTCCGCATCGGCAAAGACCAGTGCCGGCGCTTTACCTCCGAGTTCTAGGTGAACCGGTTTGGGGGCGTGTGCCGCGTGACTCATCACAGCTCGTCCTGCGCGCGTCGATCCGGTGATGGACACCATCGCGACCCGGGGGTCCTCGACCAGTGCCTCACCGATTTCAGCGTCACCGGTGATTACATTGAACACCCCAGGGGGTAGTCCGGCCTCCATCGCGAGAACGGCCATCCGGAGTGAACTACCCGGCGTCTGCGGCGACGGTTTGATTACTACGGTGTTGCCCATCGCCAGCGCTGGGCCGAACTTCCAAATGGCCATGATCAGTGGGAAGTTCCATGGGGCGATGCCGGCGACGACACCGCGCGGCCGCAATATGACCATGGAGGTGAATCCGGCGCTGAGGATGCCCGCGCCCGACCCTTCGAGGGATCGGGCCGCGCCCGCGAAGTATCGAAGGTTGTCCACCGCGAACGGGATCTCGCCGTCGCGTACTGCGTTGATCGGTTTGCCTGTTTCCGCGACCTCTAGTTCACTCAATCGATCGACATCAGACTCGATCAGGTCCGCCAACTTGAGCAGCAGACGAGAGCGTTCACTGGCGGTCGTCGCTGACCATTGCGTGAAGGCCTTCTTTGCTGACCCAACCGCCTCGTCAACATCCGCGTACGATGCCTGTGCGATAGCGGCACCGGGACAGTTCGCTGCCGGATTGGTCAGGGTCACCCGCTCCCCGCCGCCCGCGCGTGACTGGCCTTCGATGTGGACTCCGTAGCCCATGTTTGAGACTCCCTCGATCAACTGTCAAATCCGATGCCGAAGCGATCCAGGGTACTCAGCCACATGCCCCGGCGGCCCGTTAAGTCCTGTCTTGCAAGCGCGGCCCGGGTAACCTGGACCGCGGGCCACTTTATGGGCTCCGGCGGGAAGGGAATCGGCTTGCGCTTGACCATGCCCAAGCAGGTGCGCTCAGTGTGCCTGCCGTCCAAGAGGTCCAACGCCACGCGTGCGCCGAACCTTGACGACGCCACGCCCAGACCGGTGTAGCCGACGGCATACGCGACCTGATCCTTCATTGCCGTCCCGAACATGGGGGTGAACCGTGACGTCGTGTCTATGACTCCGGCCCAGCGGTGTGACATCCTCACGTCGTGGAGTTGGGGGAAGGCTCGGTAGAAGTGCCGAGCCAAAAGCTCATGAGACGCATCCCGGAGCGCAAGCGAGGATTCAGTCCGGCCCCGAAAGTAGTAGATGGCGTCATATCCACCCCACAGAATCCGATCATCGGCGGTGCGACGGTAGTAGTGGAATTGATTTCCTGCGTCCGTGAGCCCCTGGTTTCGCTTCCAGCCGATCGAATCCAGCTGACTTTGGGTCAACGGCTCGGTCGCGAGCACGTGGTCCCACACGGGGAGCACAAACGGCCGCAGGCGACGCAGCAGCGGACGAAAAGCGTTTGTTGCAACTACCACCTTGGCCGCGCACACCTTGCCTTGTGCAGTGCGCAGATGGACGGATGCCCCGTGGCGCCGAAGCGTGTCAACGGCGGAGTTCTCGAAGATGCGAGCGCCGCGGCGGACGGCGGCGT
This sequence comes from Bifidobacterium breve, assembly GCA_945861925.1. GTDB lineage: Bacteria > Actinomycetota > Actinomycetes > S36-B12 > S36-B12 > WLND01. The sequence continues at coordinate 11,777 of CAMAWO010000076.1, read as the reverse complement.
CCGCAAGGCCTACCGTGAGTGCCATCGGGTCGACTAGCCCACCGCTGGGTATCGAGATACCTGCGAGGTAGGTGGGCGAATGCACATCGCCCTGGATGGCCTCGCGGTCGAGCAATTCCGAAGCTAGGCCGTAGTGACTGTGCAGCTGATGGAGGCGCTCGATCCATGTCACCTCGTGTGCCTTGGTGGCGATTAGTGTCTTCCCGCACCAGCGCAGATCTGCCGCAATCCCTTCCTCACGAACAAAGTTGTCGATGTCAGCTGCATTCTGCTCGCCTAGGCGGATCAGCTCTGGCATCTCTTCAGGCCACATCGAGTGCCCATGCCCAAGTCCGTGCGTCAGCGAGGTGGACACGAATCCGCCGTTGCGACCCGATGCTCCGACTCCGACGTGTCCGGCCTCGAGAACAACCACGTTCCGGCCAGGACTTTCCCGAAGTGCCTCAACGGCCGTCCACAGTCCTGTCAGACCGCCTCCAATCACAGCCAGATCGCACGCAGCATCGCCCCTCAACTTGGCGCCACGGACGACCGGTGGCGCATCGCCATACCAAACCGGATGCGGCAGCGCATTCTGGACGATCTCATTGAGGTTCACTTGAGGGAGTCCTCCACGACGACCCCCAAGTCCCAGACCAACCCGACATGGTCGCCGGGCCGCACCGCCGCCATTCCGGTCACCATGGCAGTCATTGTGACGGGTACGATTCCGGCGGCATCGACGATTACGGACGAGGCGGCTCCATGGAACTGCACATCCGCGACCACTCCCGTTATCGCGCCGTCCGAAGGCGCAACGATTCGAACGTCCTCAGGTCTGACGACCAAGTGGCCTGCCGTGATGCCAGTGGGGGTCCCGCACCCGGGAATCAACCCGAAGTTCGCGGAGGCGAAGACTCCACCTTCCACCGAACCCGCCAAGAGATTGCTCGCCCCGATGAAACCAGCAACGAAGAGATTCCCTGGGTTCCGGTATAGGGCCATCGGGGTGTCCAGCTGTTGAACCCGTCCGGCGGCCATTACCGCCACTCGATCGGCCATTGACATCGCCTCCTCCTGGTCGTGCGTGACGACGACGAAGGTGATGCCTACCTCATGCTGCAGCCGCTTGAGTTCCAGTTGCATCTCGGCGCGGATCTTACGGTCGAGCGCACTAAGCGGTTCGTCGAGCAGCAGCAGCCGGGGGCGCTTGATGATGGCGCGGGCGAGTGCGACGCGCTGGCGCTGGCCGCCGGAGAGCTGCGCAGGCCGGGTGCGGGCCTTGTCCGTGAGGCCCACTGTGGTGAGCACCTCCGCCACCCGCGCACCGATCTCGTCCTTCTGTCGTCCCTCCCGCTCCAGTCCGTAGCCGACGTTTTTCTCAACCGACATGTGCGGGAACAGCGCATAGGACTGGAACATCATGTTGACCGGCCGCTTGTTGGGGGGAAGGGAGAGGAGGTCCTGGGTCCCAATGGCGACCGAGCCGGAGTCGGGGTGCTCGAAGCCTGCCAACACCCGCAGCAGCGTGGTCTTCCCGCAGCCTGACGGCCCCAGCAGGGCAAAGAACTCGTTCTCGCGGATCTCCATGCTAACTGCGTCGAGGGCGACGACGTCGTCGAACGAACGGCTCACGCTTTCAATGCGGATGAGCGTTGTGTCTGTGCCCGCGGTATTCACACGGAGTCCGTAAGTCGGGTGATGCGCTGCGCGGCGATCACGACGGTGAAACTGACGAGGAGCAGAAGTGCGGCGAGTGCGTTGATCTCGGGCGTGACCCCGAAGCGGACCATCGAGTAGATGACGATGGGAAGGGTCGGCGTGCTGGGTCCGTCCGTGAAGAAGGCCACCACGAACTCGTCCAGCGAGAGGGTGAAGACAAGCAGCGCCCCTGCGATGATCGCCGGGGCCAACAATGGGACAGTGATGCGGAAGAAAGTGCCTGTCGCGCTGGCGCCTAGGTCGCGGCTGGCCTCCTCCAGGCTCGGATCGACCTGGCCGATGCGAGCCGTCACGACGGCGGCAACGAAGGCTAGGCCGAACACCACGTGCGCGAGGAGCACCGAGTACAGGCCAAGGGTCATGCCGACCGCGCTGAACATGACCAGCAGCCCGATGGCCAGTGCGAGGTCGGGAACGATAGCAGGGGTCAGGGCGTACGCCTCCAGGAGCGCGGAGCGGGTGTAGCGGGCTAGGCCGATGGCCAGAAGTGTGCCGAGCACCGTAGCGAAGAACGTTGCCCCGACGGCTACGATCACCGTGTTGATGAAGCCCTGCCTGATCGCCTCGTTCTGAAGCAGGCTGCCGTACCAGGAGAGACTGAACCCGCGCCATGCGAAGGGCGACTTGCTGGCGTTGAACGACATCACAACGACTACAGCGATCGGGATGTAGAGGAAGGCGTACGTCAGCATCAGTGGCAGCCGCAGCCAGCCCAGGCTACGCACGGGCGCCCCGCCCGTTGATGCGGCGCGACACGGCAGCCTGAACAGCGAAGAGGGCCACGAGGAAGGCCACCATCACGAGTGCGAGCACTGCCCCGAAGGGCCAGTCGCGGGCCTTGAGGAACTGGTCGCGGATCAAGTTGCCGACCATGACCGTCTTCCCCCCGCCGAGCAGCTCGGGGACGATGAAGTTGCCCAGACTGGGGACGAACACAAAGATCGCGCCGATCATGGCTCCGGGCAGCGTGAGGGGGAAGGTCACGTCGAAGAAGGCTCGCACCCTGCTCGCCCCCAGGTTAGTGGCGGCCTCGATGAGCGCGTGGTCGAGCCGCTCCATCGACGCGTACAGCGGAAGGATCATCAGCGGCAGGTAGGCGTAGAGCAGCCCGACGACGACGGCCTCGCGCGTGTAGAGCAGGCCAAGTGGCTGGTCGATCACGCCAATCGCCATGAGGCCCTTGTTGAGCGGGCCCTCGGAGTTCAGCAGCACGATCCAGGCGTACGTGCGGATGAGGAAGTTGCTCCAGAATGGCAGGATGATAAGCACAAGGGCGAGCGTCCGCCACTTGCTGGGCATCCGGGCGATCGCATAGGCCACCGGGTAGCCGATGAGCAGTGCCAGGACGGTGGTTGCAGTAGCGATGAGCAGCGAGTTCCCGAGCACGGAAAGGTAGACCGGCTCAAGTGCGCGGGAAAAGCTCCCCAGACTGAAGACGAGTCGCACACCGCTGAACTGGCCCTTCTCCAGAAAGGCGTAGGAGACAATCAGCGCGATGGGTATCGCCATGAACACCGTGACGTAGAACAGACCAGGACCCAGAAACACCGCACGCGCACCGAGGGCGCGGCGCCCGATGACGCCGCGCCCTCCGCGCGTGGTTGCTGCTGGTGTCGGCATAACTACCCCGACGTGACTTCGGTGGCTATCTTGGTGTAGAGGGATGACGCGTCGGGCACGTCGACGAGCACCTCCTGCTGGAAAAGCTCCGCGATCGACATGTTCAGGTTCGGATACTGCTTGAACAACTCAGCGGGAACCAGTTCCATGGCGGCCTTGTTGGGGGTCTTGTAGAGGATGTTCTCGGTCACCCAGGACTGAGTGTCCGCCTGGAGGACGAAGTTCACGAAGGCCTGCGCTGCTTCCTTGTTTGTGGAGGACTTCGGGATGACCATGACATCGACCCACAGGTCGCTACCTTCCTTCGGCACGACGAACTTGATGTCCGGGTTCTCCGCGATTCCGTAGTTGCACCAGCCGTCCCAAGCTGCGACCAGGCTGGCCTCACCAGATACCAGCCGCTGATAGAAGGTGGTGTCGTCATAGGCTAAGAGCGACTTCTTCGTCTCGACGAGGACCTCCTTGGCCTTGTTCAGTTCGTCTTCGTTCTGCGTGTTGGCCGAGTACCCCAGCGACTTGAGGGCTGGAAGGAGCAGCCAGCGTTCGGTTGCCATCATTGTGGTCTTGCCCGAGACGTTCTCGCGGGGACTGAGAAGGTCGGTCCAACTATCCGGGTCGTAGCCCGTCAGATCTGGGCGGTAGCACAGGCCCGTCGTTCCCCACGCATAGGGCACTGAGTACTTGTTGCCCACATCGTATGGGAGTTGGCTTGCCTCGGGATACAGGTTCTTCAAGTTGGGCACCAGATTGGTGTCGATCGGCTCCAGCAGACCCTGTGCTGCGAGCGCCTGCGCATAGGTGCCGCTAATAAAGGCGACGTCGATCCCAGAGTTCCCACTCACAAGTTTGGCGACGACCTCTTCATTGGTCGCATGGTAGGTAACGTCGATGCCAGCTTTGGTCGCTGTGGTGAAGCGGGCGGGGAGGTCATCTGGCATGTAGCTCTCATAGTTGGAGACGACGATCGACTGCTTACTCAGATCCGCGTTCGGATCCAGACCCGGCGCGGCCGAGTCCTCGGTGCTGCCGCACGCCGTCAAGGCAAACGTGCTGGCGGCGATGACTGCCACCACGGACCTTCGGTAGTTGCCCATACCCTTAGCTCCTGTCGTAATCAGTTGGTCGCTGCCGGCCCGGTGCCGGTAGTGAGTGAACGCGTGCACCGTGAAGGGGGTCAGTCCCGGACAAGTTCTTCAATGACATCGGCCGCCCGTACCTGTCCCAGCGACATGGCAACCTGCTTGGAGACAGCGCGCATGGTAGATCGCAGATCGTCGTCCGCCAGCAACTCGGAGACGGCCGCGCGAATCTCTTCCGGAGTGGAGTTGTAGGTGTCGAGACGCCGGCCGAACCCCATCTCGTCAACACGCTGAGCATTGTCGTACTGGTCCCAGAACAGGGGTAGGACAACCATCGGTAGTCCGAAGTGGATTGCCTCGCCCACGGTATTGTTGCCACCGTGCGTGATCATCAGGTCGCACTGCGGAAGGATCGACGGCTGCGGAAGGAATTCGCGGCCATACATGCGCGGCCCGAGGCGCAGTTGTTCATGCAACGGGCCCATGCTCACGATCACTCGGTGCTCCGTCTCATCTAGGGCGTCGACGAGGCGCTGCATCAACTGCACGTCATTGCTCCCGAGGCTGCCCATGGATAGATAGATCACCTTCCCGTCGCCCGGCAGCCATTCGTTGACGTCGAAAGCTTCGTCGCCTCCGCGGACGGTGGTGTCAAGGCGGTGCCAAGTGTCGTCAAGGGGGTTCTGCCGCTTGTAGTCGAGGACTTCCGGGTAGAGGTACAAGTTGGCAAACGGAGATACGTACTGGAACTTTCCGGCAGGCAGGGGGTCCGCGCCAACAGACACGTTGTAGTTGCTGAGTTCCGTGATCAAGGGCTCATGCAGGCGGAGGAACTCCACCTTGAATGCCTCCCATTGCGTTGAATCGGCGGTAGGGAGGCCAGATAGTGCCGGCGGGAGGAGCTCGTCATCCATCTCGAGAGGGTTGGCCGACACCATGCGCACCCAAGGGAGCCCAGACAGCGGCACCGCAGGGAACCCGAGGACGTTGTCCGACACAATGATGTCCGGGCGGATGTCAGACCAGATCTCCATCAGCCTCTCGTGGGCATACCGCGCTCCACCAACGAGTTCTTCCCATATTGGGAGAGTTACGGTCTGAAGTTGCACAAACGTGGACTTCCGGAACTCGGGTGCGGTCTCGCGAATGAACTCCGCCCAGCCCTCCCCCACGGCCTCCGGCCCCTCCGGCGCCGGGCTCAGGCGAATCAGCGCCTCATCGAACCCTCGCTTCGCCATCTCACCGCGGAACGACTCTTCGATCACGAACACACTGCGCCAGCCACGTTCACGAAGGACCTCAGCGATCGCGACGAGATTATTGGTCGGGCCCCACGCGCCCGGCTCCGGGAAGAACGCAACCGTCTTAGCCATGTGAACCCCCTCCTGAGGGTGAAGCCCGTGTACGCAGTGTAAACACTGAGTTGGTCCTAGCTTGCTATTTTGGGAATATAGGTCGGCCCCAATCCCGGTGTCCCCGGAAACATCATGATCCAACGTGAGAAACCGGAAGAGTTCGTTCATACGAACGTACGGGTCTATCCGCCTTTACTCCAGTGCCGTGACAGTGAATGCTCGAGTCGGCAGACGCTGACAGGGGTGGGTCCAACGGTGCTCGAATTGGCTGATCTTCAGCGGTACTGGCCGCCTCTCTCAAGTGAGCGAGGCGGGTACTCTGTCCATCCGGCCGTGACTGGCTCACCTATAGATTTCCTGCCACTGGACATTCCATCGGGGCCCGCAGCACTGTGCATCACCATCGACGCTTTGGGGGGATACTCGTGCGTCGGCGTCGTCGGCGTGGCAGGCGAGAGGTTCCGCACCGCATGCGCCGGGGATGGTCTGACACTCGCTCTGATCGAGCTCGCGAGATTGGGCACCTGGAAGCGAGGCCGCTTTGCTGGAGTTCCCGGCTCTGCGATTCAGGTTCACCGACTAGGTGCAGAAACGGCCCTGTCAACTGACCAGACTCATATGTCCGTCATCGCCGGCGAAGTCATCATCAAGTGGCTCAATCACCCCGACTTGCGGGGAGACCAGCTCCTTCGCCTGGAGCAGATTCGCGCGGCGGGCTTCACGGCGGTTCCCCAGAACCTCGCTCATGTCACGTGGGAGACGCCAAGGGGCCCTCGCGCCGTCGTCCTGATCGACCACTACGTGGAAGGTGCAGAGGATGGCTGGACTTGGTGCCTTCAAGCAGCTCGAGACTACGCCCACGATCCGACCGGTTCGAAGGAATGGACACCCGAGTTCATTGGGCGAGCTCTCGGTAATCTCATCGCGGACCTACATGCGGCAATGGCGAAACCCACAGCCCTTCTGCCGAACCCTACGGCCAACGCGACCGACGCTGACGTCCGGACGTGGGCCGTGGACGCTTGTGGCCTCTTCTCGCGCGCCGATCAGTCCTTCACTGGGCAGCTCGCGGATCGCGACACGCGGCGCGGCTGGGGAATTCTTAGGGACTGCCTCGATGTGGGAATTCCCAGAATCCCGCCCGTCATCTCGCTGACGCACGCCGACCTCCACATCGGGCAGGTGCTACTCACACCGAGCAACGACCTTCTCCTGGTCGACTTTGAGGGCGATCCACTCGCCCAAGAACGCCCCGTGTTGGATTCACCCATGCGGGACGTGGCACACATGGCCACCAGCCTTGCCCTAGTCGGACAGGCAGCGGCCAAGCGTGACGGCGAGTCCGACTGGCTGTGGGCATGGACGCGGCGTGCATGCACCCAGTTCGTAAAGGGATACCGGTCAGCCGGCGAACAACTCGGCCTTCCTGCAGCCTTCGATCAACGACTGTTCCACGCATTCGTCGCCGAGCAGCTAGCAGCGGAACTAATCTACTCCCACACGGTCCTTCCCCGCTGGTCATACGCTCCGCTCGGAGTGGTGCGTTCTGTTGATAAGACTGGCTTATTGGCTCCGCATCGCGAACCCATGTCGTGACTGGAGGATGGTATGGATTCCGATTCGTTCCTGGTAGATGTGGAGCAGAAGCCCGCCAATCTCCGCACCTTCGCACACTGGCTTGACCACCCCCGTCCCCTTGATCTCGACCTCACACGGGTCCGCCGAGTCGTGATCACGGGGCTCGGGTCGTCGCGGTTCGCTGGCTTGGACGCGGCGCGTGAGCTCCGTAGTCATGGCGTCGCCGCATGGTGCGACTTCAGTAGCGCCAACCTAGGACCTTTAAGCCGTGACACGCTTCTTGTAGCAATCTCTGCGAGCGGCTGCACTCCTGAGACCGTTACCGCAGCGCGTGAAAGGGGGCGGGCGCAGGTCCTCGCCCTGACCAATCGACAGGACAGCGACCTCGAAATGATCGCGGACGCCACGATGCACTTGCACGCCGGCCAGGAGCCCTCCAAAGCCGTCACCAGCTCAATGATCCACAGCCTTCTCGGCCTTCACCTCCTGACCGACTGGTTAACCGGCCAGGCGCGGCCACTCGCTGAAACCGCAGATCGGGCAGCAGCAGCGATCGAGCTACTCCTCGACACCCGCGACACGTGGCTTGCGACGATGGCGGGCCTGTTGGATTCACCGGACGGAGTTCACTTCATCACACCGGCCCGGCGATCAGCCTCAGCCTCTCAGTCAGCCCTCGTGATTAGGGAGACCTCGCGCCGCCCCTCGACCGCCTGTGAGGCCGCCGACTGGGCGCACACGGACGTCTACTTGACCTTAAATAAGGACTACCGAGCAGTACTCCTAGGACGCAACCCGTATGCGGACGCACTATTTGAGTGGACGCAGCCGCGGAAGCGGAGTGTCATCTCATTCGGAGCGCAGGAAAGCCGAGCCCAGTACAGCCTCCGCTTTCCTCACGACGACAACCAACTGGTTGCGCCGCTGGTTGACACGCTTTTGGCGGAGCTAGTCGGCCAAAGATGGTTCCATTCCAACTGATACAAGACTGCAAATGTGTCAATATGACGTATGGCAATCACCGTCCGCGATATCACCGACGAGCCGACGCTCGGCACGCGACTCGTCGCCGGTGGCGCCGGTCACGAAACAACTGTGCAGTGGGCGACAACGTGTGAGATGGACAAACCGTGGGAGTGGCTCGATGCCGGGGACATGCTCCTCGTCAACGGTCACCGCCTTCCGGCGGATCCTGACGCCCAGGCCGCATTCGTAAACTCGCTGTCCAGCTCCGGAATGTCAGCACTCGGTGTCGCTGAGCACGCCTTCGCGCCAGAGTTGAGCGAACAGATGCTGGCGATGGCCGACACACTCGGCTTCCCGCTGCTGCGAATCGACTATCAGGTGGCGTTCGTTTCGATCTCGAAGCATGTCGCAAGCAGTAATACCACCAGCGACCACCGAAACCTGCGATTGGTTTCGCGGATCTATGACCGCGCCAAGCACAGCTCCGAGAGCAAACGGCCATTCCGAGAGTCGTTGGAACTGTTGGGTGAGTTAGTCGAGTCACGGCTATCGGTCACCACGCCCCTCGGGCTGTCCCTGCTTGGGACAGAGGAACTCGCACCTGACACCCAGGCAGAGTTGGCATCTGAGGAGGGGCGGCGCCGAGGTCATCCTCTGCCCGCCGCCATCCGACTCACATCCGCCCGCCCAGGGACGCTAGCCCTTCCTGTTCCAGCAACACGGCCAGCTCTATTGGTGGTGGAACCCAAAGGCAGGCCGTGCGATGGTGCTGTGCTCACGCACATCGCGCTCCTAGTAGCCCTCGAACTCGAACGAGAAGAAACTCGCGACGCACTCTCCGCCAGCGTGCTCAGCGACGTGCTGTCCGGCCTCGTTGGGCGCCGCAGCGACACAGCAGTTGCAGCACAATCAATCCGCATGCTCGGCTTTGACCCGGACGGCGAACTGATTATAGCCGCCACCGAAATGGACGATGGCTTCGATTTTGTTCGAACGCTCCTGGACCAACGTGTACCCCACCTCAACTACAAGAACCAGGCCATCAGTCTTGTCCTGCTCGAGCACACAGTGAGATCGCTTCAACTCCTGCGCTCCGTCGGCGTGAACTGTCCCATCGGGCTTAGTGCTCCCTTCGTTGGACTGGGTCGCGTCCCGGATGCCGCCGCCGAGGCAGTATTCGCTCGCGGAATTGATGGGAGACCCGGTGTCGCAGAGTACGGAGACCGTGTCGACTTTCTTCAGCCACGAAGCCTGGCCGAGGCCCAGCGACTCGTCGATCGCGTACTCGGACCGCTGATCGAGCTTGATCGAGAGACAGGTGGTGTGTGGATCGTGACCCTTCGCACATTCCTCGCCATGAACCGGTCATGGAAGCGCTGCTCAGAAGAGCTGCACCTCCACAAGCAGTCCCTCGTCTACCGCATCAAGCGCATTGAACGGGTCCTCGACCGCTCTCTCGATAGCATAGAAAGTCTAGCCGAGGTTTGGCTCGCATTGAAGGCAATGGATCTCCTCACTGACACCGAGGGTGACGGTGAGACGCTGACCCATTGACGCAGGATCCGGCATAGTTCAGAAGACGACGAAGACTTTACGGACGGGCGCTATCACGTCCCAGCGGCCCGACCATCCCCGCGGCAGAACGACCAGATCGCCTGCACTAACGGTGTAGGACTTCCCCGTTTCGCCGTCCGTGATCCGGGCTTGGCCAGCCAAGAAGAAGGCGACTTCAGTATCGGGACGATTGTCAATTGACCACCCTCCGGGCTGACACTCCCAGATCCCCACGGAGCCGGGAGACACGGATCCCACTCCGAGCAGTCCGACCCAAGGATCGCCAGTATCGGCCCCGACGCGGATTCCGACATCGGGCAGAGGTCCTTTGACATGTGCTGCGGAAACGTACGTCATCGGTGGCATGCTTCTCCTATCAGTGCGTTCGTGCTAGTCAGTGAGCACCGGTCATAGCCTCAAGGACGTGGGCAACGCGGGACGGGCGTCCGGTGATCTTCTCCTCGTAGTCGCCCACCGACGCCGCCCGCAGGCCGAGGTTGATCGCCACCCACCGGAGCGGTTCCGGCTCCCATCGCGGCGAGACGTGGTTCACGATTGGCAAATCGTCTAGGTCATCTGGCCTGTCCAAGATCAGGTTCCTTAGGATTCGACCTGCCAAGTTGCTCGTCGCAACGCCATCGCCCACGTACGGACCGGCCCACGCGCTCCCTGTCTGGCGGTCTAGGCCAACGGAAGGGTGCCAGTCGCGCGGAACGCCCAAGGCACCGCCCCACCGGTGGGTGATGCGAGTGTCCTTGAGTACAGGGAAGAACTCGACCAGCGAGTCACGGATGCCGCGGTGGACACGGTCAACCGCGTCGTAGCGCGGCTTTACCTTTGATCCCAAGTGATACGGGGCCCCGCGACCGCCAAACACGATCCGACCATCAGCCGTGACCTGCGCATAGATCCGAAGGTGCCTCATGTCGTTGAATGCACGGCGGTGATTCAGATTCAGTTCGCTAAGAACGCTTGGCCCGAGTCTCTCGGTGCACAGGACCAAGGAATAAAGAGGCACTAGGGAACGCCGGTACTGCTTAAACTGCGGGGTGAACCCCTCTGTGGCTCTTACCACGATAGGTGCTGAGATCGTGCCGGTCGAAGTCGTCACCAAGTGCGGGCTGATCTCCAAGGCAGCGGTGCCCTCGTGGATGCGTGCGCCCATTCGCTCCACCACCGCAGCCAACCCGCGCACCAACTTGCCCGGGTGAATTAGTGCGCAATGCTGCGTGTAGAGACCGCCAAGGGTCTTGTCCGCCCCTACCATTCCGCGAGCCTCGTCAGCGGAGAGAACTTGCCACTGATCGGGCAGTCCGAAGGCGCTCGCACTTCGAGCCATCTGGCTAGCACGGACAACTTGGGCTTTGGACCGGGCCAACGAAACGAACCCTTGCTTAGCGAAGTCCGCGTCGATGCACTCCGCCGCCACGACCCGCCCGATCTCATCAACGGTGTCATTCATGGCGCCCTGGAGGTGCAGAGCCGCCGATCGGGAGGACGCGCTGGCCACGCGATCAAGTGAAACGGGAAAGATCGCGGATGCCCAGCCACCATTGCGGCCGGATGCGCCGAAGCCGACATGCTCGCGATCGATGACCATGACGCGGACGCTTGGGTCGGACTGCAATAAATAGTAGGCGGTCCACAAGCCTGTGTATCCAGCGCCAACAATGACCACGTCAACGTCAGTGTTACCTGTTAGCGGAAGGCGTCGCGCATCGGGTTCGGACCACAGGGGTGGACTCGCAGCACCCAAGCTCGTGAATGTCATCCGGTCCTCCCGCAAAGCCACAGTCCCTATTCTGGGGTACCCCTCGGGATCTTCACCTGGATTGGGGACCGAGCCCCGCTATGAGTTGGTCCCCCGTTCCCCTACGATCGTCTGATCGCGTGAGTAAGACGTTGCGCATAGTTCGTGATCCCT
>CAMAWO010000075.1 GCA_945861925.1 Bifidobacterium breve | reverse complement strand
GATTGTCCTGATTATCATGAAGTACGTCTTGCCGCCCGTGCGCAAGATGATGACCGAGCGCAAGGACACTGTGTGCGCTGAACTCCAGGAGAGTGCCTTGGCTGCCCAGCGGGTTGCTGATGCAGACCGCTTCCGCGCTCAACGAGTCGAGGAGGGACGCTTAGAGGCTAGCCGTATCATCGAGGAGGCCTCATCGGATGCAATTCGCATTGGTGAACAATTGCGAATGCACGGCGGTTTAGAGGCTGAGCGCATTGAGGTGCAGGGCAACCAGCAGTTGCTACTAGCACGGTCGCAACTCATTCGGGAGCTTCGCGGTGAACTCGGTATCGAGGCATTGGGAAGGGCAACAGAGATCATCAAGGCTCATGTGTCCGACCCGGTGGAACAGGCGGCAACCGTCGACAGGTTCCTAGACGAGGTTGAGTCGATGGAACAGGCGAACATCGCGCCGGGGTTCACGTCGACCGACCTGCGTCCCGCAAGCCGCGACGCACAGGCGGCCGTTGTAGATCGATTTGAAGGGGTAGCGGCGACACTTTCCGTTGCTGCTCTCTCGCAGTTGGGAGGTGAACTGGGCGGGGTCCACACGCTGCTGCTGCGTGAGTCGACACTGGCACGGTATCTTGCTCAGACAGGTGGCGTCGTCGACGTCAAGCAGCGGATGTTGGAACAACTGTTCGGCAGCAAGGTTGGCTCTGACACCTTGACAATTCTCAGTACGGCGGTGTCTGCGCGATGGTCGAGTATTGATGATTTCGTGGATTGCGTTATGCACGTGGCTAGGCTGAGCCTGTTGGAGCGGGCTGATCGTGAGCAACAAACTGATGAGGTGGCTGAGCAACTCTTCCGGTTCGGCCGGTTTCTAGCGGTGCAACCGCGGCTGACCGCTTTGCTGAGTGACTACCGTGAGTCAAGTTCCGGCCGGGTCCAACTGGTGCGTTCTGTCCTTAATTCGGACAGTAGTGTGAACCCCATCACCACCGCGCTCCTAGTCCAGACTGTCGAACTACTGCACGGTGAGCGTGTCGATGAAGCTGTTCAGAAGTTGGCGCAACTTGCGGTTGTCCGCCGGGGCGAGATGGTTGCCGAGGTGAGTGCAGCAGCAGATCTCACCGCTGCCCAGCGTCGACGTTTAACAGAGATTCTTACCCGCATCTATAGTCACCCGGTCTCAGTGCGTCTCAACCTTGACCCCGGGCTGCTCGGCGGCCTTTCGATCGCAGTCGGAGACGAAGTCATAAACGGAGCATTGTCTTCCAAGCTGGCCACGGCCGCGGCGAAGTTACCGAGTTAGATAAAGGCAGACAACTAACGGTGCCTAAAAGCCAACTACTAGGACAAAGAGGAAGACGAGTAACATGCCAGAGTTGACAATCTCCGCTCAGGACATTGAGGGCGCCATTGAGAATTACGTATCTAGTCTTGAAGTTGGTACTGGGCGGGAGGAAATCGGGACCGTCATTGATTCCGGCGACGGTATCGCCCACGTTGAGGGGTTGCCCTCAGTCATGGCCCAGGAGTTGCTAGAGTTCTCCGGCGGCGTTATGGGGATGGCGCTTAATCTCGACGAACACCAAATCGGAGCGGTAATCTTGGGGGACTTCTCCAAGATTGAGGAGGGTCAGTCGGTCAAGGGCACCGCGGAGGTGCTCTCGGTTCCGGTCGGTGACGCGTTCCTAGGGCGGGTAGTCAATCCATTGGGCGAGCCAATCGACGGCCGCGGGGAAATCATTGCAGAACGCCGACGTCCCCTTGAGTTGCAGGCGCCCTCGGTGGTCCAGCGGCAAAGTGTAAAAGAGCCGCTACAGACAGGTATCAAGGCCATCGATGCGATGACCCCCATCGGTCGGGGTCAGCGCCAACTCATCATTGGCGATCGTAAGACAGGCAAAACCGCGGTATGTGTCGACACGATTTTGAACCAGCGCCAGAACTGGGAAACCGGAGATCCAGCCAAGCAGGTGCGCTGCGTGTACGTCGCGATCGGTCAGAAAGGCACCACCATCGCCAGCGTGCGTCGGGTGTTGGATGAGGGCGGTGCGATGGACTACACCACCATCGTGGCCTCACCCGCGTCCGATCCTGCAGGCTTCAAGTATCTTGCGCCGTACACCGGTTCGGCCATCGGTCAGGACTGGATGTACGAAGGCAAGCATGTGCTGATCGTGTTCGACGATCTCACCAAGCACGCCGAGGCATACCGGGCCATTTCGCTGTTGCTGCGCCGGCCGCCGGGTCGTGAGGCCTATCCCGGTGATGTGTTCTACCTGCATTCCCGCCTGCTAGAGCGTTGCGCGAAATTGTCCGATGAACTGGGCGCCGGGTCGATGACCGGCCTGCCGATCATCGAGACGAAGGCCAATGATATCTCGGCCTACATCCCCACCAACGTCATCTCGATAACCGATGGCCAGTGCTTCTTGGAGACCGATCTGTTCAATCAGGGAGTACGCCCGGCGATCAACGTCGGTGTCTCGGTATCTCGGGTGGGTGGCGCAGCGCAAATCAAGGCAATGAAGGAGGTAGCGGGTTCGCTACGGCTTGACTTGTCACAGTTTCGGGAGTTGGAGGCCTTCGCGGCGTTCGCATCCGATCTTGATGCGGTTTCCAAGGCACAACTCGAGCGCGGTTCTCGACTGGTAGAACTGCTGAAGCAACACCAGTTCAGTCCTATGTCCGTTCAGGATCAGGTCGTGGCGATCTGGCTGGGAACCAGAGGCCACCTAGACTCCGTCCCTGTTGCCGACGTCACCCGCTTTGAGTCGGAATTCATCGAGCATCTCAAGGTGTCGCAGGAAGATATATTTGCCGATATCAGGGACACCCTGAAACTCACCGACGAAACAGAGCAGCAACTCGTTGCTGCTGTTGGCGACTTCAAAAAGGGTTTCGCGACCTCAGATGGAAGTTCCGTGCTTCCCGACGGGCACGTGGAGGCACTGGCTGAGGAGGATGTTAAGAAGGAGTCTGTCCAGGTGCGCAAGCCGGCTCCGAAGAAGAAGTAATGGCAGCCACACTACGTGAACTTCGGGGACGAATTCGATCTGCAGAGTCCATAAAGAAGATCACCAAAGCACAGGAACTCATCGCGACATCGCGAATAGCTAAGGCGAAAGCGCGGGTTCAAGCGGCCCGGCCGTACTCGGATCAGATCACCAACATGCTGTCTGAACTTGCCGCCGGGTCGGCTCTGGACCATCCGTTGCTGGTGCCACGGCCGGATCCCAAACGTTCCGGGGTGCTGGTAATTACCTCGGATCGCGGACTCTGCGGCGGGTACAACGCGAATGTTTTGCGTCTTGCCGAGGAGTTGATTGCGCTAATTCGTCAAGAGGGTAGGGTCCCCGTCATATATGTGATCGGGCGGAAAGCGTTGGGTTACTTCAGTTTTCGTAATTGGCCCATAACGTATTCCTGGGTGGGAATCTCTGAGCGACCGACTTATGAGAACGCTCAGGAGATTGCCGACTCTCTGGTGACGGCGTTCCTTGCCGGGGCAGATGACGATGGCGAGGACTCTGGCGTTGATGGCATCCTCGGTGTCGATGAATTGCATATCGTCTCTACGGAGTTCCAATCAATGCTGTCTCAGAGCGCCAATGCTCGACGCATTGCGCCGATGGAGGTGGAGTTCGTCGAAGGGGAAAACGGACCGCAGACGCTATTCTCTTTCGAGCCGGATGCAGACAACCTCTTTAAGTCGCTTCTGCCAAGATACGTCGCGACCCGAATATTCTCGGCACTGCTCGAGTCAGCCGCCTCAGAGTCGGCGGCTCGCCGCCGGGCAATGAAGGCGGCGACTGATAACGCTGACGATCTCATCAGAGATCTCACCTTGATGTCCAACCGTGAGCGTCAGGCGCAGATCACCCAAGAAATAAGCGAAATTGTCGGTGGGGCGAACGCCCTCTCCGATGCGGCCAAGTAAATCACGTAGGAAGCGAAGAGGACCATGACCGTTGCCCAAGAGACCGGCAGTACTCCGAACAAAAGCCTCGACACGGCAGGGCGCGTGGTTCGCGTTACCGGGCCTGTGGTCGACGTGGAGTTCCCTCGCGGCTCGGTACCGGGGTTGTTCAACGCACTCCGTGTGGGAATCACCTACGCTGCAATGGCCAAGACGGTCACCCTAGAGGTTTCACAGCACCTCGGGGACAGCCTCGTGCGCACGATTTCGATGCAACCCACGGACGGTCTGGTGCGGGGCGCTGAAGTGATCGACACCGGCGGTCCGATCACGGTGCCTGTAGGTGATGGCGTCAAGGGGTACGTCTGGAACGCTCTGGGTCAGTGCCTAGATGAACCCGGCTACGGAGTTGACTTCGAGAGGTGGCCTATCCACCGTCCACCACCGTCCTTCGACGAGCTGGAGCCGCGTACTGAGATGCTCGAGACTGGGTTGAAGGTGGTGGACCTTCTCACGCCCTACGTTCGAGGCGGAAAGATTGCGCTGTTCGGCGGGGCGGGAGTGGGCAAGACGGTACTCATCCAAGAGATGATCAATCGCATCGCACGCAACTTCGGTGGCACCTCGGTATTTGCCGGAGTGGGGGAGCGCACCCGCGAGGGCAATGACCTGTGGGTGGAGTTGCGCGACGCGAATGTCCTCAAGGACACCGCCCTCGTCTTCGGTCAGATGGATGAGCCGCCTGGCACGCGTATGCGGGTGGCGCTCTCGGCGCTAACCATGGCTGAGTACTTCCGCGATGTCCAAAAGCAAGACGTTCTGCTCTTTATCGACAATATCTTCAGGTTCACACAGGCAGGGTCGGAGGTCTCGACCCTGCTAGGACGAATGCCGTCAGCCGTGGGCTACCAGCCGACACTTGCCGATGAAATGGGGCAGTTGCAGGAACGGATCACGTCCGTTCGCGGTCGCTCTATCACCTCGATGCAGGCCGTTTATGTTCCTGCGGATGATTACACCGACCCTGCACCGGCCACAACCTTCGCTCACCTCGACGCCACCACGGAGCTTTCGCGCAAGGTGTTCTCCAAAGGCATCTTCCCCGCGGTGGATCCGTTGGCCTCTAGCTCGACCATCTTGGACCCGGCGATCGTGGGTGACGATCACTATCGCGTTGCTCAAGAAGTCATTCGGATCTTGCAGCGGTATAAGGATCTGCAGGACATCATCGCGATTCTCGGCGTCGATGAGTTATCCGAGGAGGACAAGCAACTGGTCAGCAGAGCCCGGCGCATTGAGCGCTTCCTTAGCCAGAACATGATGGCCGCCGAGCAGTTCACCGGCCAGCCAGGTTCCACGGTACCGCTGAAGGAAAACATAGAGGCCTTCGACAGACTTTGCAAAGGAGATTTCGACCATGTGCCCGAGCAAGCATTCTTCCTAATCGGCGGACTGGACGACCTAGCGAAGAAGGCCGCTAGTTATGGTGTCACTTTGTGATGTGGACTTGGTTGAATCGAGGGCTGGTGTGGGATGGCTGAACTAGAGGTAACGATCGTTGCTGTTGAGCGCAAGATCTGGACGGGCAAGGCGACTTTTCTGTTCACTCGTACTACTTCTGGTGAAATTGGGATCCTGCCTCGCCATATTCCGCTGGTGGCCAAACTCGTCGATGATGCCATGGTCCGGGTGGAGCGGGAGGGGGAGGAGGACTTGCGCATCGCGGTTGATGGGGGTTACCTTTCGGTCACCGAATCGAGCGTAACAATCTTGGCGGAGTCCGCGGAGTTTGAGTCAGAGATCGACCCTGCCCTAGCTAGGAGCGACGCGGCCTCGGAGGATCTCCGTACGGCTGCGCGCGGACGAGGTCGGCTTCGGGCGATAGGCCTACTTGACTGAACGTTGGCCGGAATGGCCGGATCTGTTGGCTAACTCCGCGCTCACTTTTCTATGGCGCGGGCCGACCCACGAGTTTTCTTCGTCAGGATCTGGATCGTGCGGGAAGAATGCTGACGTTCATGTTGGACATGTCGTCAGTTGGTGACGGGATATGTTCTGCCGTGGTCACGAAGAAGTGGCCGTCCTGAACCTCGTCGACCTCGCTGAGTTGGTCGACAGCGCGATCGGGGACCGCGGCGTCGCAGTGCTGGCGGGGGATCGTCTGGGTTAGCCAGACGAGGGGGACGTGTGCCTCGACGACGTCGCCGCGAATGCGGGCGTTGACTTTGCGGAGTTGCGAGCTGACATCGCAACGGGGACTTCGAGGGCCTAGTACGACTGGTGACGGTGGCCTTCAGTAGGGTCCGTCTCATCACGCTTGTTAGAGGAGGCGCCACGCAACACTCCGATGATTGAACGAATTTCTAGAAGTTTCGCACCGGACGAACGACCATGAGCCCAGTGTCTCGTACCCGCAGCCGAAGCTCGAGCGAGTGGTTCCCCCGGGAGTGCCTGGCCGATGAGGGTGCACCAAGTGACATCGGCAGCAACTCGTCTTGTGGCGACTTCTGGGTAGTGACACGTGGTGCCGCACGCCGAACCGTTGCTCGTGAACCCGGTCATGGAGACGGGGAACATCTCGCTCCAAGCAGTCCGGTGTACCTGACCACATGCAGTGTGATCGGTGCGGATGCGGTGGAGGCGACCGAGTGGCCGATCGCGTTCGTCGCGGCCACGGTGAGCGTGTAGGCGGTGCTCGCAGTCAGTCCGGACACGTCGCATGACCCGGATGGCCCTGCCACCGTGCATGTCTTGCCTGCGTGGGTGGATGTAGCGGTGAGTCTGCCGTCGCCGGCGATACTCATCGGAGTCTCAACACGACGCCTAATACCCAAGGGAACCGAACTGGACCACAGCCCCGCCCAACTCCGACGCATCACCCAACTCATGAACGACCGACCAATGAACGACCGACCCATGGCATTCCTATCATGCCAATCACCGAAAAATGCGTACGCCGCACACATGGCGAATATGCGCTAGAGAATTTACAGCCCCCCGAATCACCGCAGCCAGCGAGGGGCACCAATCCCCACGCAATCATTGCGCCCGCGGCTCCCGCCCTGCCCGGACATGAATCGAAACCTGGACGGCGAACGACTGAAAGCCCCGCACGTGTACTCATGGTTGGCTGTGAGTCTCCGGGAGAGTCCCATCACGGAGAAATTTCCGGACACGCTCCGCGGACGAGGGCTTCGACACCTCAGTGTTTCCATAGTACTTGCGGGCCGGAAGGCTGACGTCTTGGTGCAGTGTGCGGCGCTAACACCGGACCCCCGATGGCTTCACCTGAACTCGGCGATGCGCTCCTCGGTGTCGTCGATCGGGTAGGTCGTGTTGGCCTCGTAGGCGAGGCCCTCGGGAACGGTCAGGCGCTGGGCGGCCCGGTAGAGGTCCTTGTAGGCCATGAGCGCACCGCGGCTGTTCGCTGCAATGTCTCGTGCGAGGTCGGCGGTCACGTCGTCGAGGTCGGATCTTGGACAGGACAACGCTGCCAAGCCGAACTCCCGAGCCTGCGCCCCAGTGAAGGTGGCAGCCCGGTACGAGAGCAACCGCGCGGTTGCCGGCCCGACGAGTGCCGGCAGACGCTGGCTCATGCCCCATGACGGCCGAATACCCCACTTCGCATGGGTATCGCCGAGCACCGCCTCGTCGGCCGTCACGATGAGATCGCATGCGAGGGCCAGTTCGAGTGCCCCGGTGAAGCAGAAGCCATTCACCTTCGCGATGACGATGGCGTCGAGGCGCTCAATTCGCTCGATGACACGTTGCCCCGGAATGTCGAGGTAGTCACCGACCGCTCCGTTGGTGAGCGAACGCCCACCAAGTTCCTTGAGATCCACTCCGGCGCTGAACGCGCGACCCGCACCGGTGATGACGACCACGACGATGTCGGATCGACCGTGCAGGTCGGCGAGCGCGCTCTCGAGGGCATCCAACATCTCGACGGTGATCGCGTTGAGGGCTGCAGGCCTATTGAGGGTGATAGTGGCGATCACCCCTTCAATTGAAAGCAGGACGGGGCTATCAGCGGGGCTCATCTGGACTCCTTGGGGATACACGGACACATTGCCGGGGGCGCATCATCATTGCAGGGCCCTATATGGACAGGTCGACGAGTCCGGAGAGGATGGCGCGGTGGTCACCGGGGGTGCCGAGTGCGACTTGGTCGGCCTTCGCGCGCTTGAGGTAGAGGTGCGCCGGGTGCTCCCACGTGAAGCCGATGCCGCCGTGAAGCTGGATGCATTCCTGCGCGGCATGCACGGAGACGTCAGAGCAGTAGGCCTGGGCCAGGGCGGAGGCCACGAACCTATCCTCGCTGCCGTCGGCCCATGTCGCTGCCGCGTAGCGGGCGACGGCGCGTGCAGTTTCGACCTCGATGAAGAGGTCCGCGGCACGGTGTTTGACGGCCTGGTAGCTGCCGATGAGCCGGCCGAACTGTCGCCGCTCGAGGAGGTAACCGACCGTGGTGTCGAGGCACCACTGGGCGATGCCGACCTGCTCGGAGGCGAGGAGCGCTGCACCGAGGAGCAGCGCCGCCCGAATGGCCTCCGCTGCCGAGTCCCCTTGAGCCACGACGCTGGCCGGGGAGCCGGCGAACTGAAGGTCGGCGAGTGGACGCGACATGTCGAGGCTTGCCAGTGGCTCGAGCACGGCAGTCGCGGTATCGACGACCGCGAGGACGAGCTTGCCGTGGGGGTCTGACGCGGGCACGAGAAGCAGTCCCGAGCCCTCGGTGCCCGCTACGCGCACGACCCGGCCATGGACGAACCCGCCGTCATCGAACGTCGCCGTGGGGGAGAAGGTAGTGATGCAGGTACCGAGTGGTGCAGCGAGGGCGCAGGTGAGCGAGCCGCCAGCAATCTCGCGCAGGGGATCGACAGCCTGCGCCGCTAGCAGCGCCGCGACGGCCATCACGCTGCTCGTCAGGAACGGCACCGGGGCCAATGAACGTCCGAGCTCCTCGAGCACGACCGCTGCGTCGCGAGCCGAGGCGCCGGCGCCACCGTACTGCTCGGCGACGAGCAGGCCGGCGAGGCCCATGTCGATGCCGAGCGCGGGCCAAAGGTCGCGGGTAAGGCTGCTGTCTCCGTCATACATGGCGAGCACCCGCGTGCTCGGGCATCGGGCGGCGAGCAGGCCGCGCAGGCTCGCGCTGAGCTCGTCCTCCTCGGGAGACGTGAGCAGGTCGGCGATCATTTCGGCAGGTCCTTCCACGCCACGGCGATATCGGGCCGATCCTCGGGTGGCAACCGCAGGACGCGTTCCGCGACGACGTTGCGAAGCACCTCGGATGTACCACCCTCGATCGAGTTGCCGCGCGCCCGCAGGTATCGGAAGGCGGCGCCTCGCCCGGTGAAGTCGAATGCCTCATTGCCGCTCGGGGACCACTGATCGTAGACAAGCCCCTCGTCACCGAGCAGCTCGACCTCAAGCGAGCTCAGCTCCTGCGCCAGCCGGGCGAAGACGAGCTTGCCGGCCGACCCCTCGGGCCCAGGCTGGCCTGCGGCGAGCTTCTGCTGCAGCCGGGCCGACGCAATGCGCGCAGCCTCGGCATCGACCCAGAGCCGGAGCAGCCGGTCGTGAAGGTCGGGCCGGTGCCGCTCCGGATGCTCGCGCCAGGTGCGCGTCACCGCCCCCAACATGCCGCTCTCGCGCGGTGCCACATTGCCGCCGATCGCCATGCGCTCGTTCATCAGGGTCGCGCGGGCGACATCCCAGCCGCTCCCGACATCGCCGAGGCGGTCCGCGTCGGGGATTCGCGCCTGCGTGAAGAACACCTCGTTGAACTCGCAGTCGCCGGTGAGCTGGCGCAGCGGCCTGACCTCGACGCCGGGCGCAGTCATGTCGCAGATGAAGAAGCTGAGGCCCTGATGCTTCGGCACTCCCGGGTCGGTGCGGGCTAGCAGGATGCCCCACCGCGCGACGTGCGCGACCGAGGTCCACACCTTCTGCCCGGTGACGACCCACTCATCACCCTCGCGGATGGCCCTCGTCGAAAGGCCCGCGAGGTCGGAGCCGGCGCCAGGTTCACTGAACAGCTGACACCAGATGTCCTCTCCGGTCCAGAGCCTAGGCAGGAAGCGGGCGCGCTGCTGCGGCGTGCCGAAGGCGAGGATGGTGGGCGCTGCCATGCCCAGGCCGATGACATTGAGCTCGGGCGCATTGTTCGGTGCGCCCGCCTGTTCGAAGGCATCGACCACGGCGCTCTGATACCCGCGGGGAAGGCCCTGGCCGCCGTCGCCGATCGGATAGTGAACCTCGGCGAGGCCGGCTGCGAATCGGGCCCGCAGAAGGGCGACCCGGTCGGTCAAAGCTGGGTCATGCTCCTGAAGGAATCGCGACACCATGTCGGTGAGTCGCGTTGTAATGTCGTGCGGATCCCGCATGGTTCCTCCCGTCGGTTCGGGGCGAACCCCGGAACCACGCTACTTCAGCGACTCGATGCAGGGAGTGGAAATCGTCAAGGTGAAGGGCTCAACGGGCCGCGTAGACGAGGGAGAGCCACATAGAATTGTGCGATGAGCGGGCCGCTGCACGGGATTCGAGTCGTTGAGCTCGCGTCACTCGGACCTGGGCCGCACGCGGCCATGGTGCTCGCCGATCTAGGGGCCGAGGTCGTTCGCGTTGAGGGGCCGGCTGGACGGCGGCTTCAGTATGGCGAGCCGGGGTCAATCGATTCGACTCGACGCGGACGACGCACCGTGTTCGCCGACCTCAAGGAGGGCGACGGTCTCGAGCAGGTGCTCGCGCTTGTCGCCGAGTCGGACGTGCTCATTGAAGGTTTGAGGCCGGGGGTTGCCGAGCGACTCGGGGTGGGGCCCGACGCCTGCCTCGCGATCAATCCCCGATTGATCTACGGACGGATCACCGGTTGGGGACAGACCGGTCCATGGGCCGACAGGGTTGGTCATGACATCAACTACATCGGACTCACCGGTGCCCTCCATGCGATCGGGCGTGCGGGCGAGGCTCCGTCCGTCCCGCTGAGCCTCGTCGGCGACTACGGCGGCGGTTCGATGCTCCTCCTTGTCGGCATTCTTGCGGCGCTCGTCGAGCGCAATTCTTCGGGACTCGGGCAGGTCGTGGACGCCGCCATGGTCGATGGGACGGTGCTCATCAGCCAGATGATCCTCGCGCTCCGTTCCATGGGAGCGTGGACTGATGACCGGGCGAGCAACATTCTCGATGGCGGCGCTCCCTTCTATGACACCTATGTCTGTGCTGACGGAGGTTACGTCGCAGTGGGTGCGCTCGAGCCCCACTTCTTCGCCGCGCTGCTCGACGGCCTCGGGCTGAGGCTTGCCGACGTGGGCGACCCTCGCGACCGCGCGAACTGGCCACTCATGCGGTCGCAGTTCACCCGCCTGTTCGCGTCGAAGCCCCGCGACGAGTGGGTCGTGCACTTCGACGGGTCTTCGGCCTGCGTGACGCCTGTGCTCACCTTCGCCGAGGCAGCCGAGCATCCCCACCTCGTCGCCCGCGGCACCTTCACTCACGGTGTGGGCGGACTCCAGGCCTCACCGGCTCCCCGATTCTCCCGAACGCCGCCTGGCTCGACCAGCCTGTAGCCGCGAGAAGCACCGCCCCGCCCCGTCCGTCGACCGAAGGAGCACCGCGATGGAAACCAAGGGAACTACCGCCCTCGTCACGGGCGGCGCGTCAGGTCTGGGCCTCGCTACGACCCGACGACTCCGGGCCGCAGGCGCCCGCGTCATCGCCCTCGACCTCCCGGGAGCCAATGCCGCCGAACTCGAGCGAATCGGCGCGGAGTTCGCGGCAGCCGATGTCGTCGACGAGTCGGCCGTGCAGTCAGCGGTCGACCTCGCGAACAGCAAGGGAACCCTGCGCATCGTCGTCAACTGCGCGGGGATTGGAAACGGCATCAAGACGACGGGCAAGGCCGGGCCCTTCCCGCTTGCCGATTTCGAGCGGGTCATCCGCGTCAACCTCATCGGCACGTTCAACGTGATCAGGCTTGCGGCGACTGCCATGGCAGGCAATGACCTCGTCGGCGAGGAACGCGGGGTGATCGTGAACACCGCCTCGGTCGCAGCGTTCGACGGACAGATGGGCCAAGCCGCGTACTCAGCGTCGAAGGGCGGGATCGTCGGCATGACCCTGCCGATCGCCCGCGACCTCGCATCGCTCGCGATCCGAGTCATGACGATCGCGCCCGGTCTCTTTCGCACGCCGCTGCTCTCGATCATTCCCGAGGAGGCACAGCTGGCACTTGGGGCGCAGGTGCCGCACCCGGCAAGGCTTGGCGATCCAGATGAGTTTGCGATGCTTGTCTCGTCCATCATCGAGAACCCGATGCTCAACGGCGAGGTGATCCGCCTCGACGGAGCCTTGCGACTGCCGCCCCGCTAGCCCACCGACAACCAATCGATTACCCCGCCGATCCAGGGAGTGCACCATGAATGAGGCAGTGATTGTCGATGTCGTCCGGACAGCGTCGGGTAGGGGGAAGCCGGGCGGCGCGCTCTCAGGTGTGCACCCCGTCGACCTGCTCTCGGAGGTGCTTCAGGCCCTCGTCGACCGCAACGGCATCGACCCGATGGTCATCGATGACGTGTTCGCGGGGTGCGTGAGCCAGGCGGGGGAGCAGTCGCTCAACATCGGACGAAACGCCGTGCTCGCCGCCGGCTGGCCGGAGCAGATCCCGGCGACGTCGATGGACAGGCAGTGCGGTTCGAGCCAGCAGGCCTCCCACTTCGCGGCCCAGTCGATCATCGCCGGTGCTCAGGATGTCGTGATCGCATGCGGCGTCGAGTCGATGAGCCGGGTGCCGATGGGGATGGCGCTCATTGGCCGAGACCCGCTCGGCCCGCGGATGGCCGCCCGCTACCCGGAGGGCCTGGTGAACCAGGGGGTCTCGGCCGAGCTCATCGCCGCGAAGTGGGGGTTCAGCCGGGTGCAGCTCGACGACTTCTCCGCGCAGTCCCATGAGCGAGCGGCCCTCGCCGCTGCGTCCGGTGCCTTCGACAACGAGATCGTTCCCGTGGCCGTGACGACGGCCGATGGATCGGTCGTCGAGCACCGGCTCGATGAGACCGTCCGCGCCGGCACGACGCCAGAGGGACTCGGCGGCCTCAACCCGTCCTTTGCCACTGAGGAACTCGCGGCCCGGTTCCCACAGATCACCTGGCAGGTGACCCCCGGCAACTCGTCGCCGCTCACCGACGGGGCGTCCGCTGCGCTCATCATGAGTGCCGAGCGGGCGAAGCAGCTCGGGCTCAAGCCGCGGGCGCGATTCCATTCATTCGCCGTAGTGGGCGATGACCCCCTTTACATGCTCACCGCCCCGGCCCCGGCGACGCGAAAAGTCCTTGCGCGATCTGGACTTTCAATCGATGACATCGATGCCTTCGAGGTCAATGAGGCGTTCGCGTCGGTACCCCTCATGTGGCTCGCCGAGATCGGCGCATCGCCCGACCGGCTGAACCCGCGCGGTGGGGCGATCGCGCTCGGCCACCCGCTCGGCGCGTCGGGCACCAAGTTGCTCGCGACCATGGTCAACCATCTCGAGCAGACCGGCGGGCGCTACGGGCTCCAGACGATGTGTGAGGGCGGTGGCATGGCGAACGCCATGATCATCGAGATGCTCTGACGGAGCAGGGCCAGGCGGTTAGCGGTTGGCGCCGGGCTGCCAGAGCACGTCGCCGCCAGCATCCTTGTTGGCGATGCGCGAAAGGATGAAGAGCAGGTCGCTCAGCCGGTTGAGGTAGGTGGCGGTGAGTGGGTTCATGCCACCGTGGTAGGTGTCAAGGGCGGCCCAGGTCGATCGCTCGGCACGACGCACGACGGTGCGCGCGATGTGCAGATTCGCGGCCGCTAGGGTCCCGCCGGGAAGGATGAAGGACCGAAGGGGCTCAAGCAGATCGTTGTGGGTGTCGCACGACTGCTCGAGGAAGTCGATGTAGGGCTGGGTGACGCGCAGCGGCTCATACGGCGGGTTGTCGACCACCGGGGTGCACAGGTCGGCGCCCACGTCAAAGAGGTCGTTTTGGATGCGCAGGAGAAGTACCCGCATCTCTTCGGGCAGTTCGGACGCCGCGAGGCACACCCCGATAGTGCAGTTGGCCTCGTCGACGTCGGCATAGGCCTTGAGCCGCGGGTCGTTCTTGCCCGTGCGGGTCATGTCACCGAGCGACGTCGTGCCGTCGTCGCCGGTGCGGGTGTAGATCCTCGTCAGGTTGACCATGGTGCCTCCTCGTCGGAAGCAGCCTATGCCACGGCAGGGCGGCCCGCTCGGGCGTTGAGGCCCGGCGGCGAGCGCAAGGCGCCAACCCACCCCCTTACCCATCTGACCCAGAATCTGGGCAGCCTGAACGAATTTCGGGTATTTGAGGCCTATCGCGTTCAGGCTGCCCAGATTCCGGGCTAGATGAAAGGGGTGGGAGCGGGTTAGGGGTGTGCGCTACTTGAGCCCAGAACTCGTACGATTCGACCCGTGGAGGTTTTTAACGTCGTCGGGGGCACGCCG
>CAMAWO010000074.1 GCA_945861925.1 Bifidobacterium breve | reverse complement strand
GGCCTCGGCGTAGGCGTAGATGAGCTTGGCGCCGCGGCGGATGATGCCGTCCCACTCCTGGTCAGTGCCGGGAAGGAAGCCGGGGACATCGACGAGGGTGATGACGGGGATATTGAAGGCATCGCAGGTGCGGACGAATCTTGCGGCCTTCTCCGACGCGGAAATGTCCAGGGTGCCGGCGAACTGCATCGGCTGGTTCGCTACCACCCCTACCGAGTGGCCCTCGACTCGGCCGAATCCGCAGATGATGTTCGGCGCGAACAGCGCCTGCGTCTCGAGGAACTCGCCATCATCCATGAGGTGCTCGATGAGACGATGCATGTCATAGGGCTGGTTCGCGGAGTCCGGGATGAGGGTGTCGAGCTCGTAGTCGGCGTCGTTGAATTCGAGGTCTGCCTCGCCCTCGAAGATGGGAGGGTCCTCAAGGTTGTTGCTCGGCAGGTAGGAGAGCAGCGCCCGCAGGTAATCGAGGGCGTCGGCCTCGTCGGCGGCGTTGTAGTGCGCGACGCCGGACTTCTGGTTGTGCGTGACTCCTCCGCCGAGGTCCTCCATCGCGACGTCCTCGCCGGTGACCGTCTTGATGACGTCAGGGCCGGTGATGAACATGTGCGAGGTCTTGTCGACCATGACGATGAAGTCGGTGATCGCGGGGGAGTAGACGGCGCCACCGGCGCATGGACCCATGATGAGGGAGATCTGCGGGATAACCCCGGAGGCCTGGACATTGCGGCGGAAGATCTCGCCGTAGAGGCCGAGTGATGCGACCCCCTCCTGGATGCGCGCCCCGCCGGAGTCGTTGAGCCCAATGAGTGGGCAGCCGGTCTTCAGTGCCAGATCCATCACCTTGACGATTTTCTCGCCAAACACCTCGCCGAGTGAACCCCCGAAGACGGTGAAATCCTGTGCGAAGATGCAGACTGGGCGGCCGTCGATCGTGCCGTACCCGGTGATGACCCCGTCACCGTAGGGACGATTCTTTTCCTGGCCGAAGTCGTGGGAGCGGTGCCGGGCGAGGCCGTCGAGCTGCTGGAACGACTCCGGGTCAAGGAGGGCCTCGATCCGCTCCATCGCGGTCATCTTGCCCTTGGCATGCTGCTTGTCGACTGCGGCGGCGCGACGTCCGACGGCCTCGGCCCGCTTCTCGGCAAGGACTGCCGCCTTGCCCGCGGTCGATCGGCGATCTGGATCTGTCGGTCCGACTTGTTCGGTCACAGCACTCATCGTTCCTCCTTGGTCAGGCGTACTTTAGTGGCGTGACCATGTCGAGTGAGCGTGCTGGGTCCATCGACCGACCGTGTTTGGATCGGGGCAGGATCACCGCGTTGCTCGCTGATGTCGGGTGGACGCGGCCGCTGCCGGTCGTCCTCGAGACGACGACGTCGACGAATTCCGAGGTGGCCCTGCTCGTGCAATCCGACGCCCTTGAGGGGGTCTGCGTTGTGGCGGAGGAGCAGACCGCTGGCCGGGGTCGGCAGGGTCGAGTATGGGTGAGCCCGCCATCGGCTGGGCTGTGGATGTCGGTCCTTGTGCGGCCCGGTGAGGTGCCGAGATCCCGCTGGGGCTGGCTGTCGCTCCTCGCGGGCCTCGCGGCGCGCGATGCCATCACTGAACTCGGACGAGTTCCGGTGGGATTGAAGTGGCCGAATGACCTGATGACGACCGGATCCTGGCCTAGCATGCGCAAGCTGGGCGGGATCCTCTCGGAGGCCTGCGGATCCCCGGATTCGCCGAGAGGAGAGGCTGTCGTTATTGGCATCGGCATCAACGTCACGCTCACTCCGGGCGAACTCCCCACCCCGCAGTCGACCTCGTTGTTCGTGGAGGGCGGCTCCGTCGATCGGGAGGCGCTGCTCGTCGCCATTCTCCGCCACCTCTTCGCACGGCTTGAGCAGTGGCGCGCCGCAGATCCGGTGCTGGCGGGTGACTATCGAGCAGCGTGCGTCACCTTGGGCCGGACCGTCGACGTCTCGATGCCGGGTGGTCGACTCGAGCGCGGGGAGGCGAAATCGATCGACGATGACGGTCACCTCGAAATATTTTCGCAAGGAAAACTCGTGTCTGTCATCGCTGGAGACGTCATTCATGCCACCATCTGATCATGGGATACCCAAAGAAGCTTCTGGCCGATGGTGAAACGATTCAGTTTGAGTTGAAGCCGCACTGGCGGGCGCTGTTCGTGCCGATCGTGGTGCTGATCATTATCGTCTTCGTAGGAACGTGGCTGTACTTCATCACGACGAACTCGATTCTGCGGTACGCGATTTTGGGCGCCGGGGTCATCGTCGTTGCTTGGTGGGCCGCACTGCCGTTCCTTCGCTGGTTTACGACCCAGTTCGTCTTCACCAACCGCCGCGTGATCGTGCGCCGCGGCCTGCTCACCAAGCAGGGCCGCGACATGCCGCTGTCCAAGGTGAACAATGTGTCGTTCAGCGTGCCCTTCATGGGACGAATTCTCAATTACGGCCGTCTCGTCATCCAATCTGCCGGTGAAGACAGCGACCTCGACATCGACGATGTCCCGAACGTCGAGGAGATTCAGCGCAGCGTTTACGCTCTCTACGAGCAGGACGACGCCCGCCGCCGCGGCGCGACGAACCCCGGCGACCAAGGGCCACCCTCGGACGGGATCTAGCCAGCGGACGGATCCCAGCGACGACCTGTCCCGCAACACGGATTCACGCCCAAGGTCCCCTACGCCCTCCCCTACGCCCTCCACCACCGTTCCCGCTCCCGCTCCCGTTCCCGCTCCCGCTCCCGTCATTTCATCCAGAATCCGGATGAAATGACGAAGAATCTGGTCATTTCACTGCGAAAGTGTTCATCTGACCCACTGATCAAGTGGCATGGAGACCCGAGCGGTACGGGAGCTGACGACTAGTTCGCAGACGCTCCGTCGTGCCCGGCGAGCTGCATCTCAGCCGGGGGATCGTCGACCTTTGGAAACACGAAGGTGCTGTACGACCAGAACCGAAACAGGGTTCCGAGGCCTAGGCCGATGACATTCGCGCTGATGTTGTCGGCGAGTGGGGTGTCGAATTTGAGCAAGTAGTGGCTCAGCCACAGGCAACCGATCGCGATGAGTAGTGCAACCCCGTTGAAGACGAAGAACAGCAGGTACTCGCGGCCCATGTTGGTCCGGCCACGGTGGCGGAAGGTCCAGTAGCGGTTGCCGATGTAGGCGACGGTGGTGGCGATGGCGACGCTCACGATCTTCGCGGAGATTGGCCGGTCATAGAACGGACCCTCGCCGCCTGCAAAGCGAAGCAGGTTGAACGTGCCGATGTCGACGACGAGGGCGACGAGTCCAACGACCCCAAACTTCGCGAATTCGCGGACGACGGCGCCGAACTTCTCGCGCATCGCCTCGATGGTGCGAGAGATCGGGTTGGTCGCCGGGATGGACACCGTGGGAGCCTACCGGCCCGCGGCTAGTCACCCGCCGCGACGTGGGGACAGTACGCTTCAGCGGTGCCGAAGGACCAGCCGCCGGTTGTCGGCATGATTGGTGGTGGGCAACTCTCCCGAATGACGGCCGAGGCGGCCACCGCACTGGGCATTGGCTTTCGAGTGCTGGCAGAGCGTCCGGATGATCCCGCCGCGCAGGTCGTCCGCGACACGCGAATCGGATCCCATCTCGATGCGGAAGCCGTGCTTGAGTTCGCGACCGGCTGCGACGTCATCACCTTCGACCACGAGCAGGTGCCGGCCGAAATCCTTGAACGACTCCTCGAGCGGGGAATCGCCGTGCGCCCTGGTCCGTCCGCCCTCCTCCATGCCCAGGACAAGGCGCACATGCGAGCGGCCCTCAAGGCTCTTGGAGTGCCATGCCCCGCTTGGTCGACCTGCTCGCGGGTTGAGGAGGTCGCCAGTTTCGGTGACGAACATGGGTGGCCAGTGGTCCTCAAGGCGACTCGCGGGGGCTACGACGGCAAGGGCGTATGGATCGTCTCGGACGTTGCAGCCGCGGCACGCGCACTCGAAACGGGGCAGGGCCATGGGACCGAGTGGTTGGTCGAGGAGCACATTGCGTTCGTTCGGGAACTGTCGGCACAGGTGGCGCGCTCCCCCCAAGGACAGGCCGTGGCCTACCCCGTGGTCCAGACCCGGCAGATCAACGGTATTTGCGCAGAAGTCATCGCCCCAGCCCCCAGCCTAAGTGACGGGCACGCCGTCCGTGCCCAGGAGATGGCCCTGCGCATCGCGGGAGACCTAGGCGTCGTTGGCATGCTCGCCGTCGAACTCTTCGACACCGGCGATGACCTGTTCGTCAATGAACTCGCCATGCGCCCGCACAACTCCGGCCACTGGACCATCGAGGGTGCGGTCACCAGCCAGTTTGAGAACCACCTGAGAGCCGTCCTCGATCTTCCCCTCGGAGATCCACGGGCGCGCGCGCCTCACGCGGTCATGGTGAATATCCTCGGGGGTGACGTTGACAACCTCTACTCTGCCTATCGGCATGTCTTGGCGCGTGACCCCGAGTTGAAGGTTCACCTCTACGGAAAATCGGTTCGTCCGGGACGCAAGGTTGGGCACGTGACGCTTCTCGGGGATGACGCGGATGACCTGCTCGCGCGCGGGCGTCACGCCGCCGATTACTTCCCCGGCAACATTGATGAATAACAGGATCGCTTGGGAGAGAAGGGGTCCGTGATGAGTGAGCGTCCAGTGGTCGGGATCTGCATGGGCAGCGACTCTGACTGGCCCGTGATGAAGGCGGCCGTTTCGGCGCTCGACGAGTTCGGCATCCCACATGAGGTGGGTGTGATTTCGGCCCACCGAATGCCGCGCGAGATGGTCGACTACGCATCGACCGCGGTTGAAAGAGGGCTGCAGGTGATCATCGCTGGCGCGGGGGGTGCGGCGCACCTGCCGGGCATGATCGCGGCACTTACGCCCCTGCCGGTGATCGGTGTGCCGGTCGCGACCGGTTCACTTGATGGCATGGACTCGCTGCTGTCGATCGTGCAGATGCCGGCCGGTGTTCCGGTCGCCACCGTGGCAATCGGCAACGCTCGCAATGCGGGGCTGCTCGCGGTGCGGATCCTCGCCGTCGCGAATCCGCGGCTGCTCGATGCTATGCGGGAGTTTCAAGTGGAATTGAATCGCGATGCGAAAGCCAAGTCCGCGAATCTCACGTAGGGTGCGATGGGTGGACAGAATGACCACTTTCACCGTCAAATGACCAAAAAACCGGCCATTTGAGCCGGATTCTGGATGAAATGACCGGAGGGGAGGGGGTGGGGTGGGTTATTTGTTGGGATTTCGGCGCCACTCGATGAGGGGGCAGGTGTCCATGATCATGGTGACGCCGGCATCGACGACCCGCTGTGCTGCTTGTTCATCCACCACCCCGAGCTGGAACCATACGGCGCCCGCCCCGGCCGCGATCGCCTCGTCGGCGAATGCTCCCGCGCGATCCGAGCGAACGAAGACATCGACGACATCAGGGATACCGACGGCGGTGACGGCCTCGGCAATGGTCGCGTAGCCCTGCTCCCCGTGAACCACCTCGGCCCGCGGGTAGATCGGGATGACGCGCTTCCCGCGCCCTTGGAGTGCTGCGGCTACCTCGTATGCAACCCGATCGGGGTTGTTGCCGAGGCCCACGATGAACCACAGCGTTGTTTCGTCTAGGACCCGGTTGATCTGTTGAGCGTCGCCGTACAGCGAGGTCATGCGTTCGGCCTGCCGAGCGCACGGTAGGTCCAGCCTGCGGCCCGCCACAGGGCGGGGTCAAGGGTGTTGCGGGCATCGATGACATGGCGCTGACGAGCGACGGCTCCAACGGCCACCGGATCGAGTTCCCGATAGAGCATCCACTCGGTGGCGTGGACGACGAGGTCGGCGCCGACGAGGGCCGCCATGACGTCCGGCTCATAGCGGAGTGTCGGGTAGACGCGAGCGGCGTTCGCGAGGCCCTTCGGATCGTGGACGACGACCACGGCGCCGGCATTGTTCATCGCGACCGCGACGTCGAGCGCCGGGGAATCCCGCACATCGTCGCTGTTCGGCTTGAATGCGGCGCCGAGGACCGTGACGTTCATGCCCGTGAAGGTGCCCCCGAGGGTCTTGCGCGCGAGGTCGACCGTGTGGGTGCGGCGGCGCAGGTTGATCTGGTCCACCTCTCGCAGGAACATGAGCGCCTCGTCAGCGCCGAGCTCGGCCGCACGGGCCATGAACGCCCGAATGTCCTTGGGTAGGCAACCGCCGCCGAACCCGAGTCCGGCGGCGAGGAAGCGGCTGCCGATTCTGGTGTCGTAGCCGATGGCCTCGGCGAGCTTCGTGACGTCGGCGCCGGCCGCCTCGCAGACCTCGGCCATCGCGTTGATGAATGAAATCTTCGTAGCGAGGAATGAGTTCGCAGAAACCTTCACGAGCTCCGCGGTCGGAAAGTCCGTGACAAGAAACGGGATTCCCTCGGCGATCATCGGCGCGTACACCTCGCGGAGGAGGTCCTCCGCGCGCTGGCTGTTTGCCCCCACGACGAGCCGATCCGGATGGAGGGTGTCCTCAACGGCGAAGCCCTCGCGCAGGAACTCGGGATTCCAGGCAACTTCGACGCCCGGGGCAGCTATCGCCTTGAGCTGCTCCTCGATCGTCGCCGCGGTGCCGACTGGCACCGTTGACTTTCCGACGACGAGGGCACCGGGCTGGAGGTGAGGCGCGAGTCCGTCGATCGACCCGAACACCTGGGACATGTCGGCTCGCTGTGAACCGGCCTGCTGTGGGGTGCCGACGCAGATGAAATGGATTGACGCGAATGCGGCTGCCTCCTCGAGCGAGGTCGTGAAGCGCAGCCGTCCCGCCGCAATGTTCCGGGCGAGTACCTCGTCGAGCCCTGGCTCGTAGAACGGCACGGTGCCCGACTGAAGGACGGCAACCTTCGCGGGGTCGATGTCGACGCCAATGACCTCGTATCCGAGCTCAGCCATGCACGCGGCATGGGTCGCGCCGAGATAGCCGGTCCCGATGACTGAAAGTCGCAAGGTCATGGGCGACAGGGTATCGCCGACTCGCAGTGAGGTCCGCGATCACTGTGGCGTGGCCGTCTACGCTGATGCCGTGACATTGCCTTGGTCCGAGCGGTTGCGCAGCAGGGTTGGAGCCCTGCACCTGTCCGTGCCCGAGGTCCAGTCATTGGCCGCCATCGCGATCGGCCTTGTCGGCGATCCCGGAGTCACGAGTGTCACCGTGAAGGTCGGTTCCTGGCAGCCCCCGAAGGGCTGGATCGGTGCGCCCCGCCTTGCAGGCCTCAGTGCTTGGTCGGTGAGCCGCAGGAGGGGTGGCGCGCTCGTTCGCCTCCGTGTGATCGAGCCGGCTGATCCGGCGATCCTGGTGGCCGCTGTCATGCGGATCCTGAGACCAACCCACCTTGATGCCGGCCCGCTCATGACGATTTGCCCGGAGCTGCCGACGTCCGCGGCCTCGCTCGCGGCGGCGATGACCGACGCCTTGTCGCCCGAGGAGAAGCCGAACCGCCACCTCAGGCGCACCGACGTGCTTGTCGCCCCGAAAACTCTGGTGCCTGCACCTGAGCCCTCGACTCGAGCCCGGGTCCTTGTCATCACCGAACGGGGCTGGGAGATCGACGGGGCTGCCTTCGACATTGTCGTCGACCCCGCCGTGCACAGACCAATCGGCCGGCGGTCGATGGCGTCTGGCCACGTCGCCACCGCGTCGGTCAACGGCGACTGCCTCGTCATCGAAACCCCAGGGGGCGAGGTGCGCACTCACAGCGACCTCACGATGGCCGACATCCATCGTCTTGGGTTGGTGAGCGGCGTGCGATCAGGGGACCCCTTGACGGTCCGCTGGCGCGCCCAACTCGAGGCGGCTGGGGTTGTCGTGGTCACAGGGCCTGCCGGTGATCACCTGCCGGAACCCGGCGATGACCTCGCCTGGCAACTCGCCTCAGTTCGAGCCCGTCGCCACGCCTTGCGCAATTACTGCCCGGCAGCCGCACTCGATGCTTGGCCGACCGTCTCCGTTGTGCTCGTCACCCACCGCGACAGATTTCTCTCCCACGCCCTCTCGCAGATCTCCCGGCTGGAGTATCCATCCCTGCAGGTGGTCATCGGCTTACATGGGGTGGATCTCGACGATGGTCGGATCACCGGCTTCCTCGAGCGCGCGGGTCTCGGGGCGAGTGGGCGCACCGCCGTCGTCGTCCATCGAATCGATCATGACGTGCCATTCGGGCGGGCGATGCAGGAGACGTGCGACCGAGCGGATGGGCTCCTCATTACGAAGGTCGACGATGACGATTACTATGCGCCGGAGCATGTTTGGGATCTCGTGCTCGCCCGCATGTACTCGGGCGCGCAGCTCGTCGGCAAGGCACTCGACTGGATTCACGTCGAGGCCGCAGACACCACGGCGTTTCGCCCCACGTATCCGGCGGAGTCGTACGCGAGCTTCGTGGCTGGCGGCACCATGCTCATTTCGAGGGCCGACCTGCTCGCAGCGGGCGGCTGGCGGCCCGTGCCGAAATCAATTGATCGCGCGCTCATCGAGCAGGTGAAGCGGGTGGGTGGCCTCGTCTATCGGACGCACGGCCTCGGCTATGTCTACGTCCGTCATGGTGACGCTCATACCGCGATCGTAAGCGACGATCACTTCCTCACCGATAATGTGCAGCAGTGGCCGGGGCTCATCTCCCACGAGGCCTTCGGGACGGTGTCGACATGAGCGCCGGGCTTGTCCGGGTGTCGGTGATCATGCCGGTCATCAATGAGGAAAGGCATCTTCGCCACTCGGTCGAGGGGATTCTCGCGCAGGATTACCCGGGGAGCCTTGAGGTCATCATCGCGGTCGGGCCGTCACGGGACCACACACGCACGATCGCCGATGGCCTCGCGAGCGAATACTCGAATGTGTACGTCGTCGACAACCCGACGGGCAAGACCCCGTCCGGGCTCAATTCCGCAATCAGCAGGTCGACCGGCGGCATCATCGTCCGTGTCGACGGACATGCTATGATCCCGGCCGACTACGTGAGCACTGGCGTCGAGGTGCTTACTGAGACTGGAGCCGACAACGTCGGCGGCATCATGGCGGCCGAGGGCACGACCGACCTCGAGTGCGCGGTGGCGCGGGCGATGACGTCGAGGTTCGGCGTTGGAGGCGCCTCCTTCCACGTTGGTGGAGAACCGGGCGCGACCCTCACCGTGTATCTCGGATGCTTCCGGCGGGAGGCCCTCGAGCGAGTCGGCGGCTACGACGAGAGCATGGAGCGCGCGCAGGACTGGGAGATGAACCTGCGCATCAGGCAGACGGGCGGCACCGTCTGGTTCACACCCCGCATGCAGGTCACCTACCGACCCCGGCCAACACTGGCAGCCCTTGCCCGTCAGTACCACGACTATGGTCGATGGCGGCGAGAGGTTTCCCGCCGCCATCCTGACACCCTGTCGCTTCGCTATCTTGCGGCTCCGGTTGCCGTACTCGGGATCGCGATCGGACTCGTGCTCGCAGGAGCGGGGCTGGTGACGGGGGTCGGATGGCTCGCCCTCCTCGGTCTTGCTGCGCCCACCTGCTACCTGCTAGCTAATTTGGTGGCGAGTGCCCAGTCGATGAGAGCAGCCCCGCGCCCGCACTGGCGTTCGACGCGTTGGCTCCCTGCGGTCTACGCGACGATGCATGGTGCCTGGGGCGCCGGCTTCCTGCGCGGGGGCGCGGGCTCGTGAGCGAGTCCGCGCGATGAGGCTTCCCCGCCTGGCCGGGAGCCGGCGCGGGCTTCGATGGTCGGTGGTGACCTCAGCACCCGCAGGGGCTGCCGGCGAGCAGTGGGGGGACACGTGGTTCGCCCGTGACCTCGTGGGCGCCCTTCAATCCCAGGGGCAGCAGGCGAAGGTGGTCGCCCGCGGCGCCGCCGAATCCCAGGCGCGCGATTCCGACGATGTCGTCCTCGTTCTTCGGGGCCTGCGCAAGGTGACTCCACGGGCCGGCTCAACGACGTGGATGCTGTGGGTTATCTCCCACCCCGAGCTCGTCGACTCGCATGAGGCCTCGACATACGACCTCGTTTTTGCTGCGAGCAGCCACTGGTCCCGCGCGCGAGAGTTCGGCGCGATCCCACTACTCCAGGCGACGAATCCCGGGCGCTTCTCGCCGGCGGCCGGTCAGCCGGACGCTGGGGATCCGATCCTGTTCGTCGGATCGACGCGCGGTGAGTACCGGCCGATCGTGCGCGACGCCCTCGCGAGCGGTGCCGACCTCGCCATCTACGGCGTCGGATGGGAGGCCTTTTTGCCATCTGAACGGATCCGGGGTGAGTTCCTCCCGAACGAGCAGTTGCCGGCTGCATATGCCAGCGCTGGCGTCGTGCTGAATGACCACTGGCAGGACATGGCGGCCGAGGGATTCCTGTCGAACCGGCTCTTCGACGCCGCCGCCTCCGGTGCGAGGATCGTGAGCGATCCTGCGGTGGGGCTTCGCGATACATTCGGCGACGTGGTTCGGACATACGAGAGCCCGCAGGAACTCGGTTCGATCCTCCGCGGGGCAACGTCTACCGAGTTCGTTCACCAATCCGCGAGGCACGATCTCGCCAAGCGGATTGCCAACGAGCACAGCTTCGATGTGCGCGCCGAGCAGTTAATCGCGCATGCAGAGCGGGTGCGAAAGCGATGACTGACGGCAGCCCAACTATCGACGTCAGTATCGTCCTCATCACCTTCAATGATGCGGCTCGTCTCCCTCGAGCCCTCGCGTCGCTCAGCCGTCAGACCCTGCGCAACCTCGAGATCATCGTTGTCGACGATGCGTCAACGGATGCCACCGCGGGCGTCGTGGCCGCCGTAATGGCGGGTGACGCACGCATCCGCTACGTCCGACTCGACGTGAACTCAGGTGGGTGCAGCGCACCACGCAACTGCGGGATGCGCGAAGCTCGCGGCACCTGGGTGATGTTCTGCGACTCCGATGACGAGTACGAACGGCACGCGGCGAAGAACCTCCTTCTTGCGACCGAACGCGCGCAGGCTGACCTCGGCTGCGGAGTCGTCGAGCGAGTCGACGTGTTGACGGGCGCGGTGAAACGTTGGCGCGCAACCCTCCACGAGCCGGCGATCCTTGAGTCCATTGCAGAACGACCCGACCTCATCTCCGACACCGTCAGCGTGAACAAGATTTATCGCCGATCGTGGCTCGTGGAGCGCGGGATCGACTTCCCTGAGGGCGTCCTTTACGAGGATCAGTTGTTCACTATGAAGGCGTTCGCGGAGGCGCGACGAATCTGCGTGATCACGGAGACGGTGTACTACTGGTACGTCGAACGCATCGCCACCGAACTGTCGATCACGCAGCGACGCCATGAGTTGCGCAATGTCCGAGGCCGGATCCAAGTGAATCGGCAGATCGACGACTACCTCGCTGCGCGTGGCCTGCCTGAACTCGCCCGCGCGAAGACACGCAAGTTCCTCGTGCATGACCTCTACCTGTACCTCGCGACGCTCCTCGAACTCGACGATGAGCGGGGCGCCGCTGTCGCGGGGGAACTCGCCCCGTATGTCGCATCCCTGGACCTCCTTGAAGCTGAAGGGCAGAAGGCGGCCTTGCGGGTGGCGACGTATCACCTACTGGCCGGCGACCTTGACGGCATCCGTCGGGCCATGCGCTTCATTGGCTGGTCGGCCGTCGTGGACGTTCCGGTCGTCATTCGTCGCGACTCGGATGGCAATCGCACTGGCGTCTTCTGGGGTTGTGAGCACCTCGAGACTGGTCCGGGGTTCCAGGGCCTTGAACCGCACTGGTGGCTCGATGTCAGTGACCTCGGACTCGACCGCGCCACCATCTCGGAGCGCCGCTGGTGCCATCGGCTCGCGACCCTTGAAGTAGCGGGCGGACGCTGGACGATCGCGGGCCGCACGGTCGACGCATTCGGTGATCTGGGTCGCACGCGCTCCATTGAACTTGTGCTCGTGAGCGGCGCACGGGTCGTGGCGGCGATGCCCTTGACGATGTCCCCGTCGCCGCCGGATGCAGGGTCTCCGACTGCCATTGACTGGCATTCCAGCGGAATGCGTCCGATCCTGGCGGGTTCCTCCATGCGCCCCGGGGATCGGGGAATGCTCGCGGTGCGCCTGATGATCGACGACGTGGCGAACGTGATGCCGGTGCGGGTGGACGCGTCGATGGATCCGTCGAGGCTGTTGCCGGGAATCAGCGGATTCCTCGCACTGCGGTCCTACCCGGGTGAGCATGGGGTGGTTCGCTGGCACGCTGGCCGCTTCACCACCTTCTTAAAGCTCATGGGCCGAGTCGATGGAGTGTGGTCCGGGTTGCAGCGGTACGCGGCCCGCGCGAAGCGTGCGATGGCCAGGCGAATAGGCGAGCGGCTTCCTGCGTCGTCGCTCGTAGTTTTCATTGGAGCGAAAGGTGACCCGGCGAACTTCTCGGGTCAAGCGCGGGCGATTGCTGCGCGCCTGCAGCAGCGCCATCCTGAAATCCGGCAGGTGTGGGTCGGGTCTGGTGCCGGCTCGGTCGACGTTGGCAGCGAGTCGAGGGGACAGGGTGCGTCGGTGCGTCGGGCGTGGCACCTAGCCCGTGCCCGCTGGTGGATCCTCGACACGAACCTGCCCATGACGTTGCGACCCCCAGCCCATACCCGAGTCCTCGCGACCGCGCAGGCTGTGCCAGTCGTAAGGGTTGGCGCCTGGGATCCCGACTGGGACATCTCGTCACCCGCCCAGCGACGGGCCGGTGCCGCATTACAGCGGCGCTGGGACTTCCGTGAGGCGGCGAGTATGGAGACGGCTCGCGGTCACCTTGACCTACCAACAGACCGGATCAATGTTCTCTACGCACCTCTGGGCGACGAGTGCCTCGTCGACTTGCGCGAGTTCGCCGCCGCCCTCGGTGATCGTGTTCATCTGATGGTGGCGTCGGGAACAGGCCGGCCGGTGGAGATGCCCTCGGAACTGCGAACCTCTGTGCGCGACGTATCAGCGAGTGAGATTCGCGAGTGGGCCTACGCCGGCTCGGATGTGCTCATCACGGACTTCTCCCCACTGATGGTTGAGTTCGCGGCGGCCGAGCGTCCGATCATCATCTTTTCGCCAGTCTTCGACCGGTTTGTGTCACGGACGAAAGGGACGATGATCGATCTCGTCGCTGCTGGCCCGGGCCCGATTGCGCGCACGATGTCTGAGCTCATCACGGAGGTATCCGCCCTCGTCGCTCACGACCAACAGGTACCCGAATCTGTTCGTGAGCAGCGCCGACGATTTGCCGAACGCAGCCCGCGGATGTCTGTGCCTGATGAATATGTGGCCATGATGTTCGTGGAGGGCTGAGATGCGCATCATCATCATGGCGAACAATGTTCAGGAACTTGGGGGCGCCCAGCGCGTCGTGCACGTGCTCGCTCAGGGCCTTGGCGGTCGCGGCCACGACGTCACCATCGTCGGCATCACGCCCCACGCGGCGCCGCACCGGTACCAAGCTAACCCGTCCTACCGCGAGGTGACCCTGCTTGACCGGCCCTACCCGAAGTCTTCCGTTGCGCGTGCGCCTATCGAGTCGGTGGCGACGTCACGGCTGCAGGCACTTCTTGACGAGGGCCCGCCTGGCGTGGTTATCACCGCGCAACTGTGGGCGATGGAGCACCTCGAACGCTGCAGGCGGGATGGCTGGGCCGTCGTCGGTCAGTATCACTCCTCATACGAGGCGGCTGCTGCCGGGCGCGACCTCGCGCGGGCGAAGGTGGTCTACCGGGATGTTGATGCCTTCGCGCTCCTCTGCGACGAGGACGCGGCGGCATTCCGGGCCCTCGGATTCTGGAATACCGTGACGATGCCAAACCCGCTCGCATACTGGCCTGATGAGGCATCGCGGTCAGGAGAGCAGTCGGTGACGTATCTTGGGCGCTTCTCACCAGAAAAAGGTCCGCGGTTCCTGCTGGAGGCGTGGGGCCTGTTGGCCCCAGCACACCCCGGGTGGCGCCTCGACATGATCGGGTCCGGCCCGCTCGAGGGGGAGCTTCGAACCGGCCTCGGGGCCGACCTCGAGGGAGTCACGTTCCACCCTGTGACCGCGGAGCCCATGCGGGTGCTCATGAATACCGCCATCCTCGCGCTCCCGTCACTCACCGAGGGCTTCCCGCTCGCGCTCGCTGAGGCCATGGCTTGCGGAGTGGCGTGTGTGGCGAGCGACTGCTCGTCTGGGGTGCTCGCCCTCGTTGATGATGGCCGCACCGGGCTCATCGTCCGCCGTGGTGATGCCGCCCACCTCGCTGACCAACTGGCAAGACTCATGGAATCCGCGGACCTGCGCAAAAGGCTGGGGCTTGCGGCGCGACAGTCGGTCGAGGGCCTGCAATTGCGGGCGGTCATCGATCGATGGGAAGCACTTTTCGTCGACGTCCTCCGCTAACCCCGCCCCCGTTTGTCCCATAACAGGGGACAAACGGGGGATTCCGGACGGTTCTGGGTGTCATTGTGCGAAACGTCCCAGGTTCATCCGGCAAATCCTGCCGCGCAACTCGAGCCGGGGGCAAATTGCAGAATCGGAGCGGTTTGGGCGTAAATTCCGCAGTTTGTCCCATGAAGTGGGACAAACGGGGAACGGGGGCGGGGAAGGTTAGAGGTGGGCGTTGGCCCTGGCGAGGTCCTCCTCGAAGTCGACCTCGACAGCGAACAGGTCAGTGATATCTAGGGGAACAACCGAGGTGCCATCGCGCTCAATGGCGATCTCCAGGCCGCGCTCGAAGTAGTCCCCGTCAGCGCAGGACTCCAGGCCACGGATGAGGTCGGCGCGATCTCGGGCAGCGATGAAGTTGATGCCGACAGCCTCGCCGAGGGCGTCCTCGACCTGCTTGGAGAGCAGGGCCACCCGGCCTGCCGCATCGACGGTGTACTTGACCTCCTCCTCGCCGACGACCGAGGTATTGACGCAGATGAACGACGTGTCGGCGTCCATGAGGGGCCGAGCCCGCTCGAGGACCCGGTGGTCGAAGACGACGTCGCCGTTCATCCACAGGACTCCGCCGTCGCGGGCGATCCGCAGGGCCTTGAGCAGGCTGCGGGTGGGGTGGGTCTGGTCATACGACTCGTTGTAGACGTACGCGAC
>CAMAWO010000073.1 GCA_945861925.1 Bifidobacterium breve | reverse complement strand
CCGCCGCGCCGCATCAGCGAGACCCTCGCCGACTGGCACTCGACCAGGGGTGTTCAGTTGGCTGAGCGGCTGCACACGATGGGCTGGACCCAGGAGTCGGGCGACGACGCCGGGTTCGGTGATGTGCAGCCCCGATTCGTCTTTCAGGTACCACTGGCCGATCGCAGCCTTGGCAATATCTTCACCGGCTTCAACCAACTGTGGCGTCGCAACATCCGCAAGTCAGAGAAGTCTGGCGTTGAGGTGACCCGTGGGACCTTCGATGACCTCGCGGCATTCCACGAGGTCTATGTAGAGACGGCCGCCAGGGACCACTTCACTCCCCGCGGACTTTCCTACTTCGAGCGGATGTGGCGCGAACTCAACACCGCCGGACACGAGCCCCTCTCGCTGTACCTCGCCCACCATGAGGGTCACCTCGCCGCAGCAACCCTCATGGTCACCGTCGGTGATCACGCCTGGTACTCATACGGGGCATCCACGACCGCAGGTCGCGATGTCCGCCCATCCAATGCGCTCCAGTGGCGGATGATCAGCGACGCCCACGCGGCAGGATGCGCCGTCTACGACCTGCGCGGCATCGCCGACACCCTCAATCCAGCAGATCACCTCTTCGGGCTTGTGCAGTTCAAGGTGGGCACCGGCGGATACGCCCTTGAGTACGTGGGCGAGTGGGACTACGTGCTGCGCCGAGGTTGGGCGAACGCCTTTCGCATGTACCAATCGCGACGCGGCTAGGAGGCCGAATTCATGTCGTTCACGCTGCTCCTGAACTCAAGTACCTGGCACCAGCACATCGACTCCGTGAACGACAGTGTCTCGGCCCACGCCGAGATGGTCCCCGTGATCAAGGGCAATGGATACGGTCTGGGGCAGCACCGCCTCGCTCATGAGACTGCCCGGCTGGGGTCTACGTGCGTCGCGGTCGGGACGGTCTATGAGCTCGCCGACATCCTCGACGTATTTGCGGGCGATGTCGTGGTCCTCGAGCCCTTCGAACCACGTGATGCCGCTGCAGCCCACCTATGGGCCCGCATGCTGGAGCGGCGGGATGCCCAGCGGGTTATCCGCACCATTGCACGTCCTTCGGCCCTGCAGGCCCTTACGCAGGCAGTCACCTCAACCCGCGTACTCATCGAGGCCCGCAGTTCGATGCAGCGCTTCGGGATGGATGAGCGAGAGCTTCTCGCGACTCTCGCAGATGGCAGCGTCCGTTCCGCCATCGCGGAGGGTCGACTTGAGGTGGCCGGCCTCACCCTCCATCTACCGATAGCACAGCCGGCTGACGAGGCGGGCGGGCGAGGGCCGCACCTGTCCGCCCGCGTCCGCGAGGTCTGTCGGTGGACGGGGCTATGGCTCGCCGAGATCTCAGGATGGGCGCGTCAGTCGGAGTCTGCTGCCGCTATCTGGACCTCGCACCTAAGCGATGGAGAACTCACTGCCGTGGAAGTAGCCGCCCCCGGGGCCACCCTTCGCGCGCGCGTCGGCACCCGTCTTTGGCTCGGTGATCGGTCGTCCTTGACGGCGCAGGGCACCGTTCTCGCGGTGCATCCCCTCCCCGGCGGGACCCATGTGGGATATCGGCAGCGCACCGGGCCGCGCGATGGCACCCTGGTCGTCGTCTCGGGAGGAACCGGTCACGGTATCGGGCTGTCAGCCCCGACCCCAGCCTCGTCGACCCGGCAACGAGTTGTCACCGCGGGGACCGGTGCACTCGAGGCCGTCGGCAAGGCGATGTCGCCGTTCACCTGGGCGGGCAGCCGGCGTTGGTTCGCTGAACCGCCGCATCAGCACCACTCGATGATCTGGCTGCCGAGGGGGTGCGTCATCCCAGCGGTGGGCGATCAGATGACTGCCGAGATCCGATTCACGACGACGAGGTTCGACGCGGTCATCGAATCATGATGACGTGGCTACGCCCTACCCGCGTGGGCGCGGAAGGGTAAAGGCGTCGGGTGCCTTGTCGAAGACACCGCCACCCGGATCATCGGCGTCGTCGTCGAACCCATCGGTGCGAACCGGATCATGATCTGGCCTCACCATGTCGCGTACGAGGAGGCCGGCGAACCACAGGGTGAACGCGATGTGCACGAGCGTTGCCACCGCGTACCACTGTGGTGTCATGCCCTTCGTGTCGGTAATCCCGTAGCCGACCAGGAACCACCAGATCGCGACGAAATACACGACTTCACCCGCCTGCCAGATGATGAAGTCCCGCCAGCGAGGTCGAGCAAGGGCCGCGAGAGGCACGAGCCACAGGACGTACTGCGGTGAGTACACCTTGTTCGTGACAGCGAAGGCGGCAACGATGAGGAAGAGTAAGGGAGCCAGACGCGGGCGACGCTTCGTCGTAAGGGCGAGGATCCCGATGCCCACGCACAGCAGCAGGAACATTCCGGAGGC
The DNA here is from genome assembly GCA_945861925.1 of Bifidobacterium breve. Lineage (GTDB taxonomy): Bacteria > Actinomycetota > Actinomycetes > S36-B12 > S36-B12 > WLND01. The sequence continues at coordinate 12,789 of CAMAWO010000073.1, read as the reverse complement.
GACGTAGTTCAACGCATCGGCTGGGATTGACCGCAGGCCGAGTTGTGACGCCGCGAACCAGATTGAGCCGAAGTCCTCCCCGCGCTCCTGGCTGAATCGGTAGAAGAAGGACCATCCCTCGAAATTGGCAACCATGATGGGGATGTTCACCGCAAGCCAGCTCGCCGCCGTGCCGAGCAGCAGGAGGGTAAATGCTCGCCAGCGACCAGTGCGCAGGGTGAGCACGAGGAACGCACCAATGAAGAACAGTGGGTAGAACTTCGCGGCGATGGCTAGGCCGAGGAGAACTCCAGCAGCAAGCGGCCGTGATCTCGACCATAGGAGCAGGCAGCAACCGGCGAAGGCGAGTGGCAATAGATCCCAGTTCACTGTCGCGGCGAGGATGACCGTCGGGGCGAGGGCCACGAGAGCGGCGTCCCATGGCCGACGCTTGACGGTGAGTGCGGTGGCGACCACGGCCACAACGAGGGGGATGAGGAGGAGGAGAACGTTCACGTCGAAGAAGGTGCGACCAGCGTCCAAGCCTTCGAATGCACCCGTCAAAGCTCGCGTGATGACCGCTGAGATCTGCATGAAGACGCCGGTAATGACGGGGTATTCAAGTGGGTTCTGGCCCGGTTGGGTCTGGAGATAGGGACTGAGGCCGTCGGCGAAGCCGCGTAGCGAATACAGGGGTGGGATGTCCGAATAACAGAGGTGTTCGTAGTTCTCAGGTGATGCCCACCCAGTGCCGCGACATGAAAGATCCAGGGCGTAGCCAACGGCATACGCCGTCGTCGTGATGACGATGAGGATCCGCAGGGGGGACCACCAGGACCTACTCGATCGAGCGAGCCGACCGAGCGGCCCGCCGATCACGTTGCTCGCACTTCTAGCGACCGAGTCCTCGGCCGAAGGGTGCACGATCTCCGCCCCTGTTGTCACCTTACGAGCCTATTCGGAAGGAGGTCCACTGCCCGCAGCACTCGGGGTTGGCGTCGGAGTTGGGGTGGGTACCGCTGGGTTGACCGGGGTCCCAGGTGCGATGTCGGGGTTCGTATCGGGTGAGGGGATGTCGGCTGCCGGGTCAACGAACTCGCTCGGCATCGGTGTGGCGTCTACGAGAGTTGACTCGTCGATCGGCTGACTCGACGGCCCGAATTCGACGATCTGGGGAATCGGGCACCCCAATGGGACCTCCTCACCCTCAGGGGGCAGCACGGTGGGGCAGTTGAGGGGAACGATGACCCCCGGCGGGGGCGCTGGGAATGCGACCTGCTCCGACTCATCGAGGGCGGCCTTCATGAAGGCGACCCAGATCGCAGCTGGGAAGGATCCGCCTGTGACGGTACCGAGTCCGCCCGTTCCGGAGAGGGACACCGGGATGCCAGCCTCGTCCTCCTTGGCCATGAGCACGGCGGTCGCGAGCTGGGGCGTATAGCCCACGAACCACGCACTGCGGTTGCCGTCGGTCGTGCCAGTCTTCGCCGCAGCCGGGCGCCCGAGGGCCAGCGCAGTCGCGCCAGTGCCATTCGTGACGACCTTGGAGAGCGCGTAGGTGACCGTATTCGCGACGTCCGGCGTGAAGGCCTGTGTGGTTTGGGGATCCGTCTCGTAGAGCAGGCCACCATTGGGGCCGAGCACCCTGATGATCACCGTCGGAGTGGCGCGGGCACCACTTGCTGCGAACGTTGCATAGGAGTTGGCCATGTCAAGCCCGGAGGGCGATGCGGTACCGAGGACGAATGTGAGATCGAGTTGATCGAGGTTGAGCCCAGGCGTGCTCTCCGGAATCCCGGACCGAAGGGCGGCATCGGCGACCCGGTCGACCCCGATATCGGACTCAACTTCGACGTAGGCGGTGTTGATGCTCTTCTCGGTCGCTTGGAGCATCGACACCTTGCCGTAGGACTTGTCGCCGTAGTTCGTGAGCGTGTAGCCCTTGATGGTTGCCGGGGAGTCGCCATTCCACATGGACGAAAGGGGGGTGCCAGCCTCGACGGCCGCCGCGAGGGCAAAGGGTTTAAAGGTCGAACCCGCCTGAGCGAATCTCCTCGTCGCATTGTTGATCTGGTCGTCGACGAAGTCCTTGCCCCCGTACATCGCGATGACCCGGCCGGTACCCGGTCGGATCGCCGCCAGCCCGATACGTAGGCCCGCAGTGTTAGACGACGGGCCCTCCTGCTTCACCGCCGCTGTCGCTGCGCGCTGCGCCTTGCGTTCGAAGGTTGAGGTGATGCGCAAGCCCCCTCGCTGGATCTCAGTCTCGTCGAACCCGAGTGCGGCAAGTTCTGTCGTGACAGCGTTCAGGAGAAAGCCGATCTGGCCGCCCAGCCGGTTACCCGCCTTGGCTTTGGCGATCTCTGGGAAGGAAGCCCCAGCTCGCTTGGTCGCAGTGAGCCAGCCTTGCTCGACCATCGCATCGACGACGTAGTCCCAGCGGCCCTTGAGCGCGGGCAGGTTCTCCTCCGGAGACAGGCCGCTCGGTGACTTTATGATCGATGCGAGGACGGCACCCTCTGAGGTGGTGAGTTCGGTGACCGGCTTACCGAAGTAGGCGATGGACGCGGCCTCGATCCCATACGCCCCTCGACCGAAGTAGATGGTGTTGAGGTAGTCCTCGAGAATCTGCGACTTGGAGACAACGGTCTCAAGCTTGAATGCGAGGAGTGCCTCGCGAATTTTCCTGTCCCAGGAGCGGTCCTGGGACAGGTAGGCATTCTTCGCATACTGCTGGGTGATGGTGGACCCGCCCTGGGTCGAGCCACCGCTTACGTTATTCCAGATGGCCCGGCCGAGACCGAGTGGAGAGATGCCACCGTGCTCATAGAAGGTGCGGTCCTCTGCAGCGAGCACGGCGTTTTGCACTTCGATCGGCACGCTTGCCAGCGGAACGCTGCGCCGGGTCGCCTCACCAAGCCGGCCGAGCTCGGTCGTGCCGTCGGCCCAGTAGACGATGGTCGCCTCACTTGACGACACCTCGTTCGGTGATGGCACATCGGTCGTCGCGACAGCAATCGTGGCGGCACCAATTCCGATTCCCATGAGGAGGAGGACCCCGATGATGATGCGGAGCAGCCAGCCTCGCCGTGAGGCGGTGGGCGCCGTGCCCCTACTCGAGCGTGGCTTCTGGGCCGGACGGCCTTGCTGGCTCACAGGAATCCTTCGGGGCAATGACCGGGATGGTCAGCGGATATGCGGGTTCGCTCAGTCAAGGAGATCACGGGATTTCGGCAAGGCGCGCCGCGGCACGCCGTCACCTAGGACGTATGTGGTGGCAAGAAAGTTCCATGAGCATCGCTGGCACACCTCGACGACGTAGACCTTGAACTCACCGAACTGGGTTGACATCGCCGTCAACTCATCGGTTTTGCGAATTCGGCCCGAATAGGGTCCGAGTTGGTCACCGTAAACATAGGTAACGGTGACGAGGCCCTCGGTGCGACATGCTGGGCAGGGAGTGCCGGCGCTCTCCCCGTGGTGCTTTGCCGCGCGCAGCAGGTAGGTGTCGGCATCGCAGAGGTCACTCGTGAGCGCACCACCGTTGAAGAGACGGTGCAGGGCGGCGCGGCGTTCCAGACCGAAGTTCACGACCGATCTCGGCACTGACGGATCTGCCACCAGTTCGCGGGTAACTGGGCCGGGTGTCGAACTCCTTGCCGCGCCGCCGCCTGACGCCCCGCGAACAATGCTCCCTCGAACGCCTGAGCGACGGGGTACGGCCATAAACGTGGAGTCTACGCCGACGCTCGGCCGTGACTGCCCGCGTCGAACTCGCTTCGACAACCCTGATACGCGTGTCTGATTCGACATGATATATCGATTCGATATATTGTTGTAAAATGGCGAGGCGGGCGGACATCCTTGAGTACGCGATCCTTGGCATGCTCGGCGATGGCCCACTCCACGGCTATGAACTGCGCAAGCGCCTCGCGGTCGTGCTCGGTCCCTTCCGCCCACTTTCCTACGGCTCCCTGTACCCGGCGCTCCACCGGATGTCGGCGCGCGAGTACATCATGGGCGCTGAAGTCACAGCGGCAATCGACACCACCGCTCCACCCTTGAGTGCGCGGCGTGCGCGTGTCGTCTACGCACTCACCGGTGACGGCAAGGAGGCATTCGCTATCTGGGTGAACGAGACGGGCCCGGAGGCGTGGGATGACGAGGGATTCGCCACCCACCTCGCCTTCTTCTCACGAACCGAGGTTCGTGCTCGCGTTCGCATCCTGTATGGCCGCAGGTCACGCCTCGAGGAACGAGTCGCACTGCTCCGCGAGTCGATGACCCGAAGTCGTGAGCGGGTCGATGCCTACACCCTGCAACTGCAGCAACACGGGCTTGAGAGCGCTGAGCGCGAGGTGCGGTGGCTCGGCGAGCTCATTGAAGCCGAGGAATCGCCCATGAGAACACCGGCGTCACTCGATGCCCAGTTGACCAATAGCGACCCATCACATAACAAGGAGATCCAATGAGCTCAATCCGCCTCGCGGTTATCGGTATTGGCAACTGCGCGTCGTCCCTCATCCAGGGGGTCGAGTACTACAAGGATGCTGATCCGTCCGAGTCCGTCCCAGGCCTCATGCACGTGCAGTTTGGTCAATACCACGTCCGCGACGTCGAGTTCGTCGCAGCCTTCGACGTCGACACGAAGAAGGTCGGCCTCGACCTTGCAGACGCCATCGGCGCATCTGAGAACAACACAATAAAAATCTGTGACGTCCCAAACACGGGCATCACCGTGCAACGCGGTCACACACTGGACGGGCTCGGAAAGTACTACCGAGAGACCATCACCGAATCGGAGGTTGATCCCGTCGACATCGTCGCCGCGCTGAAAGCCGCCAAGACCGATGTCGTGGTCTGCTACCTGCCCGTGGGCTCGGAGGCAGCCGCCAAGTTCTACGCCCAGTGCGCAATCGACGCCGGCTGTGGCTTCGTGAACGCCCTCCCGGTGTTCATCGCTAGCACGCCCGAGTGGGCGAAGAAGTTCGAGGACGCCGGTCTCCCCATCGTCGGCGACGACATCAAGAGCCAGGTTGGGGCAACGATCACCCATCGCGTCATGGCAAAGCTCTTCGAGGATCGGGGTGTCATCCTCGACCGCACCTATCAGTTGAATGTCGGCGGCAACATGGACTTCAAGAACATGCTCGAACGTGATCGTCTCGAGTCGAAGAAGGTCTCCAAGACGCAGTCGGTCACCTCGCAGGTTGGCCACGATCTCGGCGAACGCAATGTTCATATCGGGCCATCCGACTACATCGCATGGCTTGACGACCGCAAGTGGGCCTTCGTCCGGCTCGAGGGCCGTGCCTTCGGGAACGTCCCACTGAGCCTTGAGTACAAACTTGAGGTGTGGGACTCCCCGAACAGCGCCGGGGTCATCATCGATGCCGTCCGCGCAGCGAAGATTGCCATGGATCGTGGCATCGGTGGTCCCATCCTGTCTGCGTCCAGTTACTTCATGAAGTCGCCGCCGATTCAGTACAACGACAGTGAGGCGAAGCAGGCCGTCGAGGACTTCATCACTGGAGTCATCGAACGCTGATAGCGTGACGCGGGTGGCGAGATTCTCAGCTTTGCGCGAGGTCCTCGCCACCCGCGATTTCCGGTGGTTGTTCGCCGTTCGGCTCATCGGTCAGTTCTCCGACGGACTCCTCCAAGCGGCCCTTGCCACCTTCGTACTCTTCTCCCCGGAACGGCAGCCTGACGCCATCAAGGTTGCTGCAGCATTCGCGATCCTGCTGCTCCCGTACTCCATCATCGGCCCGTTCGCGGGGGTCTTCCTCGATCGGTGGCGCCGCCGCGATGTCCTCGTGCGCGCCAACCTCGTCAAGTCACTGGCCACGCTGCCGATCATCGCGCTCGTCGTCGTCGGTAACGATGGACTCCTGCTCGGCCTCGCCGTGCTCACCGTCCTCGGCGTCGGGCGGTTCGTCCTCGCCGGCCTCTCGGCATCGCTGCCGCATGTCGTCTCTGGACGCGACCTCATCACCGCGAATGCGCTCACCCCCACCTCCGGAACCATTGCCGCTGCCATCGGAGCGGTCGGTGGCATCGCTCTGAGAGCCAGTGTCGGCGGTGGCGACGCCGGTAGTGAACTCGTGCTGGCCCTTGCCGCCTGCGGGTTTGCCGCGTCCGCATTCGCGGCCACCCGAATCGCGCGGATGAAACTCGGTCCGAGCGGAGAACGGCCAGCCGACACCCTCAGCGGCGTGGCCCTGGGCATGATCGACGGCATCCGCCAACTATCCCGAGCACCGATCGCAGGTCGAGCGATTGCGGTCGCGGGCGCTCATCGAGTTGCGTTCGGGGCCCTCACCGTGGCCGCCCTGCTCCTCGTGCGGAACACGTTCAATACCGCCGCTGAGGCCGACACCGCACTCAATGAGTTCGCTGTCATCACGGCATGCGCCGCTGCGGGTGCCCTCATCGCGGCAATGCTCACGCCATGGACCACCCGTCGTTTCGGGGCAGTGACATGGTCTATCGCGGTCCTGCTTCAGGCTGGAACCCTCGGGGTCGCGCTTGTCTATGTGGGTGCCATGACGCCGTCAATGCCTACGCTCCTCGTTGGAGCTGCGTCCATCGGATTTGCTGGGCAGGGAGTGAAGGTCTGCGCCGACACTCTTGTTCAGCGCCATGTCCCCGATGATCACCTCGGACGAGTGTTCGCCATTTTCGACATGGTCCTCAATGTCTGTCTCGTCACTGGAATCGCCATCATGGCCTTCGGAGCACCCAAATCCGGGCAAGCCCCAGCACTCATCCTCGGGATTGGTGTGATGCTCGCGGGCACGGCGCTCTGGTATCGCTGGGCGTCAAGCCGTAGGCTCTCCACGCAGATCACCTAAGCCTCGTCAGGAGAGCACATGTCGAATAAAAAGCGTTGGGGGATCCGGGCCATCGCCTCTCTCCTGATATTCATCATCACCGTCATCATCGCGCCGGTCGCGTTTATTGGCCACTGGGGCCACCGGACCGTCGTCGACAGCACCCAGTACCTCGCGACCGTGGGTCCGCTCGTTAATGATCCCGCAGTACAGGATGCCGTCTCGAAGGTCATCTCGGACGCCGTCGTGAAGCAGGTCGACACAAGTTCCCTTGTTGGGGGTTTCCTCGGTGGCCTCATCCCAGACCCAGCCATCTCTAGCGCGTTGACCGACCCGATCGCGGCCGGTATCAACAACCTCGTCTACGAGCTCGTCCACAAGTTCGTCGCATCGAAGGAATTTGCCAAGATCTGGTACACCACCAATGAGGTTGCGCAAGCCAGCCTCATGGCGCTTCTCGAAAACCGTCCAAATGGCCCCATCAAGATTCAGGGCGACACGATCGTTCTGGACATCTCATCCATGCTCACCGCTGTCCAGGCCTCCCTCGTCAATAACGGATTCGATCTCGCATCGAAGATCGCCATCCCGACGAGCGACGCTCAGATCGTCCTCGCCCAATCGCCCGCCATCAGTCAGATGCAACTTGTCTACCAGCTGTCGGCACCGGTCCTGCAGTGGTTCCCACTGGTCATCGCAATCCTCTTCGGCCTGTCCATCGCACTCGCACGCAACCGCTCACGCACCGTCCTCGCCGTTGGTCTCGCCTTGATCGCCTGCGGAGCGGCCACGCGGGTGCTCATGAATACCGCGGAAACAGTGTTTGTAGACCAGTTGGCCGGTACCGTTTTCGAGGCCGCTGCAGCAAGTTTCTGGGCGACGTTCTTCAATTACCTGCTTTCAGGTCTCGTCGCGATACTCGTCCTCGGTGTTCTCATTGCATTCGGGGGGTGGTTCGCCGGTGTCTCACGGCCCGCAACGAGCATGCGGACTGCGGTCGGCCGTGGGCTCCACAGTCTGGGATCAGGCCTCCCGGCCGGCGTTCGACGCTCCTTCCGCTCCTACGCTCCAGTCCTGCGGTGGATCATCGCCTTCGTGATGGTGCTCGTGCTGAGCGTCGGCGCGTTCATGTCCCTAGATCGGATGATCTGGCTGTGCCTTCTCACCGCCGGTCTCTTCACGCTGCTCGAGATCCTCATCGGGCCCGATCGCATCGATGGGGCCGAGGAGCCAGCCCAGTTGGCAGGGGCGACGAACTAGCGGCTCGCCCACCAAGCCGTGAGCTCGTCCGTGGCCTGCTGTTCACTCAGTGGGCCACGGTCGAGCCGCAACTCCATGAGGTATCGGTAGGCCTCCCCGACGACTGGTCCGGGAGCAATACCCAGGATGCTCATGATCTGCGCACCATCAAGGTCGGGGCGCAGTGAATTCAACTCCTCCTGCTCGGCCAGCACAGCGATACGTGCCTCAAGTGAGTCGTAGGCGTGTTGCAAGGCGGTTGCGCGGCGCTTGTTTCGGGTCGTTGAGTCGGCTCTGGTGAGCTTGTGAAGGCGGGCCAGTTGATCCCCTGCATCACGAACGTACCGGCGCACCGCTGAGTCTGACCATTCACCGGTGCCGTAGCCATGAAACCGCAGGTGCAGTTCAACGAGTTTTGAAACATCGTCGATCATCTCGCCGGAGAACCTCAGCGCCTGCATCCGCTTCCTCGCCATCCGAGCACCCACCACCTCGTGATGGTGGAAGGACACCCGACCGTCATCCTCGAACTTTCTCGTCCTTGGCTTGCCGATGTCATGAAGGAGTGCGGCGAGGCGGAGCACTAAATCGGGCCCCGTTGCCGGCTCATGGATCGTCTCTAGGTCCATTGCCTGCTCGAGGACGGTAAGGGTGTGCTCGTAGACATCCTTGTGGTGGTGATGCTCGTCCAATTCGAGTTGGAGGAGTGGCAGTTCAGGGACGACATATTCGGTCAGTCCTGTACCGACAAGGAGTTCAAGCCCCGTTCGGGGATCATCCGACATAAGGATCTTCATGAACTCATCCCTGATGCGTTCAGCAGAGACAATCTCCAATCGGTTGGCCATCTCAGTCATCGCAATGACAACGTCGGCGACGACGTGGAATCCGAGTTGAGAGGCGAATCGTGCCGCTCGCATCATGCGCAGTGGATCGTCGGAGAACGAGTGTTCAGGTGACCCGGGTGTGCGAATGAGTTGGGCCCGGAGGTCAGCCTCGCCCGCGAAAAGGTCGATGAGGTCCAGATCTGGCAGTGTGAGTGCCATGGCATTGATGGTGAAATCACGTCGGGCGAGGTCACCCTCGAGACTGTCGCCGAAATCCACGGCAGGCTTGCGGGACGGAAGGTCGTAGTGCTCACTGCGATACGTCGTGATCTCACACTCACGCCCTTGGATTCGAGAACCCACGGTGCCGAACGCGATCCCAACATCCCAGGTGGCCTCGGCAAACGTCGCGAGGATGTCAAGGATTTCTCGCGGGCGGGCATCGGTGGTGAAGTCAAGGTCGGAGCTATCGCGCAACCTGACGAGCATCGCATCGCGCACCGGCCCTCCAACGAGGGCGATTGAATGGCCGCGCTCCGCGAAGCGTCGCCCAATGTCGTCGAGTAGGCCAGCCAACGGCTTCAGTTGGTCGATGACGGCGCGTTCGATGTGGGCAGGCACCCACAGAGCGTAATGAGTCGGGGGACGGGGTTATCCTGCGGACATGCAAAAGTACCGGACAATCGTCGAGGAGACCTCCGCCGGCGGGCTCGTCGTCGACCGCTCGGGACCAGTGATGATGGCAGTGCTCATCGCCCGCCACGACCGTCGGGGCCACCTCGTCTGGTCCATGCCCAAGGGTCACCTCGAGCCTGGGGAGACCGCTGAGGTTGCAGCAATTCGTGAGGTGCAGGAGGAGACCGGCATCATCTCTCATGTGATCGCCACCCTCGGAACCATCGACTTCTGGTTCAAGTCACAGGACCGCCGAATCCACAAGACGGTTCACTATTACCTCCTCGAAGCCGACGGGGGTGAGTTGAGTGACGCAGACGTCGAGGTCGTCCAGGTGGCATGGATCCCGCTGGACGAGATTTCTGGCCTGCTGCGCTACCCAGACGAGCGGCGCCTTGTCGGCATGGTGCCCGGGCTCCTCGCCCTCCCGGAGAGGTAGTGCGTCGCCTCCCTCGCATCCTCGGCGCGGCCATCATCGGTGCGGGCCTCGCTGCAACCTTCGCCTGTGTGCCCGTCGGTGCGGCGCCGGCGATGGGTTCAACAATTAACGTGGTCGTCGACTCCCTCGCCCCGCTGATCCCAGCCAGGAACAGCAACCTTCGGATTGCCGGTCGGGTCGTCAACTCCTCATCTCAGCCCTTCGAGCGGGTCTCCGTGCGTCTTCGGCTTTCACAGGCGCCGCTGAGTGATCGCGATGAGTTGTCGGTCGTGGCGAACATGCCGTTGATCCCACCACCGGCAACCCCACCAGATTCCGCGCTCGAGGATTCGCAGGCCGATATTGGAGCCTTACTGCGTACAGGTGAGGAGGCGCCCTTCGTCATCAGCATTCCGTTGCGTGCCCTCCCGCTTGGCAACCCCGGAACATACGTCATCTCCGTCGAGGCACTGGGAACCGATTATCGGGGTGTTGAGGGCTCCAAGGGTATCCAGCGCACGTTTCTTCCCTGGTTCCCAAAAGGAACCGACCTCAACCCCATCGGGCTCACCTGGCTGTGGCCCCTCGTCGATTGGCCGGCGCGCGACGCAGACGGAACGCTCCTTAACGACAGCACGCCCCTGGCACTGACTCCGAGGGGCCGCCTCGGTGACCTGGTCTCGGTCGCCGCGCAGAACCCCTCGGTCATCACGTGGATTGCCGATCCAGAACTCCTGCAGGCCGCCGCGGAGATCGCGAATGGTTACGAGGTGCTCCGCGATGGGGAACTCGTCGTAGGTGATCGCTCCAAGGATGCCCGCGCGTGGATCACGAGCCTCAAATCGGCCGTAAGGCAGTCTCGACTTCACACCTTGCCGTATGCGGATATCGACGCGAGTGCTGCCCGTCGTGCCGGCCTCGAGCAGGATGTCGTGCGGTCCATCACCCGGTCTCCCGGCATCGCCGAACAGGTCGTAGAGCAGCCAGTCGAAGGTGGCATCGCCTGGGCCTCCGCCGGCAGGATTGACAAGCGTACGGCGAACCTCCTCGCTGAGGCCGGGGTAACCACGATCGTGCTCGCTGCTGACGCCATGCCTCCTGCCGAATCGACGTCAGACCCGCGGGTTCCCGCGCTGACTCCGAATGGAATCGCCGACTATTCGACGGCAGTGGGCGTCATCGATGCCCTCATCCTCGATTCCGGACTCACGAATGCGATAGGCGCACGGCAGCGCACTCGCGGGGAGATCGTGCTCGCCCGGCAAAGATTTCTCGCAGAGACGGCCCTCATCGCCACCGAACCCGGCGCCGGGGCGAATCGGGTCCTGGCAGTCGGTCCCGCCGAGGTCAGATGGCATCCGACAGCGGCGCTCCTCGATTCGCTCCTGCGTGCCACCTCACAAGCGCCTTGGCTGCGCACCGCCACCCTCGAGGAGTTGCGCTTCGCCAGCCGCATCCCTCGAAGGAAGGCAACCTACGGCACCGGTGTCGTCGCTGCGGAGCTCAGCGCGCAGTACATGAGCCGGGTGAAGGCCGCGGAGGACCGTCTCGATCGACTCGTCGCAATTTTGGACGACCCTTCGACAATCGGCCCGTCCTATGCGGCTGCGCTGCTGCGCGCCCAGTCAGCCGCTTGGCGATCCGAGCCTAGCCTCGGCTCAGAACTCCTCGGCCTCGTGAACGCTGGCCTGCTCGAGCGAACATCATTCGTCAGGGTGCTCTCAACCGGGACCGTCATCTTCTCCGGTGATGCCGGCCGGGTGCCGGTGACGATTGCAAACGATGGCGAACAGGCTGTAACCGTGGGCGTGGCGCTCATCGGCCAGCCAAGTGCGCGGCTCCAGTCGACTCCGCTGTCAGGAATCCGTGTCGATCCGGGCAAGAAGGTGAGCGTTGATCTCGAGGCGCGCGTAATCGGTGGCGAGGAGCTCCGTGTCGCCGTGCAGTTGCTCACCCCCGCAGGCGCGCGTTACGGCGCACCAGCCACGATCTCGCTGGTGTCCACGGCCTACGCGCGAGCTGCGGGCTGGGTGGTTGCCGTTGCGTTCCTCGCCCTCGCCGCCTTCGTCGTCATCGGCATCACCCGACGAATCAGGCGGGTCCACTCCTCGCGTACCCCGAGCGGGTCTATTGGGGATGCGTCATGAGCAGTGTGATGCGCTCGAGCTCACTCATGGCGTCAGGGACCGTGGTCTCGCGTTTGACTGGGATCCTTCGCGACGTCGCGGCGGCCGCCGCTCTCGGTTTCTACCTCGTCGCCGATGCATTCTCTCTGGGAAATTCACTTCCAACCATCATCTACATCCTCGTTGTGGGTGGTGCACTGAATGCGGTGTTCGTTCCGCAATTGGTGCGCAGGATGCAGGATGACCCTGACGGCGGGCAGGCATACGCAGATCGGCTTCTCACCATCACCGTGGCAGCGCTGCTGACGTTGTCCGTGGTCGCGGTCATCGCCGCGCCCCTGATCGTCGACCTCTACACCCCTGATGACTACCCGCAGGCTGAATTCGAATTGGCTGTGGCCTTCGCTCGACTGTGCCTGCCCCAGATCCTGTTCTACGGCATTTACACCATGCTGAGTCAGGTGCTCAACGCGCGCGGGAGATTTGGTGCGCCGATGTTCGCACCAATCGCGAACAACATCATCGCGATTGCCACATTTCTGCTGTTCATTGCGGTGGCAGGGACGTCTGCGGCCGCCGACGGGAACCTCACATCATCCCAAGTCCTCATTCTTGGCATCGGCACGACCATAGGTGTAGCGCTGCAGGCGCTCATCCTCATCCCGATCCTGCTGCGCAGTGGTCACGTGTGG
>CAMAWO010000072.1 GCA_945861925.1 Bifidobacterium breve | reverse complement strand
AGGGCCCCTGTCAGTGCGTCAGAGCGCAGCGCTGGGGCACTCTTCAGCGCCTTGCCGCGAGTGAGATGGCGATGTCGAGGCATGGGTGAGCGCCCCGCCAGTGCGTCGTAGAGCAGCAAGCCCATTCCGACATACGGGCGCTCCCAACCCCAGTGCTTCAACGGATACAGGAATGGGACAGGCGACACGAGATGCGGAGCGATAGTGGTGAGCATGAGGTCACGTTCACGCAGGGCTTCCCGAACGAGACCGAAGTCCAACATCTCGAGGTAGCGCAGCCCGCCGTGAAAGAGCTTGCTCGAACGCGATGACGTGCCACTGGCGATGTCGCGTGCTTCGACGAGGGCGACTTTCAGACCTCGAGTTGCTGCGTCGAGCGCCACACCGGCACCTGTGATGCCGCCGCCGACGACCAGCACATCGAAGTCGCCGTGGACAAGTGCATCCCAGCTAGCTCGATGACGCTGCGGATTCAACTCAACTTGAGTCATGACGACCTCCTTGACATTTCCACGTGCGCAACCAACGCGACGAGCTACGAGGCCAGGCATCCACGGCCCACGGGCCAAATGGAGTCCCGGTGAGAGCGACAGCCGCGACAAGACAACTGCGGTCCACCCAAAGGAAGGAGCCGGCCTGACCGAAGTGCCCGAACGCATCGGCCGGCGCCTCAGGCGGCATCCAATGTGGGCACTTTCCCCCCTTCAACTCCAAGCCCAGTCCCCAATCATTAGGAACCTGCTTGCCGTATCCGGGGAGGAGCCCTGCAAGGCCAGGGAAGGCGGGGTTCGCCGCATCCGCGACGACGCGAGCGGGCAGAACTCGCGGATCGATGAGTTCCGCGGCCAAGCGGGCGAGATCCTCGAGCGGCCCCACCGCGCCATGCGATGCAGGTCCAGTCAATCTGGTACCGCGCATCCCCAAAGGAAGCAGAACTCGATTAGTAATCAATGTCGCAGCATCAGGTGCACGAGATGCTGCGCACGCGGCGCTCACAGCGGTGTCGATACCTACATTGCTGTACACGCGGCGAGTTCCCGGCCGAGCGATGACCCGAGTCTCGTCGAAGGCGAGACCTGAAGCGTGCGCGAGAAGGTGACGCACGGTAGCTCCGGGCGGCCCTGCCGGGTCGTCAAGGTCCAAAAGCCCATCGTGAACGACATCGAGGACACTCAGTGCAGCGATGATCTTGGTGACAGATGCCCACGGATGCGACACTCCCGTGTCTCCGGCGGAGGCCACGATCCCGTCGACATCAACGAGTGCGCAGGCTCCGCGCGAGACACCCCAGCCCACGAGTTCCTCGTGGAGCGCATCAGCCAGTGATGGCGCTACGTCAATGTCAGTCATCGCGGATCCCAGGCATCAAGCAAGAGTCGGCCCCCGACGAGATCGGGTCCGCTCACTGGCAGGACCGCAGCAAGTGCATTCCCTACTGCCTCCTGGACATCATCGAGCGTCACCCCGGGAACGTGTTGCGCCACTGATCCCACCGTCAGCGCATCCATCTCCATTCCGAGGCAGTTGTAGGTGCTGGACATGACATCGGCCAGAGGTTCCGGGTTACCGACCACGATGACGGCGGTGAAGAGGAAGGCTCCGCGCACCAATCGCTGACCGGTGCCGATTAGCTTCGTTCGATCACCCTCATTGACGCTCCAGTGTCCGGGACAGTACTCGCCGGGTACTTCACCGACACGAGCGTCGACGCCAAGCGTTCGCAGCCCCTGCGCAAGCGCAGCCGAGAGCACGCGAAATCTCTCGGTCGTTCCTGAGCGAGGATTTTCGCTTCTCACGTTAACGTCGAGTACGAGCGAGCCTTCGTGATACGCGGCCAAGCGCCCACCAACGGGGCGGATAAATGGCTCGAAACCGTGAGCGATCACCACCTCGACCGCCTCGCCGAACCCCGGCTCGCGGGAATCACGGCGAGTGAACGCTGCCGAGGGTGACGGCCGACCCCACTCGATCGCGCCCCACCCCTGGCCGCTGGCGACCTCGTTCAACCGGCTCACCGCCGCCGCAGTTCGATCTGCGACAACGGGTGTCGGGAAGGTGGGGGCTGCAGTCATGTCGCTATGCGGTCGGCGCCTCGAGGGCGCAACGGACTGAGTCGAGGAAGCGAGCACCGGTGGCGCCATCAAGCGCCCGGTGATCACAGGTCAGGGTGTACCTCGCCGTGGGAATCCAGGCCAGCCCACCCTCATACGGCACGGGTGCCGGCTTGGTCGCCCCCACCGCGAGAATGGCCACCTGGGGGACATTGAGGATGGCGTCAAAGGAGTCAATGCCAAGCATTCCCAAATTCGACACGGTGAAGGTGCCCCCGGAGATATCCGGCATCTTCAACTCGCCAGCATGCGCACGACGCACCATGTCACTTCGTGCCGCGGCAATACCGCGAAGGTCGAGCTTGTCGGCCCCGTAGATGACAGGAACCATGAGGCCCTTGGGACTGTCAACCGCGAGTCCGACGTTCACCTCGTTCACGCGAGTAATCGCGTCGTCGGCAAACCAGGCATTGACAGCAGGGTGCTCCGCGAGCGCAACGGCACATGCGCGGACGATCAGGTCGCTGACCGTGATGCCATCGCCCTTCGCCGCGAGCGCAGCGGTCATCTTGACGTCCACGCCGAGATGGAAGACCGGTGCCTCCCACGCAGCCACCATTCGGCGGGCGGCCGTGCGGGCGATACCCGTCAACGGCTTCGCCACCGGCGTCGCCTGCTCAGACACCGTGGTCATGCCCGAACCGCCGAGCGACCCAGACACCCGTAGTGACCCAGCTTCTCGATGGTCGCGGCGACCATGAGGTCGCGACCCTCAGCGAGCGCCTCCTCGAGCTGTCGATCACCCTTGGAGAACACGTTCTCGATTCCCCTGCGAAAGGCCAGGCGCAAATCGGTATCGGCGTTGAACTTATGCACGCCTACCGCGGTCGCGGCCTTTACCTCCTCCTCGGATAGCCCGGACGCTCCATGAAGAACCAGCGGCACCCCTGTAACATCGCGGATGCGCTCAATGCGAGGGATGTCCAGTGGCTGCGGATCGCCCGGGATTCCGTGGACGATGCCGACCGAGATTGCCAGGGTGTCGACGCCGGTCTCGGCAACAAAGCGCTCGGCCTCATCTACATCCGTGTAGTAGGAGGACCAGTCGACCTTCTCGTCGGCGTCAGGAATCTTGCCGAGCTCGGCCTCGACAATCACGCCGTACTCGTGGGCGATCTCAACGATGCGACGTGTCGAGGCGATGTTCTCCTTGAAAGGCAGATGCGCACCGTCATACATGATGGACGAGAAACCCAGCTTTATGGCCTCGAGGCACTCACCCCACGGGCCGTGGTCAAGATGCAGAACTAACTCTGCGTACGAATCATCCGCGACACGGCGGGTCATCGCCGTGGCGGCACTCAAGCCCATGTGCGGAACTACTGCACGCCCGACCTGCAGGAAGACCGGCGATGCCGATTCTTCGGCAGCGTGCACGAGTGCCTGCGTGGTCTCGTCGCTGTGCATGTTGAAAGCGCCGACCGCATATCCGCCCTGCCGGGCCTCGCGAATCAACGACATCGGGTCAACCCACATGTCAGCCGACCTCAATTCGAGCGACGACGGTGCGAACCTCGACGGTCTCACCCTCCGGCACGATGAGCTCGACGAGGATGCCAGTGGCCGGCGACTCCAGGGTTTCCTCGACCTTCTCCGCCTCGACCTCGGCGAGCGGCTCGTCCTCGCGGACCGAATCGCCGACTGCCTTTAGCCAGGCGGTGATGGTTCCTTCACTCATGCCCATGCCCCACTGCGGAAGCAGAACGTCAACGATTGCCATGTTGTGTCTCCTAGTTTTTAGACGTGTAGTGGATGTCTGACGTGCTCAGGCCCCGGCCATCGCGACCGGACGAACACCGAGAACCTTGCGCACTGCGGATGCAATGCCGGCACTGCTTGGGTATAACTGCTTCTCAAGCGCAGGGCTGAAGGGGATCTGGGTATCGGGAGTCGCGACGCGCACGATCGGCGCACGCAACGACTCGAATGCCTCTTCCGCGACGATTGCAGAGATCTCGGCTGCAGCGCCGCAGGTGCGGTGCGCCGGATCGGCTACCACGAGACGGCCGGTGCGCTGCACTGAGGCAATGATCATCTCGACATCCAGGGGTACCAATGTGCGCGGATCGATAACCTCGACGCTGATGCCCTCCTCGGCCAGCATCGTGGCAGCCTTGACCGCTTCGAGGACTGCCGACGAGATTGCCACGACGGTGACATCGGATCCCGGGTGCGCTACCCGACCCACGCCGAAGGGAATGCGGTACTCCTCCTCCGGCACCTCCTCCTTAAGGCCCCACAGCGTGCAGGCTTCGAAGGTGAGGACCGGATCGTCGAGATCGACGGCCGTGCGAAGAAGGCCCTTGGCGTCATATGGGCTCGCAGGAACCATGATCTTCAAACCCGGTACGTTCATGAACATCGGATAGGGGCGATCTGAGTGGTGCGCCCCGGTATTCATGCCGTAGAACATTGCCGAGCGGAACACCACTGGCATCGATGCCTGGCCACCGAACATGTAGCGGTTCTTGGCAACCTGATTCACGAATTGGTCCATGGCCATGTAGAGGAACGACGAGTAAGACAGGTCGACGATCGGGCGCAGGCCGGTCATGGCAGCGCCGGCAGCTGCACCGACGATCGCCTCCTCGGAGATCGGCGTGTTTCGGATGCGGTTAGCGCCGAACATCTCGAGGAAGTCGCCCTTGTCCTTGCGGGACTTCCCGGCACCCGTGGTGCCGTAGACGTTGGCCTCAACATCCTCGCCGATGATGATGACGCGCTCGTCAGCCTCCATGGCCTCACGCTGAGCTGCACCAATGGCGCCGAGGTAACTCATGGTCGTCATGAGGTTGCTCCGATCACGGTTGCGGCCACGCGTAGCGGCGTCGGCTCGGTGTAGATATCGGCGAAGGCCACGGAGGGATCCGGGAAAGGGCTTGCTTCGGTGAACGCAAACGCTGCTTCGACCTCGTCGAGTACCTCTGCCTCGATCGCGTCGAGTTCCGCGTCCGTGGCGATTTCGTCAGCAACAAGGCGTTGACGGAAGAGGACGATCGGGTCGCGCTTGAGCCAGGCTTCCTTCTCTTCCGCGTCGCGATAGTCGGTGCCCAGGCGTAGGCCCTCGGAATGCTCGTGGAATCTGTAGGTGACCACCTCGAGCAAGGTCGGACCATCACCGCGCCGAGCGCGATCAACAGCCTCCGCGGTCGCCTCGTACACGGCCAGGACATCCTGCCCGTCCTCTACTCGCACTCCGGCGATACCGAAGCCAGCCGCGCGATCGGCAATGACACCGGACGTGACTGTGTGAGCGGGCGTCGAGAGCGCGTACTGGTTGTTCTCGCACAGGAAGATCACCGGAAGATCCCATGCGCCGGCCATGTTCATCGACTCGTAAAGACAGCCCTGATTGGCAGCGCCATCACCGAAGAAGGCAAGTGCGACACGTCCGTTGCCCAAGGTCTTGGCCGAGAGGGCAGCTCCGGTGGCAATCGGTATGGACGAGCCGACGATGCCGGACTCACCCAGACTGCCCACCTTGAAGTCGGCGAGGTGCAGTGACCCGCCCTTGCCTCCGCACACTCCGTCGGCCTTACCCACGAGCTCAGCCATGAGCGGGCCGAGTGGCGAGCCCTTACCGATCGGGTGGCCGTGGCTGCGGTGGTTTCCGGTCATGTAGTCGCTGTCGCCGAGGGCCATGCAGGCGCCTACGACCTGGGCCTCCTGGCCAATCGATGTATGGACGGTGCCCGGAATCTGCCCCCGCTTGACCATCTTCGAGGCGCGCTCGTCGAAGTGACGGATCCGCAGCATGCGGCGCTGCATCTCCAGCATCGTGGTGGAGTCGAGTGTCATCTCTGCTCGTTTCGCATAGAAATTTGTAATGTGAATCTTCATTCTGACACGGGTCCGGGTGTGATGCAAGACCCTGCCGAATGTTTCTTGACTGGTTTTCGTGCCTAGGTCGTGGCGCCTAGAAGCTGGGCCACGCCATCAAGCACGTAACGGGGGCGTGCCTTTGGCGGCAACTGCTCCACCTGCTCGCGAGTGCTCTCACCCGTCAGGACCAAAGCCGCATCCACGCCTGCATCGACAGCCATCCGCACATCGGTGTGGAGCCGGTCGCCCACCATGACGCAGTCGGTCGGTGCAAGGCCGAGAATGTTCAGCGCCGTCTTCAGCATGACCGGGTCCGGCTTGCCAAGATTTGCCTCCGCCTTGGCACCGGTACAGGCCTCGACCGCGGCGAGGACTGCGGCGGCATCCGGTTCACCACGCCCGCCGGGCATCGGGCAATAGGCGTCGGGGTTCGTCGTGATGAGACGTGCGCGACGGTACTGCCACAGAGTGTCGAAGGAGATTTGCAGCTTTCGGTAGTCGAACGAGGTGTCATAACTGGCCACGACCACGTCGATCTGCTCGGGGTCCTCGCATAGTTCGCTACCGCTCTCCTCGACCGCACGGCATAGCGCCGGCGACCCGATCACGAAGACTTTGGAGCCCGGGGCCTCGCGCTTGAGCCACGCGGATAGCGTCACGATGGGGTTCACGACCATGGCCGGATCCGTCGGGATACCCAGTCGCGTGAGCTTGTCGGCGTACATCTGCGGATCCTTCGTCGGGTTGTTCGACAGGAAGAGCGTCTGTCGCCCCAACTCACGAAGTGTCGTGATGAGTCGGTATGCGCCCGGGAGTAGTTCGTCACCGAGATAGATGGTGCCGTCGAGATCGAACAGGTAACCGTCGTAGATGCGCGTGACATTCGCGTCCGTTGCCACCACGCTCACGGCGAACCCCTATCCGGTGCCAAGACCTCAGCAAGCCCGCGGAAGACCGGCGACAGTGCGGGGTAGATCTCGCGGTACACGCGATACAGCCGGTCGTACTGTGCAGCAGCAGCAGGTTGCGGCTCATGTCGGCGGGCAATGCCGCTCATCGCATTCGCGGCGCTCTCGATATCCGGATGCAATTTGATCGCCGCAGCAGCCAGCATTCCCGCTCCGAGGCAGGTGCTTTCCGATTCCCGGACGATCTCGACGGGACGCTGCATGACGTCAGCAATGATCTGGCACCACACTGAACTGCGGGATCCACCACCGAGCACAAGAAGTCGGCTGATCGGATCGGGCAGTACTGCGTCAGCGCCTTCGGTGAGGAAACGCTGCTCGAAGGCGATGCCCTCCAGAAGCCCCCGGTACACATGGGACTTTCCGTGCATGCCGGTGAGGCCGATGATCGCGCCCTTGGCATCGTGATCCCAGTAGGGCGTGAGGGCGCCTGTCCAATACGGCAGGACGAGCAGTCCGTCGGCACCCGGCGGAAGTTGCGAAGCGGCCATCTCGAGAATCGACTCGGCCGACACGTCAAGGCCGAGGGCTCGAGGATCGACAGCCGAGAATCGGTCGACGAACCAGGTGAGATTGAAGGTGCCACCACCCATGAAGGTCTCCAGACTAAAACGTCCGGGCGTTGCAGCGCACAGGGTCCGGTACTCGCGACCGTAGGAGTACACCTCGCTCACGGTGCCGGAGACGATCCCGCTGCCAAGGTTCAAGAATGCCGCGCCGGGACGGGTGATGCCGGTGCCCAGTTGTGCGGCCTGTCCGTCACCCGCACCGCTGACCACCAAGGTGCCGCGCACGAGGCCAAGTTCGTCGGCGATCGCGTCGCGGATGGTGCCGAGTATCTCCCCCGGGGCATGCAGCGAGGCCATGTGCGACAAGTCGAGTCCACAGGCCTCAAGCAACCCGGTGTCATAGGTGCCGCTCGCAAGATCCACGAGACCCAGGGGATCTGCGGACGCCACTGATGTGCGCCACTCGCCCGTCAGTCGATGCACGATGAATCCATGGAGATCGACGACCTTGGCAACGCGTGCCATGGTCTCAGGTTCGTGCCTGGCAAGCCACAGCAACTTGTACCAGCCGGGGGTGGGGTTCGGCGGCTTGCCGGTTATGCGGTGCACATCATCACTACCGAAGTCCTCGACCTCGCGAACCGCTCGCCCGTCAAGCCACAGCATGGCCGGCCGGATGGGCTGCCCGCCTTCATCCAGGCACACGAACGACTCACGCTGGTGAGTCACGCAAATGGCGCCAACCCGAGCCGCATCCACCGTCTGCACGGCGCGACGCACGGCACCGGTGAAGGCCGCCCACCAATCCTCGGCGTTCTGCTCGCCCCAGCCCGGCCGAGGCTGACTCAGTTCATAGGCGACCTTGGCCGAGGAGGTGCTTTGGCCCTCGGGGCCCCACACGACCGCCTTGGCAGCAGTGGTCGAGCAGTCGACGCCAACGACCAGATCAGGGTTCATGCCGGTACACCCGCCACCGAGACCGCATGATCGACGCGCTCAAGGACCTCGTCCAGATCAGATGGAGTCCACCATCCAAGCAACGTGAGGAGATCAACGACCGTGAAGCGTTCGCGCATCAGAGCGCAGTTCTCGACCGCCCAGCGCGCAGTGTTGGTGTCGACATCGCTGCCGAGTTCGCCGAGCAGTGCGGGCGCTCCTGCGGCGCGCAGGCCAGTGGCAATGAAAGGCGATGGCCGAGCCAGGGCGCGCAATTCGGCCGCTTGATTCGGCCAGTTTCGGAGCACCGAGTCGATGCGTGGCAGGGCATCGACCACCCGTGCAAGCTTGCGCTCGTAGTCATTCCAGCACTCGCTGCCGATGCGGCCGGTGGGATCAATATCGGCAAAGGCAGAGCGAACTCGGATCTCAGCCGCGCCACGATCCAGCGCGGCGGTCGACACTGTGGCATCGGGGTTCGCGCTCACCCGGTCATGCAGCATTTCCCATGCGCACGCGGCTACGACGGAACCGGCACCGACCTGCTCACCGTGCAGACCCGTAGGCAGGTGAAGCTCCGCTGCGCGAAGGTCCAGCATGTGACTGATCAGGTGCTCGACGCCCGACAGGCACGCCGTCGTGCCCGCGACTCCGGTAGCGATCCCACGGATGGCGAGCGCCTGGGTCAGGCCCTGCACCGCGGCGGGCTCGCCGAGCGCAACGCCTGCAGCGCAGGCGTCAAGCGCGCCGCCGAGTGCTTCGAGCAAAGCGATCGGCGCACGATGGAAGGAGGTGTCGATTCCCAGCATCGAGGCGAGTCGCCAATCGGCAGGTGCGACATACATCGACACCATCTCGCCGTACCCCGCCTGGTTCATGCGCGCAGGTGCCTCCGCAACGGTCTCCGCGTCAGCAAGCACTACGTGCGGCCAGACGGAAGGAACGGTGCGCTTCACGCCATCTTTCAACGTGACGGACACATCGTCGGTATATCCGTCGACGGATGCGGCTGTCATGACGGTGACCACGCGCACGCTGGGAAGTCGGGCGGCAACGAGCTTTCCGATATCGGAGATGGTTCCGCCGCCGAGGGCCACGATTACATCGGCATCGGAGCAGCGTCGCGCGGCTTCGTCGACCACGGCATCGGTGACATGCAGCTCGGAGTGCCCCTCGGAGAGAACCACGTGGGTGGCTTCGAAATCACGCTGCAGGTCGGCAAGTACGCGGGACTTGACGTTGAGACCCTGGCGTTGAATCGTGGTCTGGTCGACCAGCAGTGCCACGCGAACGGGGCGGCCGGAGATTCCCTCCGCCGTGCGACTGACGGCAGCGACGAGCAGATCAAGGGCGCCTGGTCCGACGATCAATTGCGATAGTCCGCAGGAAGGCAGCCGCCCTTCAGGATCCTCGGACGCGATCAACGCGCGCACCTCATCAAGACCGAGAAGGTCCGGACTCGCGGTCATCGTTGCCTCCTGAATTAACCTCGTCAGGAGTCTTCCTGAATCGATATTTTATGCTAGCATCATTACGCACTTTTACAATAGTCCTGGGGAGGAAGAAATGCGTGATGGCGAGCAGCGGGCTTCCAGTCGCCCATCCACGCCGGTCCCGGTGGTCCATGCGACAGATCAGGACTCGATGCGCCTGGTTGCCCGCGTGGCCTGGATGTACCACGTGAGGTCGATGAAGCAGAGCGAGGTGGCTGACGCCCTCGGCCTGTCGCAGTCGCGCGTCTCCCGACTCCTGGACACGGCCACCTCCCTGGGAATCGTGCGCACGACCGTGCGCATTCCCGAAGGCCTGCACCTCGATCTCGAGCAGTCCCTCATCGACGCCTACGGGCTACGCGGCGCACATGTCTTCGACCTTTCGGATACCTCTTCCGAACCGCAAATGCTCAACGATCTCGGTAACCTGCTGGCTACCTACCTCTCCGAGAATCCCCTTACCGGCGACATTATCGGCATTACCTCCTGGAGCCGCACGCTGAGGGAGGCCGTCAGGGTTCTCGAGGTGATGAGCGACATCCGTGCCAGCTACGTGGTCGAGATGCTCGGCGATGTTGGTCCTCACGAGGCGCAGCACGAGGCCGCCGAGGTTACGCAACAACTGGCTAGGCTGACCGGGGCACAGTCACGATTCCTGCGCGTTCCGGGTGTCGTCGGCTCCGTCAACCTGCGCGCGACCTTGCTTGAGCATGACGCTCACGCTCGCGAGACGCTGAGCCTGTTCGACCGCATGGATGAGGCGCTCGTGGCAATCGGCACCTGCACAGTCGATCCTCCACTGCGAGCAGGCGAAAACTTTTTCACGCACACACAGCTCGCGGAGGCACAGAAGCAAGGTGCGGTGGGCCAGGTCAACCTGCGCTTCATCGACTCAACCGGACAGCCGATCAAGTCCAAACTCGACGATCTCGTCATTGGTGTCAGTCTTGAGCAACTGCGCGCATGCCCTCGGACCATCGCTGTGGCCGGAGGGCCCAACAAGCATGCGGCCATATACAGCGCCATCGCTGGCGGCTGGGTCAATACCCTCGTCACTGATGTCGACACCGCCAACTACCTGACGGAGCGAGCCATCTGACGGTTGAGCCTTGCCTGGAACCGCTCAGCCGTGAGCCTGTTCGGCTATCACGCGTGGTTCAGTATGCTCTCCAGCGCCGCTAGCCAACCGTCGTACAGTTCCTCGCGTCGCTCGGCCGACATCTGCGGCTCGAATGTTCGGTCAGACACCCAGTGCTCGGCCAGATCTCCACGCGACCACACCCCCGCAGCCAGACCCGCAACTTGGGCTACGCCAAGCGCAGTGCGCTCCAACTCAGTGGGACGAGCCACCGGTATACCGGTGATGTCGGCCTGGAACTGGCACAGCAGATTGCTGCGAGATGCACCTCCATCAACCTTCAGCACGGGGATGTCGATACCCGCGGCGAGCAGCGCATCCATGTTGTCGCGCGTCTGGTAGGCCATCGCCTCCACTCCGGCGCGAACCACCTGCTCCTTGCCGGAGTCGAGTCCTAGGCCCACGATTCCCGCGTGCGCTTCCCGCGCCCAATGGGGCGCGCACATGCCCGCGAACGCCGGCACGAAATAGACGCCCCCACTATCCGGAACGCGACTTGCAACTTCCTCGATGTCGTCGTCAGCGGAGAGAACGCCCATACGCTCGCGCAGCCACTGCAGCGTTTGTCCGCTGTGAAAGACAACCCCCTCCGCCTCGAACTCCGTGGTGCCGTCGACTGTCCAGGCGACGCTCGACGTGAGGCCATCGATAAGCCGCGGAGTGCTTCCCGTGTTTGCCGTGAGAACGCCCGCGGTTCCGAAGGTGTTCTTGACGGACCCGATCTCGAAGCAGGCTTGGCCGAACATGCCCGCCTGCTGGTCCGCCATGATTGCGCGGATGGGAACAGCGCGAGTTCCCGGGAGTCCGACATCCGCCGGACGCATCTCACCGAAATCCGAATCCGAGGCAAGTGCGGGTGGAAGCAGAGAGAGAGGGATTCCGCAGGCCTCGGCCAGCGAGGTGTCCCAATCAAGAGTGCTCAGCGAGAACAACGCCGTTCGGGATGCCTCACTGTGATCGGTCAGATGTGACCGCCCGGCCGTGAGGTTCCAGAGCAGCCACGTGTCGACAGTGCCCGCTGCAAGGTCTCCGCGCTCGGCGCGAGCCCGGGCGCCCGGCACGTTCTGCATGAGCCATGCGAGCTTGCCGGCACTGAAGTATGAGTCGTTCGTCAGGCCCGTAGACGACCGGATCACCGGATCGAGACCGCTTGCACTCCACTGCCGGATGATCTCGTCTGTCTGCTTCGACATCCACATGAGGGCAGCATGGATCGGTTCACCATTGACTCGGTCCCAGACCAGTGCCGACTCACGGTGCGTCGTGATGCCGACAGCGATGATGTCATCGGTCGTTACTCCTGCTTTCGCGACGACGGCCCGCATGCTGTCGCGCTGGGCCTTCCACAACGCAACCGGATCGAGTTCCACCCACCGCGGCTTAGGGAACAACGGCACGACGGGATTACGCGCCTCGGCCACGATCCGCCCGTCAAGACCGACGAGAACCGCCCGCGCACTGGTGGATCCTTCATCCAGGGCGAGGATAAGGGAGCCGCTCATGTGACAGCATCACCCGCGGAAGCACCCGCACCCGACGCCGCGAGGCTCGGCACTGCCAGGCGCGAGACCCATTGCCTGTACTCGGAAATTTCTGCGCGTTGACGCTCGGAGTCCCAGCCCAGTTCGCTCCCCAGCACGTGAGCCGAACGGTCGACGACCTCGAGGCCGTGACCGGGCTCGAAGGCGAGGAGGACACGTCGAGCAAGAACGTCGGAGAGCGTGACCGCGAACTCGCGACGCACTGCGTATACAAGCTCAACGTCGAGTGCACCTGTCGGTTCGTGCAGCACTGAAAGGAGCGACGGATCACCTGCGGCCTCATCCACGACGCTCGTTGCAAGTGCGCCATAGAGAGCCACCAGCCGCTCCGCCGACAGCGGCGACAGCTCGCGTGCTTCCAGTTCGGCGCGGATCTGAGTGAGGTCGCCTTGGGCCCCGGGCAGGGGGATGCCCGCCGTGTTGCACGGTGGAATCGGGCGGCCAAGACGCGTGAATGCATCGTCCACGGCATCCTCGGCGAGCTGACGATAGGTAGTCAGCTTTCCGCCAACCGCAGTCACGACGCCTGGGAGGCCATCAGCCGCGTGATCATGCAGGATGTGAGTACGCGGTACCTCCCATTCTTCGACGTCGGGAGCATAGGGAAGTGGGCGCACGCCTGAGTAGGTGAACAGGACATCCTCGGGAGTCAGACGCGCATCCGGCACAAGCGCATTCACTTCTCCCAGCAAGTACTCCATCTCGTCTGCATCGCACCGCGCGTCGTCAGGCTCGTCATCGAATCGCTTGTCGGTCGTGCCGATCAGGTATCGGCCCATCCACGGGATGACGAGGACAAGCCGGCCATCGGTCCTTGACTCGTAGTACACGACATCGGAGGGTGCGCCCGGGAATGGATCGATGATCAGGTGGCTGCCCTTGGTTCCTCCGTTGAGCCGCGGTTGCGGCGGCGCGCCTCTGCGGAACACCCGATCAATCCATGGACCGGCGAAATTGAGAGTCAGTGGAGCCTCTACTGCGTGCATCACGCCCGTGCGTGAATCACGGAAACGCACGCCGACGACGCGGCCATCACGAAGCAACGGCTCCTCGACGACCGCCTTGGTACGAATGACCGCACCTGCGGCGGCCGCCACGATAGCGACTTCAGCGCACAACCGCTCCGCGTACTCCACCTGCCCGTCGGTGAACACGACCGCGCCCTGAAGTCCCGCTTGGGAGATCCCAGGGAACCTCGCCACGGTCGCCTTCGCACTGAGCTTCTCATGCCGCCCCGTGCGCTTGTCGAAGGACAGCACGTCATAGGCGATCATGCCCAGACGAATCAGCCAGGCCGGACGTCGGTTGTGGGAGTACGTGGGCATGAGGAGACGCTTCGGCTTGACCAGATGCGGAGCCAGCCGGAACAGAAGTTCGCGCTCGCGAAGCGACTCACGAACCAGTCCGAAGTCGCGATGCTCTAGGTAGCGCAAGCCTCCGTGCACCAGTCGGCCGCTCCAGGCTGAAACGCCACTGCACAGATCATCACGCTCCAGCAGGATCACGCGCAGCCCACGCTCTGCTGCATCCCGTGCGACACCGAGCCCGTTGATTCCGGCACCCACGACGATGACGTCGAAGGGACCCTTCAGGTTCTCGAACGGTTCATCATGCCCTCGCATTGGGACACATCCTTCCTGAACGTTCATGCCGTACGAACGCGACCATCGCATCCGTAGGTCTTCATCTTCTCCACTGTGGCCGCGATCATTCGCTCACGCCCTTCGGCCACTGCCTCCTCGAACTGGCGGTCGCCCTGCGACCACACGTGCTCAATGCCAGACCTGAAGGCCAGGCGCAGGTCTGTATCGGCATTCAATTTGTGAACGCCTGCCAAGATGGCCGCCTCAACCTCATGGTCGGGAAGCCCCGAGGCGCCGTGCAGCACCAACGGGATACCCGTCACGTCACGAATCGCCTCGATGCGCGCAATGTCCAGCGGTGCCGGTGTCTTTGCGCCGACACCGTGCACGATGCCGACAGAGATCGCCAGGAAGTCAACACCGGTGCCTGCGACAAAGCGCTCTGCCTCTGCGACGCCGGTGTAGTAGGACGTCCAGTCGACGTCCTCATCGGCATCGGGAATTCGACCAAGCTCAGCCTCCACGGGAATGTCGAACGCATGCGCTATCTCGACCACCTTGCGCGTCACCGCAATGTTCTCGTCAAGCGGGAGGTTAGAAGCGTCGAACATGATCGATGTGAAACCGAGTTGGATCGCCTCGAACACTTCGTCCAGAGGGCCGTGATCGAGGTGGATCACGTAGTCCGCACTCGAGCGCTCTGCGATCTCCTTGGTCATCTCGAAGGCACGACGAAGCCCGACGTGAGGTATTAGGGCACGCCCGACCTGAAGGAATACCGGCGCTTCGGCTTGCTCAGCTGCGATGACGAGGGCCTGAGTGGTCTCCACGCTGTGCATGTTGAACGCACCCACGGCGTATCCGCCTTCGACTGCGCGCGTGATGACCTCGCGCGGGTCAATAACGGGCATTTCTTGCTCTCCTCTTCACTATGCCGGATGTCCGCCCGGGTCTGAGTAGCCCGGGCGGACATCTGTGTCATCCCAGTCGACCGACAACCTCACGCACGAGCGGCCAGGTCTTGGCCACGGAACGGTGGCTCACCGACTCCTTCGGCGAATGCAGATCATGAAGCTCGGTACCGATCGAGATGATGTCG
>CAMAWO010000071.1 GCA_945861925.1 Bifidobacterium breve | reverse complement strand
CACCGCCGACCGCAGTCCCTGGTCAACCTCGCCGAGGAGATCATCCATGATGAAACCGTAGGTGTAGCGATTAAAGGTGAACAGTGAAAAGAGCTTGTTCCGGAACTCGACGAAGACCTCGCCACCCGGTCGCACGAGCGAACGCATGTTGAGGATCGTCTGACGTTCATGCCGGACGTGGGGCAGCACTCCGAGGGAGACGAGTGCGTCGAAGGGTCCGTTGGCGGCGAGCGGCGCATAGGTGATGGGATCCTCGATATCAGCCCAGATGATCCGCGACGGGTCCTGGCCTAGGCCCGAGAGCCGCTTCTTGCTCGCATCGACGGCTTCATTGCTCGTATCTATCCCAGAGACCTCGAGACCGAGCCCGGCCAGGAGCGGCAGGGCATTGCCCTGGCCCACGCCGACCTCGATGATTCGTCGGGCTCCCCCATCGAGGAGGGCATTGGCGATTCGCTGGAATGCGAAGTGGTTCGCCGGGTAGCCCCCGGAAATATCGTGCAGCGCACGGTGCTGGGTTGCGAGTTCGTCACGGAGCGGGTCGGCAGTCACTTGAAAATGCTATCGATCGATCGTGCAGCCTGCGAATGCACACAATCGGCCTCCGAGTCAGGAGGATTCTGTTATTTTCGCGCCATGCGCAGACTCGTCATCCCGTTGGTAGCCAGCACACTTCTTGCCCTGTTCGCGACCAGCGCTGGAGCCCATGCCGCTCCCCCGACTGCCCCGAGGTCGGACCCGGGCGCCCCGGCCCATGGCGGTTTTACTGTCACCCCCACGGCCGACCCCTACCTCATGGCATTTCACACCTGCGCCCTCGGCATCGGCGCCCAATGCGGGAACCCGATGAATCACCTGATTCGCCTTGGTTCATCGCCTGATGGCCGATCGTGGACGCAGTTGCCCGGCTGGCAGCCCCACACGGGTTCAGTTCCCGATGTGTTTCGCCGCGGCGACACTGCATACGTCATCGGCGCCGGGCTCTCCCGCGTCAACATGTTGACCGGACAGGTGACCGCTAGTTCGTTCACGGTGAAGAACGCACAGGGCGCTGGTGCAATGCCCCGCGATGCCTCATTCGCTGGGCAATTGCCTGACGGTCGGTTCGTTCTCGTCTACGTCCCGTCGATGCAAGCCATCGACCCAAACTCCCCGACCCGGAGCATCCTCTTGGCCACCGAGGACAAGGGCAGTGATGGTGCGTCATTCACCTACGTCGGCGACGCCATTACGATCAGCACAGCGAGCCTTCCGGTCACCGGAGACGCAACGGACCCGGATATCTACTGGAATGGCAACAGGTGGGTGCTCCTTGTGTCACTCGGCGGCAACACCATCGCCTACACCTCGGCTAATCTCCTCGGGCCGTATGAGGCGAACACCCAGACCGTTGTCTCGCGAGACAATGGCGGTGTGCCGAGCGCAGTCCTTTCAACCGACAACACAACCGTCTTCACTTACGTCAGTACTGGCGGCCAAGATAACGCGTCCATTCGACTCGGCACCTCGGTTGCTCCACCCTCACTTATTTCATCGTGGTCGGTCGTCATCCCAGCAAGCCAGTTCGGTACGGCGAGTGCGGAGAGCCCCGGGGTATCCCTCAACACGACCGGGATTGCGTGCGGCGCCGGATGCGCAGCGACTCAGGCGAGCACGACGGTGACCACCAAAGCGGGCAAGCCGGGCTCCAAGTGCACGAAGGCCGGGGCTCAGGGCACCTACAAAGGCGCCACGCTCACCTGCCGCATGAAGAAGGGCAAACTCGTCTGGAGCGCCTAAGAGTTCACCGGCCGATGGTCGGATCAACCGGAGCAAGGTCGGGGAACTTCGGCTCAATGCCATCGCCTGACGATTTGCCCCTGAGCCCCCGGTAGAGCCACGGGAGGAAATAGATGGCTGCCCACCGGACATCCTCGATCCGCGCAGCTGGCCATGCGGGATCCTGCCCAGGGTCTTCAGGATCTTCGACGAAGTCACCGAACTCGCACTCATAGCCAAGGGTCGAAAGGACCTCCACTGCAACGAGGGCGTGGCCATCGCTGCTGAGGTGGAGGCGGTCGCGAGCCCACATGCGTGGCTCATAGAGGCGAGGCATCACCCACAGGTCGATAAGCAACGCCCCAAGGTCGGAGGCGCTCTGCCGGATGAGAACGTTGAGCCGCTCCCCGCGCTCACCCGGTACCCAGCTGAATGGGATGCGCTCGCGCGGATCGAGGCCGGCGAAGACAACGACGGTCGCGCCCGTCGCGAGGAGCCGCTCAAGGATGACGTGGACCGAGTCCGCGAGCGCTGGGACGTCGCCATTCATCCGAATAAGGTCATTGCCACCAGCAGCAAAGGTGACAAGGGAGGGGCGCATCTCCTCGACCCGAGGGAGTTGTTCCTCCATCACTCCGGCGAGTTTCCGCCCGCGCACGGCCAGGTTCGCATAGAGCAGACCCGGGTGCTTGAGCGCCAGGCGTGCGGCAACCAGATCCGCCCAGCCGCGGTAGGTGCCGTCCGGCCTCGGGTCGTCGAGACCCTCGGTGAAACTGTCGCCGATCGCGACGAAACTCTGGAACACTCTCGCTCTCCCGATTTTTTCTCTGTCCGCGACCCATTCCGCAACAGCGTGGGAGAGATTACCCTTCATCCATGACCCGAACGCGCCGCATCATCATCGCCTCCGCCACCACGGCCCTGCTCCTCGCCGCCATCCCCGCTATCGGGAACGCTGCGGAGATGCCCGGGGATGCCTGCACGGTCGAAGGCCAGATCCTGCCCCTCGGCAATGGTGCGATCCAGTGCATCAATGGCGTCTGGCAACCCAGCACAACCTCGCCTACATCCGCGCCAAACGTCAAGACCGCGAAGATCTTCAAGCCCGCAGGGGTCGCACTTTCGCAGAGCACCTTCGGCTCAACCGGCAAGCAGGTGGCCGACGCAACCGCGTTCCTCCTCCCCAGCGGGAAGGTAAGGCTCTTCGCATTCGTCAACACCACAGCTGGTCTCCCCGGGCTGCGTGTTGCGACGTCGACCACCAAGACTGGGCTGATCTTCGCCAATGACGGCACCGATCCATTCCCAGGCACCCCGGTGGGTCAGCCCCGAGCGGTTGCGCTCGGCGGCAACTCCCTGCGCCTGTTCTTCGTCGAAGGCGGAAATGTCAACTCCGCCGTCAGCAATGACGGGGGAGTCACCTTCACCCGCGAGGGCAGCGTGTTGACCTCGGCGCAGGCAGGGTTCGAGCCCGGTGTCATCACCGTCATTAAGCACAAGGGCGCCTACCGTGCATACTTCTCGAATCTCGAGAAGCCCGGGGAGCGTGCCCCGCGCGTGATGAAGACCGCTACGAGCCCTGACATGCTCAACTGGACCGTCGGGCCGACTGTCGTCGCCCAAGGCGGCTCCCACCCCTTCGCCGTCACTGACAAATCGGGAAAGATCGCCCTCTACTACGCCGCCGACCGCGGTAGCACCTACGGGATCTTTGAATCGGCAAGCTCCGACGGCATCAATTTCTCGAAGGAGAAGTTCGTCATGCCAAGCGGCGGCGACCCGGACATCATCCGGCTCACTGATGGCAAAGCCCTCATGTACTACGGCGACAATCTCGGAGCCGAGGGCTTCGGTGTCAGGGTCGCCAAGGCGATCGGCAACATCGTCCCGTAACGTCTGTCACTCATGGCCTGCCGTAACCGCGGGTGACGTATGGCAGCAGTGGGAGGGCAGTCGGTGGGCACCGCCCCCTCGAGCGACGCTTCGGCAACCGGGGAGCCCGGTGCCGTGAAGCAGCGCTCGACCCGGCAGCGAGCGGCTGTCGCCAGCGTTCTGCAGGAACTTGACGACTTCCGATCGGCCCAAGACCTCTACGACCTGCTCCGCGCCCAGGGCGAGAACGTGGGCCTCACCACGGTCTACCGGACGCTTCAGGCGATGGCCGAGCAGGGCGATATCGACGTCCTCGCGAGCAGCGACGGCCAATCCCTCTATCGCCGCTGCGGGCAGCGCTCCGGACATCCTCACCATGTCGTCTGCCGAACCTGCGGCCTCACCGTTGAGGTCGAGGGTCCGGCGGTCGAGGCCTGGACCCACGAGATAGCCAAGGAGAATGGCTTCACTGACGTGAGCCACACCCTCGAAATCTTCGGGCTCTGCGCGCAGTGCTCACTGAATATCGGCAACACTCGCAGGCCCTCCGACGCCACCTGAATAATCGGGACGCGCTATGCCCGAGATGCTCTCGCTTGAGCCGCCAACTGCTTGCGATTGACCTTACCCGTGGTCGTCTTCGGAAGCTCCTCCACGAACTCGACGATCCTCGGATACTTATAGGCGGCGAGTTGCGTTTTGACCTGCTGCTGCAACTCCGTCGTCAAGTCGCCTGAGGGCTGAAACCCCTTGGCCAGCACGATCACGGCCTTCACCACCTCGCCACGGGCCTTGTCTGGAGCGGGAATGACGCCAACCTCGGACACAGCCGGGTGGCGAAGCAAGCACTCCTCGACTTCCGCGGGCCCGATGCGATAGCCGGCGCTTGACACCATGTCGTCGTCACGACCCAGGTAGCGAATGTAGCCCTCGGCGTCACGCACGGCCTGGTCTCCGGTCATGATCCAGCCGTGCCGCACACGGGCCGCGGTCGCATCTGGCTTGCCCCAGTATTCGATCATTTGCGTGGGATCGCCCGGACGCACCGCCACCTCACCAACCTCACCATCCGAAACCTGCTCTCCAGCCTCGTCCAGAACCGCAACGATCCTGCCCGGGTACGGGAGTCCCATCCATCCGGGACGACCGGAGCCGAGGGCCTCGCACCCTCCAATGAGGTGGTTGACCTCGGTGAGTCCATAGAACTCGTTCACGACCGCGTTCAGTTCTTGTCCGGCCCATCCGTGGAGTTCGTCTGCCACAGATTCGCCTCCGCTCGCGATCACCCTGAGATCAAGGTCGAAGCGTGTTTTAGCAGACGAAACCTGGGCCATCATCTTCAACGCCGTCGGCGTAAGGAACGCGTGCGTCACGCCGTTTCGCCCCATGACCTCAAAACTGCGTTCGGCGGTGAACCTACGTTCGTCTGCTACGACTGGGTAGCCGAGAACGAGCGCCGGCAGAAGGATATCGAGCAGTCCTCCGACCCACGCCCAGTCCGATGGCGTATAGAAGACCGTCGATTCATCGAAGTGCAGGTTGAAGAAGAGCCTGAATGTGAGCAAGTAGCCCTCAATAATGCGGTGTGCATGAAGGGCTCCTTTCGGGTGGCCACTGCTACCGGACGTGTACACAAGAAGTGCCGGCTCGTTCGACAAGGTCGGCACTGGCTCGCATTGAGTGGATTCGTTCGAGGCATCACCGAGCGCCTGTTCGCCGTCTTCGGGTTCGCCGTTGACCACCATGGTCACAAGCGATGGGAGATCCGGGCGAATAGACCGAATAGTCCCAGCCTGGCCAGGCGACACGACGATGGCCTTTGCCTGAGAGTCCTGAAGGATGTGTCGATAGGTATCCGGACCGTACAGGTGCGACATGGGCAACGCGATTGCGCCAATCGAATAGATCCCGAGGTGCATGGCCGCGAGTTCGGCTCCTTGATCAAGCACGAGCGCCACCCGGTCGCCGCGCTCGATCCCGAGCCCCAGCAGGTAGTTTGCATATCTCTTGGACAAGCGCGTCAGCTCCCAGTACGACCAGACATCCCGCCTTCCATCTCCGCGTTCGACGTATAACGCCACCCTGCCGCGGTCTTGCCCCCATCGATCGAAGACTTCAGCTGCAATGTTTAGCCGCTCGGGAATATCCCATTGAAAGCCTTCGACGAGCGCGTCATAGGTGCCAAATGCATCAAGGTCGACCTCACCTGCCCTCATCGTGCCCTCTCGCTTCCGCTTCCCAGGTGAGTGCTAATGATCGCTCAGCATCACGATGACACCCTCCGACGCGGGCAACGTGATCTCGAATCGTGCGCCGCCCTCGGCTTTCACCACGATGGACCGGCCAGAGAGGAGTTCCACCGCACTCTCTGTTCCAGAACCGCTCGGTACCGTGACGACGAGGTCCACGTCAGTCTCACCCTCGTTATTGATGAGCACCGCTCGTTGGTTACCCAACTCGAGAAGATGTGCATCGACGCGCTGTTGCACGTAGCCCTGGTCAACTCCGGAGACAACGACCGGGCGCTCCACTCCGCACATTTCAAGGAGGTTGGCGAACAGCCTGCGAGCAGCAGGTTCGTCATGGTGAACAACCGCGAGGTCGAGGTGAGTGGCCATCAAGATCGCTTGGCCGCGTCCATGGCGTCTGCGGAGGATGGCGGGGGCGCCATCGACAAAGCGAGCGAGAACCTCCACATCGTCCTGAATATCGAACTCCTGTCGGTGCCAATATCCCTGAATCGTCTCCGAGTCGATGCCCTCGAACAACGGATTACCCGGCTCGACCGCAATCGCTAGCGATTGCTCACTTTCCACCAATACCTCAGCATGCATGACGGGTGCCCCGAACATACCCATTCCAGAGCCAGGCGCGTCGTTCTCCGCCCAGCCCATTCGATCGAACACTTCAATGGACGTCTCCCGGGCACCGAACAAGGAAGTCAGCCCCGCTCCGGGCCTCCGGTTCCATGACCAGCCCTTGTCATCGAGGTGACCGAGCTTGGCGAAACCGACGACGGTGCCGCCATCCTCCACAAACTGGGTGATTCGATCAGCATCATCCTGCGGCAGATGCATGAGGAAGGGAAGGAATAGCACCCCATAGTCTGCGGTCGGTGTCCCGAGGAACTGCGGCGCAACGAATTCAATGTTGAAACCCTCGTACCAGAGGGCGTTGTATACGCCGTGGATGGCGCCATACAAGAACTCCTCATTCGCCTGACCATCGAGGACCGACGCATTGTCGTGCGTGAAGTAGATTGCAGCCCCCGCCTTGGCCGGAAGCGAATCAAGGAAGAAGTCCTCTTGCTCCTTGATCACTCGATTCACATTCGCGGCCGCGTAGTAGCGTCCGGTCGGGTCGCCGTCGAGGTCTACGAGAGCGCCCCAATGAAGTGGGATGCAGTTCCACTCACGGTACCCCTGGAACGCGACCATTTTCGCCCCGTGCCCCAGGCAGGAGAGCATGTGCCGAGTGATATCGGTGGCACGAGTGGTGTGTAGCGGACCCGCTGAGAACCCTCCGACTGGTCCACTCTCAAGTTCCGGCATCCACAGGGTTCGGTCATTGTGCTTTGCGACGGAGTATGCAAAGTCCATAAACCATGATGAGTGTGCGGGGTCGATCTTGAAGGACTTCTGCGGATACATGTCATAGCCGATTACGTCAACGACTCCACCCATGGCCCAGTGGTCGATGCCTCGCCAATTGACCTCCAGTTCGTACCGCAACGGAGTGACAAGGTTGGTTGAGGTCGGGTGAATCTGGTCCCGGGCCTTGATAACGTCGTGCTGACGCTTGACGAATCGCGTGAAGGAGTCTCTGACAAACCTTCGGAAGTCCAACCAGGCGGTCGCATTGCCCCATTCCGCGGGCAACGAGCGCGGTGGATTGATCTGCCGCCAATCAACGTAACGATGATGGGTCGGGTCCCAAGCCCAGGCTGCGTTGAGCGCCTCGATGTTGTGGTACTTGGCTGCCACCCATTCGCGAAAGAGTTCAGCGCACCGCTCGCAGTAGCAGAAGTACGCATTTTGCTTTGGAGCCCGACGTTCCGCCTCGCCTCCGAATGCGGGGTGCGACCCCGGCTCGTTATCGATCTGCCAGGCCATGAGTGCGGGGTGGTTACCGTACCTGTCGATGAGCAAATTCAGGTAACGGGCCACCTCGATGTCCATGCCCGGGTTGTTCACGCATGCCCAACCCCAGTAGGAGTTGGTGGGGAACTTGGTCCCTTCACGCGATACCGCCTGCAGGTCCGGATAGTCGTCCACCATCCAAATGGGCGGGCAACAGGATCCGGTACCAAGAAGAATCTGAATGCCATTCTCCTGCGACAGTTCGAAGATGCGATCCAGCCACGACCAGTCAGGCTTTCCGCGCTCCGGTTCGATGTAGTCCCAGGTGGCGAGTAGCTCGGCCGTTCGCATCATGTTCATGTCGGCGGCAGCCATGTTCGCGGTGTCGCGAACCCAGTCCTGGGGCGTATGGAACGGCGGGTAGTAGCTAGAGCCACGTGGGAAGTTTGCGGTGCGAATCTTCACGTCACACTCATCTCGATTCTCTGTCTGCGGTCACGACGGGACCGTTGCCTACCGGCGTCTCATCGCCGTTCCATCAAACTATCATCTGCACATTGACTGGTCAATTGTTCATTTGCTCGGGTTTTGCCAACCCATCCAGATGCTTTTCGTCTCCGTGTAGAGGTCAAGGGCGTCCTCACCCATCTCGCGGCCCTTGCCGCTCTGCTTCATCCCTCCAAAGGGCACGGCAGGTGAGGTCAGCCCCCAGGTGTTGACCCAGATGGTTCCCGCTCGTATGCGGCCTGCGACTTCATGAACCGTGGAAAGGTCATTCGACCAGACCCCTGCAGCCAGACCGAAGCGCGAGTTGTTGGCACGCTCGATGACCTCGTCACAATCCCTAAAGGGCATGACAGCCATCACGGGGCCAAATATCTCCTCTTTCACGACATCGAGGTCGTCCGTCACGTCAGTGATTACCGTCGGCTCAACGTAGAACCCTTGAGCGTTCTCCCCCGCCATGCGTTGCCCACCACACACCACGGTAGCCCCGTCAGACTTCGCCGAATCGATCCACCCGAGTACTCGCGTCATTTGCCGATCGGTGATGAGGGGGCCAAGGTCGCACGCCTCCGAGGCTAGGCCCGCTCCGACCGTGAGCGACGAAGCCCGAACGACCAGAGCCTGGACGAACTCCTCGTATATCCCTTCCTGCACATACAACCGTGAACCCGCAGTGCAGGACTGACCGCTATTTCCCATGGTTGCCCACAAGGAACCTTCGAGGGCCAGATCGAGGTCCGCGTCGGCAAAGACAATGTTGGGGCTCTTCCCGCCTAGTTCGAGCGACACACGCTTGAGATCCACGGCTGACGCGCGAACGATAGATCGAGCAACGTCAACGCTTCCCGTGAAGCCAATCTTGTCGACAGCGGGATGTTCGACAAGAGCAGCACCCGCAACCGCGCCGATCCCCGTTACGACATTGAAGACCCCTTCGGGTATTCCAGCCTCGATCGCCAGTTCGGCGAGGTAGAGCGCGCTCAGCGGAGTCTGCTCGGCCGGCTTGAGGACGACGCAATTCCCGGCAGCCAAGGCCGGCGCGAGCTTCCAGGCCGCCATGAGCAGCGGATAATTCCACGGCGTAATGAGCCCGACAACGCCCACTGGTTCACGAACCGAATAGACGTGCATGCCCCGGGTATCAGCGGGGAATGTCCGCCCGTTGAGCTTCGTAGCCCAGCCCGCATAGTAGGCAAAATGCTCCGCCGAGGCAGGGACATCGCCAAGTTCCACCCGCGAGACGGGCCGTCCGCAGTCCAGTGCATCAAGCTGTCCGAAGACCCGCGCTTCACGCGCGATCAGATCTCCTAACCTCCAGAGGCATCGCTGCCGATCCGATGGGGACATCCGTACAGTCCAGACGCCAAGATCCGCCGCCGCGCGCGCAGAGCGAACAGCAACGTCAACGTCGTCCCTATCTGCCTCCGCAGCACGCCACAGTGCCTCACCGGTGGATGGGTTGATGACATCGAGGGTCGCACCGCGACGTGTCTCCGTACGCGCCCCATTGACGAACATTTTCGGGGGAAGCCCAAGAATTCGTTGAACCTCGAGGTCAAGGGAAATTGTTGCTGGCAGATGATCGCCATTTCTCACGTCGATGCTCATCACCGTTCCTCCTCGGTATGTTCGGCATTAGGCGCCGCGGGCAAATGCGGTCACTCTCAGGTTGTCGCAACCCCGCAGGATTCCAGCGCGAATACGTAGATCGCACAGTCGAGTTCCAACACCTTTGATCGAGGCTTGCCAAGACCGTGGCCCACGTCCGACTGATAGCGCAGAAGTCTCGGCCGCTCTTCTGCGCTCGCCACGCTTTGCAAGGCCGCAACAAACTTCATCGCGTGCGCTGGGACGACCCGATCATCGTTTTCGCCGGTCGTCACAAGGATCGGTGGATAGTCGATTCCCGCACGAACGTTGTGAATCGGGGAATATGCGTACAGCGCGCGAAATTGCTCGGGGTCGTCATCGGCATTTCCGTATTCAAAGGTCCAGTAGTGACCAATCGTAAACCTGTGGAATCTCAACATATCCGTCACCGGAATGGAGCAGATGACCCCGGCAAACAACTCGGGCCGCTGCAGCATGGTCGCAGCCACGAGCAGGCCGCCATTGCTCTCCCCTACTGCCACAAGGCGCGCACGGGAGGTATACCCGCGTGTGATGAGCCAGTCACCTGCGGCGGCAAAGTCGTCGAACACCGTCTGCTTGTCTTGCCCCTTGCCAGCTCCATGCCATGCGTCGCCGAATTCACCACCCCCTCTGATGTTGGCCACCGCGTAGAT
Organism: Bifidobacterium breve; assembly: GCA_945861925.1. Classification (GTDB taxonomy): domain Bacteria; phylum Actinomycetota; class Actinomycetes; order S36-B12; family S36-B12; genus WLND01. The sequence continues at coordinate 4,718 of CAMAWO010000071.1, read as the reverse complement.
TCCCCCGCTCTCGAGCCACAGCAGTCGGGACGCATTGAAGGTAGGGGTGATGCTCACATCAAAACCCCCGTATCCATAGAGAAGGGTCGGATGCGAATGGTCGAGAACTATGTCTTTGCTGTGGACAAGCGTTATCGGGATTGAGGCGCCGTCAGCCGTCACGACTACATCATGAGTGATTCCATATGGAGCAAAATCGAACGGAACATCTGTCGCATCCCACACAGAGAGAATGCCCGTTTCGAGGTCATGCCGCAGGATCGATGGAGGTTGCAGGTAGGACTCAAAATCCATGAAGACCGCGTGCGACATCGGATCGACACTTATGTCGGAGACTGTTCCGACCCCGGGCAGTGCGATCGAATGAACAACTTCGCCTAGCTCATTGAAGATCCTCACCACATGGTGGGATCCGCGCACGGAGACCACCAACACAGATGCGCCAATCAGTACGGCGTTTTCTATTCGGTCATTTTGCTCGGGAACGATTTCGATCCAATTCGACTCCTCGTGCCTGGTGATGTCGACGCCAATGACCCGACCCCTCGGCGCTCCGGCATTCGTTTGGAAGACGAGCCGCTCGTCGGTGACGCCCATGAAGATGAACCGCGCATCACACTCGGTAAACAGACGGACTGGGTCGCCTTGGCCATCCAGGGGGAGGACAACAACCTGATGCTTGTGAGAAAGTCCTTTCCACACGTGAAGCAGCAGGGTCCTCCCGTCACCGGCGATGATCGGTACGAAATTCTCATCCGGATCTTCAACATTCTCGAAAACCAGCGAATCTAGGTGCTGTTGAGTTCCGATTCGATGCCAATAGATCTGACTATTGCGATAGCGATCCTTCGACGCTTCGGCCTGCGCGTAGGGGAGTCTCGTGTAGAAGAATCCGGTCCCGTTTGGATGCCACGCGACGCTGGGAAACGGGAGATCCTCCTCGGACTTGCTGCCGCGCAGCACGTCGGCGAGGTCCTCGCCAGACGCAACGTCCCTGACCCTTATGTCTTGCCAGTCTCCGCCTCGCTCGGCGAGTGAGTAGGCGATCAGGCTTCCATCCTCATTGGGAGCCCAACCCGTCAGGGCAACCGAACCATCCTCGGCAATCAGGTTCGGGTTCAGTAATTCGACATCGAGTGCTCCTTCGACTTCCGCGAGGAGCCACAGCACCGGCTGCTCTTCGCTCCCCTGACTCCGGACCACGAATCGCTTCGCCCCAGCTCGCACGGGCGAGGACGTCTCCTTGAAGTTCCCAAGTGCAGCAAGGCGTCGGACGACGTACGAATACGAAGCCCGGCCGCCAAGATACGACGAAGTAACCGCGTCCTGGTCCGACGCCCATCTCTCCACGACAGGATCTTCTGCTGACTCCAGCCACCGAAACGGATCAGCAACCTGGGTTCCATGGAAGTCATCCACCGCTGCATCGCGAGCTGTCGTCGGATAGTCAAGGGGCTGAAACCGGCGGCTAGGTCCGTCAACTGGTCTCATCACGGGTAACAGGTCCAATGGGTAGACCCACGGCTTCGCATACCGCGACGGTATCATATGAACGACGTCTGGGCTATTGTTCACAGAAGGTTTGGCGCACGGCGGCACCCCGATTCCGCTTTGAGACGCAGGCATTTTCTTCTGCCACCCGTGACCAACTGCCGGGGCTCATATTTGCTAGGCGGATTGTCGTGACGTCGAGGGAATGCCTTGGCAAGCCCCCCTCGCCCTGGATGGCTAGATGCGCCGTGTCGAAGGATCGTTGATCATGGACCATGCGACGACCCAGAGCGCGCCAAAGAGCGCGGTCGCACCGGCCACGAGGAAGACGATGTCCCACGATCCGTCGCCGATGAGTCCACCAATAATGAGAGCACCCACGCCTCCCCCGACGCTGAAGGACAGGGAGAAGATTCCGCTCGCCAATCCGACGCGTTCCGGCGAACTCACCCTCGGAAGAAATCCGAGCACAATCGAAGACGAGGCGTTGGCGAAGGAAGTTACGAGAGCAAGCGCCCCAATGATCCAAATGTTGCCGTGGATCCAAGGGATCAACAGGAAACTCGCGCCCGTGATCACGACGATGAGACCAGCGATACGCGAACTACTCCTGCCGACTGCAGATCGGAATCGCAGGCTCACTAGGAGCATGACGGGCAGTGAGACCGCCGCCATCGCCGCCGCGGAGAAGCCAGCAGATGAAATTGACATACCCAAAACACTCGTGAGGTACTCAGGGGTCCAAATGACAAGCGTCATCCAACCGACCCCCACAAGCGCGGCAGCAGGCACTAGCCACAAGGTCGGCACCATTGATGAGGTGCGCCTAGTCGATCGATGTCCTCGCCGCACAGGGTCCCGAACCATGACGATCCAGATGGTCCCGGCAAGGATGAGGACGACAGCGGCCGCGTTAAACACGGCTGCAGTGCCACCCCACGCCACAATGAGGCCGCCAGCAGCCAATGTCAGAACAGTGCCTGCCACGTAACTCGTGCCATAGGCGGCTGACGCCTGGGCCGCTCTCGGTCCCGTCAACCAACGGCTCAATCCAGCGATAAGTGGGGGCCAGCCCAAACCTTGGAACATTCCGTTCAATGACCACCAGATCAGCGCCAAGGTGAATGAGCCCGAATGGATAAAGAGGGCATTCATCACCCCGCTGCCCACGAGTCCCACACCAACGAGCCACCGAGAACCAAATCTGTCAGCCAACTGTCCAACGATCACCTGAGTAAGTGAGTAAACCCAGAAGAATGAAGCGACTAGAAGGCCAATATCTTCAGGTCCTAAGCCGCCCTCGGATTCAAGGCCCGGGACCGCAACAGAGAGGTTGGCTCGGCCAAGGTAGTAGATGACGTACGCGAACCAACCGCCGGTTACCAACCCCCACTGCTGGCGCGACGTCACTCGTCGCCGGGAACCGAAGCGACAGAACGGTTACCGCCCTCTGGCGCACCCCGGTCAACGCCATTGCCCTCGGTCGGCTGGGCAAGGACCCAGATCTCGTTCGGATCGAACCTTAACGAGACCATCTCCCCGTCAGCGATCTGCGAGACCCGCTTCGGATCAGAAACGGCCTCGATCCGGATGTTGCCGACATCGATGAGGAACCGTGCATACCGGCCCGCGTAGACATGCGAGACAACCCGACCCTGCACTGAGTTGCCTCCCTCGCCACTGATTTCCACCGCCTCAGGACGGATAGTAAGGACACCTTCACCGCTGGTAATCGACGACCGCGGCGCAGAAAACTTCCCAACCGAAGTAGCGATAACGCTTCCATCGTAAGTACCAGGAATGAAATTCACCCCCCCGAAGAATCGAGCAATCTCAACGCTTCCTGGCCGCTCGAAATATTCCTCTGGTGTTCCAAAGTGCTGAAGGCTCCCTCGGAGGATCAGTGCGATCTTGTCCGACAGGACGGCCGCTTCTTCCTGATCATGGGTTACGAAAATGGTCGTGATCTTCAGTTCTCCCTGAAGCCGGCGAATCAGTTCACGCATTTCATCGCGCAAATGAGCATCAAGGTTGCTGAGCGGCTCGTCGAGTAGCAGCACCTTCGGCTTCACGATGAGCGCGCGGGCCAGCGCGACTCTCTGCTGCTGACCACCGGAGAGTTGTTTCGGCATGCGGTCCTCAAGACCTGGCAACTGTACGAGGTCTAGCATCTCGCCGACCCGTTGCCTCGTCTCAGTCTTCGAGACGCCCCGCATCTTGAGACCGAATGAGACATTCTCCCGAATCGTCATATAGGGGAAAAGCAAGTAGTTTTGAAAGACCATAACCGCGCCCCGTCGCTCTGGCGCAATACTCACGATGGACTTCCCATCAAACTTGATATCTCCGGACGTCGGTCGAAGGAGCCCCGCGATCATTCTCATCGTGGTCGTCTTTCCACACCCTGATGGGCCAAGTAAAGCTGTCAGCTTTCCCGACTCGATCTCTAGATCAATGTGGTCGACGGATGGATCAGCTTTCCCCTCGAACTCCTTGGTCAGTTTCGATAGCGTCACGTTCGTCATAGTGCTCCTGTACCTCCCATTGCGGCTTGGCCAGACGACAGGTGCTTCGACGTGAACACGAGCACCAAGATTCCGGGAACGATGAAGACCACTGCCAGCGCACCGGCGATGGCGTTGTCGCCGCTGCGGGCGAAATTGAAAAGGAGAAGTGGCAGCGTGATGACTTGCCCGCCGCCTACCAGCAACGTGAGAACGTACTCGCTCCACGAGATAAGAAATGTGAAAAGTGAGCCGACGACGAGGCCAGGCATGATCGCCGGAATGGTAACGAACCTCTGCGTCTTGAACGCGTTGGCGCCCAAAGAGCGGGCCTGAGACTCAAATGCGGCATCGTAGTTTGCAAACACACCCGCCATGACGAGGATCATGTACGGCAGCGCCGGAATTAGGTGCACAACGATCACGCCGATCAGCGAATTGCTCAGCCCATAGCGAATGAAGAGCGTGTGCATCCCTAGGGCCACCGCGAGCGTTGGCACGATGATCGGCGCCACGATCACCAGTTCAACGAGCCTCTTTCCGGGGAACTTGTACAGCCCAAGTGCCCGTCCCGCCGGGACTCCGATCAAAATCGACAGGGCTGTTACCACGACGGCGATTACGGTCGAATTCCATGTCGCCAAAAGAACGTCATTTGTCGGTGACGCTACGGCTTCCCATGCCCGCATGCTGTACTCAGTTGGAAGCAGATTTGGAAACGTC
>CAMAWO010000070.1 GCA_945861925.1 Bifidobacterium breve | reverse complement strand
GGCCATGGCCCTGGATTCCTCGATGCCATCCGCGGTCATGGGGCTCGCCCGCGGGACCCTCCTCGGGGCTCGCGGCAACTCTGGAGTCATCCTGTCGCAAATCCTTCGCGGAGCGGCTGAGGTTCTCGCCGCCATCCCCTCCGAGCGCGATATTCGCGGGACGGATATCGCTGCGATGCTCGAGCGCGGGACAGAACTGGCGTATCTGGCGGTCGCGAAGCCGGTTGAGGGGACCATCCTCACCGTCGTGCGAGCTGCTGCGAACGCGGCGCGCACGGCAAGTACCCACTCATCCGCGGTCTCTCCGGCGCAGGCCGCAGGGGCTGCGAGCGATGGGGCGGCGCAGGCCCTTGAGGAGACGCCCTCGCTCCTTGAGTCGTTGCGCATCGCAGGGGTCGTTGACGCTGGCGGGCGAGCGCTCGTCGTCGTGCTCGACGCCCTCGTCGACGTTCTTTCGGGGGCAAGGCGCAGCCCGGCGCAGGCCTCGAGGACGCAGGCTTCGAGGGTGCACGGTGCCGGTGTGCCAGTCTCCGGGCCGCAGTATTCGGGGCCGCAGTATTCGGGGCCGCAGTATGAGGTGATGTACCTTCTCGACGCTGATGAGCCCTCGGTCGACAGGCTCCGGATCGTCCTCGCGTCGATCGGCGACAGCCTCGTCGTGAGCGGTGCCGCCCCCCTTTGGAATGTCCACGTCCACGTCGATAATCCCGGTGCCGCGGTGGAGGCGGGGATGGAAGCCGGTCGCCCCCATGGCATCCGCATCACGGCCCTCGACACGCAGGTCCTCGGAGGTGAGCGGCAGCCCCGCGCCCTGATCGCGGTGACCCACGGCCCCGGTACGGCCGCCCTCCTTCGAGAGGCCGGGGCCATCACAGTCGCGGCATTGCCGAATACTCGGCCCTCGACAGCAGAACTCCTCGCGGCGGTCCAGGCGTCGGGCGCGGATGACGTCATCATCCTTCCGAGTGATGGCGATACGTGCGCCGTAGCTGGTGTCGCGGCTGCCGAGGCACGGGCTGGAGGTGTTCGAGTCTCGGTCATTCCCACGAAGGCGATCGTGCAGACCCTTGCGGCGGCGGCTGTGCACGATCCGAGGGCACGATTCGAGGACGACGTTGTCGCGATGACCCGGGCGGCGGGTGCCACCCGCTACGCCGCGGTTACCGTGGCATCGCGTGAGGTGCTCACCACGGCGGGTCCATGTCGCGTCGGCGACGTCCTGGGTCTGGTCGATGGCGACATCAGCGTCGTTGGCGGGGATTTAGGAGGGGTGGTTCGCGACCTGCTGAACGCCATGCTGGCCGCGGGGGGTGAGCTCGTGACCCTCGTCTTCGGGAGTGACGTGACGCCGGCATTCGCCGACAGCGTGACCTCGTGGCTCGGCACGGAGCACCCGATGGTGGAGGTCACCGCGTATGACGGCGGCCAGCCGCTGTGGCCGGTCATCATTGGAGTCGAGTGAGCGTTCAGCAGGCGGACCTCGGGCAGTTGCTGTCGAGGGTGGTCGGCGGGAAGACCGCCAAGGCGTTGGAGAAGGCCTTCGGGATGACGACCGTCGACGATCTGCTCCGTCACTATCCGCGCCGTTACGCCCAACGAGGGATCCTCACCGAGCTCGCGACGCTTGACGAGGGTGCCACGGTGACCGTCCTCGCAGATATCCAAGAGGTCACCGTGCGCCGAATGCGGGAGCGTCGCGGGACGATCCTTGAGGCCATCGTCACCGATGGGCAGGGGACCCTCGTGCTCACCTTTTTCAACCAGAAGTGGCGCGATAAAGAACTGCGCCCTGGACGGCGCGGCCTCTTTGCGGGTCAGATCTCCACCTTCAGTGGCCGGCGGCAGCTCGCCCATCCGAAGTGCCTGCTTCTGCCTGATGGCGTCGATGACGACCCTGAGGCGATCGCAGCCTTTGCCAGCGAACTCATCCCGTTCTACCCGGCGACCTCGACCGTCACCTCGTGGCAGATTGCCGATGCGATCCGCATCATCCTCGACACCCTTGGTGACATCCCGGACCCCATTCCTGATGAGGTTCGGCAGGTCGAGGGCATCATCGGCCTGGCTCAGGCGCTTGCCCAGATCCATCGCCCGGCCAACGACCTCGAGCTGGGCCAGGCGCAGGATCGACTGCGGTTCGAGGAGGCTTTCGTCCTGCAGGTGGTCCTTGCCCAGAGGCGCGCTGAGACGGCCTTGATGCCAGCGACGGCCAGAGTTGTGGGCGATGGACCACTGCAGCGCGCCTTCGATGAGAATCTGCCATTCGCGCTGACCCGGGGCCAGATCGAGGTCGGTGAGGAGATTGCGTTCGACCTCGCTGCCAGCCACCCTATGCACCGACTCGTGCAGGGGGATGTGGGGAGCGGGAAGACGATTGTCGCCCTTCGCGCGATGCTCGGTGTCGTCGATGCCGGCGGGCAGGCGGCACTGCTCGCTCCGACCGAGGTTCTCGCCGTTCAGCACCACCGGACCATCACCGCGATGCTGGGCCCCCTTGCCCAGGCCGGGATGCTCGGCGGAGATGTCAACGGAACGAAGGTCGCGCTCCTCACCGGCTCGCAGCGCACCGCCGCCCGGCGCCGCGAGCTTCTCGATGTCATCTCAGGGGATGCCGGGATCGTGGTCGGAACGCATGCGCTCATTCAGGACACCGTCCAGTTTCGCGATCTTGGGCTCGTCGTCATCGATGAGCAGCACCGATTCGGTGTCGAGCAGCGGGCTGCCCTCGCGGCGAAGGCGCGAGGGGACCTTCGCCCGCACGTCATCGTCATGACGGCGACCCCGATTCCGCGAACGGTCGCCATGACCGTGTTCGGAGATCTCGACGTCTCGACCCTTCGCGAACTCCCGGCAGGCCGACGCCCGGTGGCGACCCATGTTGTGCCCGTTCGCGAGCAACCCGCGTTGGTGAGACGGGCCTGGGCTCGCGTGCGCGAGGAGGTTGATGCAGGTCGCCGCGTGTTCGTCGTGTGCCCGAGAATTGGCGAAGACGAGACCAGCGTGCCGGATGACGACATCGCGACCCAGGATGGCGGGATTACAGGCGAGGAACCAACGGCGGCCTCGGTGATCGCCGTCGCCGCGAAGCTCGCGGATGGTGAGCTGGCTGGCATTCAGGTCGGCGTCCTGCACGGTCGCATGACCGGCGAGGAGAAGGACGATGCGATGCGCCGATTCACCAGCGACACGGGAGACACGCGGATCGAAGTTCTCGTCGCGACCACCGTGATCGAGGTTGGTGTTGATGTGACGAATGCCACGGCAATCGTCATCATCGATGCTGACCGCTTCGGGATCTCCCAGCTCCATCAGCTCCGCGGACGCGTCGGACGCGGGACAATCCCGAGCCTGTGCCTGCTGCTCACCGAGATGCCGCAGGGGAGTCCTGCGCGCGCGCGACTTGACGCTGTAGCGGCGACAACCGACGGCTTCGAACTAGCGCAGCTCGACCTTGAGTTGCGTCGCGAGGGTGATGTACTCGGGTCGTCTCAATCCGGCGTGCGCAGCTCCCTGCGACTGCTCGAGGTGGTGCGCGACGAGGACGTGATCGTGCGGGCCCGCGCGGCTGCAGTCACTATCGTCCAGGCAGACCCCACCTTGGCTTCCGCACCGGGCCTGGTGAGCGCAATCCATGCACTCGTGCCGGATGAGCAGGCCGACTTCATGGAAAAGGCGTGACGACGATGGCGGTCATATGAGGTTGGGGGTCCGGGGGTGACCCGGATCATCGCCGGCTCTGCACGGGGTCGCCGGCTCAGCGTCCCGGTCCGAGGTACCCGCCCGACCTCCGACCGGGTGCGGGAGGCCCTGTTCTCCACGGTCACGTCCATGCTGGCCGAGCAGGGATCCGGCTGGAGTGAGGTCCACGTGCTCGATGGCTACGCTGGATCTGGAGCCCTCGGGCTAGAGGCCCTCAGCCGTGGCGCCGCGTCTGTCGTCCTCATCGAGAGCTTGGCCTCGGCCGCAGACGTCATCCGCGAAAATATCGCAACACTCGGGCTATCGGGAGCGAGCGCCGTCTGTGCGACCGTGCGGACTGCCGCTGGTCGGCCGAAGACCGGCCCTCCCGCGTCGCTCGTCCTCCTTGATCCCCCGTACGAGATTGGAGCCACGACCATCGCCGAGGATCTCAGCGGGCTTGATGCGGGGGGCTGGATCGCCCTGGCTGCCATCGGTGTCGTCGAACGGCCCCGGGCCGACGAGGCATCGCCATTTCCACCCGAATGGTCATTTGTCCGCCAGCGTTCCTACGGTGACACCGCTCTTTGGTACGGTCAGCGCACTTCGGCTACGGAGGTCGTCGACGGGGATTCTGGAGGCCAGTGATGCACATTGCGGTGTGCCCGGGATCATTCGACCCGGTGACGAACGGTCACCTTGACGTCTTCGCGAGGGCAGCAGACCTCGCCGATGAGGTCGTGGTTGCAGTCCTGCACAACAAGTCCAAGTCCAGCCTGTTCACGGTCGACGAGCGCATCGAGATCCTGCGCGAGGTGGTGGCGCCGCTCGGGAACATCCGCATCGACTCATTCCACGGCCTCCTCGTCGACTACTGCCGGGACAATGGAATCAAGGCGATCGTCAAGGGCCTTCGCGCGGTGAGCGACTTCGACTACGAGTTCCAGATGGCCCAGATGAACTACCGACTGGCCAAGGTCGAAACCCTGTTCGTGTCGACGAATCCGCTCTACAGCTACCTCTCCTCGAGCCTTGTCAAGGAGGTGGCAACCTACGGGGGCAATGTCCACGGTCTGGTCCCCGAGGTCGTGTTGGAGCGACTGCAGCGACGGATCTCAGACACAATGGGATCAGCGGGGCGTTGAGCCGACCGTCGGCGCTCCCTGCGCTGCCAGGAAACCGAGGAGATTACCGAGTGGACGTGCAGCACAGACTGGCGGAACTGGCCGTCCTCATCGAGGAGGCGAAGTCGATGCCGCTGTCGGCGTCATGCATCGTCAACCGGCCGCTGGTGCTCGACCTCATCGACGAGATTCGGCACCTGCTGCCGGAGTCCGTCCACCGGGCGGATGCCCTGCTCGCAGACAGCGAAGCTGTCGTCCTCGAGGGACGCCGGGAAGCGAATCGGATCATCGATAGGGCTCGCGCCGATGCAGATCGCCTCACCTCCGAGCACGAGGTGTACCTTGCGGCGGTGTCCGAGGCGCAGGCCCTTCGCAGCGAGGTCGAATCGGAGAGCGATCGCATGCGCCGCGAGACCGACGACTACATCGACGCCAAGCTTGCGACCTTCGAGATCACCCTCCAAAAAAGCCTTCAGATCGTCGACCGTGCCCGTGACCGACTTCGCGGTCAGATCTACCGGGAACTCGCCCCGGAACCGCCCAATTACGTCGATGAGCTCTACGACGAGAGGCGCTGACGACCCGCGTTGATGCTGTCATTGCCGTGGCAGCGGGGGTTCGTTTTCGTCTGAGGCGCGGTCCACGCTACTCTTGGGCTGAACAGCCTCTCGCGGGGCCACAGTTGCCCATGCCTCATCCGTAAGGGGAGCAGTGAACACCCTCGACCCATCCGGCGCGCTTGTCCTTGACTTGCGAGCGCTGGGCCTGCAGCAGCGGGCCGGGTCGATGATCACTGTCGACCGAACAGTGCAGGCCCCAGGCAGCCTCGGCGTCGCATTGGCCACTGTCCCCGTAGGGTCACCGGTCGAACTTGAACTACGACTGGAATCCGTGATGGAGGGGGTGCTGGTCTCCGGGACTGCGGATATCCATGTCGACGCGGAGTGCGCGCGCTGTCTGGATCCGCTCGAATGGGATGAGGCAGTGGACTTCAGCGAGTTGTTCGTCTACGTCGACACGGATGATCGTGCCGGGGCGGTCGTAGAACTCGGTGATGATGAAGACCCGTTGCCGGGGATTCGGGACGATCTGATCGACCTGGAGCCGACGCTGCGTGATGCAGTGGTGCTGGGCCTGCCCCTGTCGCCGGTGTGTCGCGAGGAGTGCTCGGGCCTGTGCTCCGAGTGTGGGGTGCGGCTCGACAGTGCTCCTGGGCATGCGCATGAACTGACCGATCCACGATGGGCGGCACTCGCCGGCCTCGTGGAGCCAGATGAGCAGTAGCGAAGAAGAGGAAGCAACGTGCCAGTACCGAAGCGGAAAATGTCGCGCTCCAACACCCGGAGCCGTCGCGCGCAGTGGAAGACCACTGTGCCGAACCTCGTGACATGCGCCACCTGTCGGGAGAAGCGCCTGTCTCACACGGCGTGCCCGACCTGTGGCACGTACGCCAAGCGTCGCGTCCTCGACGTCTAGGCTGAAGTGGCCCGAGTCGCCCTAGACCTGCTGGGCGGCGACGGAGCCCCCGAGGTCGTGGCCGATGCCGTCGCCACCCTCCTTTCGGAGGACGCCGACATCGACCTCGTCCTCGTGGGCCCACCGGATGTTGCCGCCGAACTCCTTCGCGCCCGGGGTGTTCGCCTCGCTCGCGTAGACGTGTTACCCGCGTTCGATATCGTTCCCATGGATGCCAACCCGCTTGAGGTGCTTCGTATCGACGCCTCGCGCGATGTCCCACGCGTGAGCGTGATGGTGGCTGCGGTCGCGGTAAGCACGGGTGCTGCGGATGCGTGGGTGTCGGTAGGACATACCGGTGCAGCGGTCACCGCCGCGGTCCTCGCTTGTGGCAAGGTGCCCGGGATGACGAGGCCTGCGCTCGCGGTCGTGCTGCCCGCGATCCAAGGGCCGGTCGTGCTCGTCGATGCCGGTGCATTCCTCGATGCCTCCCCAGAGACCCTGACGCAGGTCGCGATGGCTGGATGGAGCTATGCGCGAACCCTCGGGGTGCGAGGGCCGAAGGTCGGGCTCCTGAATATCGGTCATGAACCGGGCAAGGGAGATGAACTCCGCTCCCTCGCCTTCGAGGAACTTGCCTCCCGGCTGCCACCGCTCGGGATTGATTTCATCGGGAACATTGAAGGGGGCGACGTGGCAGAGGGGCTGCGTGCCCAAGTGGTTGTCACGGATGGGTTCACCGGAAATGTGCTGCTTAAGGGCATCGAGGGCACCGTCGCTTGGGCGGCGAAGCGATTTGGCGAAGCGTACGGTGACGTCGGGCCAGCGCGCGGCGTCGTCCGTGAGGTTGCGGGCGGCGACTTCGCCGGGGGCCTGCTCCTAGGTGTCAATGGTGTCACGGTGGTCGGGCACGGGTCCGGATCCGCGAATGCGATTCGAGCTTGCGTGCGACTTGCCGCCCGGGCCGCTGACCGGGGCACTGTCGACATGACCCGAAATCTGTTCGCCTCACTCGCGGGCAAGCCGGTGGCTGATGGGCAGGCCAACACCGATGACGAAGGCGGGTCATGAACAAGCGGGACGCGTACCTGCTGGAATTGCGCGAGATCCTCTCCGTTGAGATCGATGCCTCCATGCTCAACCTTGCACTCACCCATCGCTCTTATGCCTATGAGCATGGCGGACTTCCACATAATGAGCGGCTGGAGTTCCTTGGGGATTCAGTGCTCGGCATCGTCGTCACCGACACCCTCTACCGGACCTATCCCGACCTCCCAGAGGGCCAATTGGCCAAGCTTCGGGCCGCCGTCGTCAATGCCCGGGCCCTCGCCGACGTGGCACGGACCCTGGACCTTGGCAGCTACCTGCTGCTCGGACGGGGTGAGGAGACCACCGGTGGCCGCGACAAGCTCTCGATCCTTGCGGACGCCATGGAGGCGGTCATCGGCGCCGTCTACCTGTCCTCGGGCCAAGCAGAGGCGAGCGAACTCGTCCACCGGCTGTTCGACCCGCTCATCAGGGCCTCGGCCCTCCTTGGAGCCGGACTCGACTGGAAGACCTCCCTGCAGGAGGCCGCAGCCAACGCGGGCCTCGGATTGCCCGTCTATCAGGTTGAGGACTCGGGCCTTGATCATGAGAAGGAATTCGATGCACGTGTCGTCATCGCGGGTGAAGCCCTCGGCTTCGGCCACGGCCGGTCAAAGAAGGTAGCGGAGCAGGAGGCTGCTGAGCAGGCGTATCGCGCGCTCATCGAACGCGGGGGAGGTCGCTGACGTGCCCGAACTACCGGAGGTTGAGGTCGTCAGGCGCGGTCTCGATCGATGGGTGACGGGCCGGATCATCGCCGACGTAGAGGTGCTCCATGCGCGGGCTGTGCGCAGGCACGAGGGCTCCCTGAAGGATGACCTCATCGGGCAGCAGATCGCCTGCGTGAGCCGTCGTGGAAAGTACCTGTGGATGCCGCTCAGCGGTACCGGCGTGGCGCTCGTGGCACATCTTGGGATGAGCGGCCAGCTGCTCATGCAGCCGAGTTCGACACCAGATGAGACGCACCTCCGTGCGCGGTTCACCTTCACCGACCGAGGACCCGAACTCCGCTTCGTCGACCAGCGAACCTTCGGCGGCCTTATGGTTACCCCCCTTGTGGCCGACGGTGCCGGAGGGCAACTGCCCGAGATCATCAGTCACATAGCCCGGGATCCACTCGATCCAGCATTCGACGAGGAGGCCTTCGAGACGCGCCTGCACGCCCGCGACACCGAGATCAAGCGAGCCCTCCTCGACCAGTCCCTCGTCTCGGGCATCGGGAACATCTACGCGGACGAGTCCCTCTGGCGGGCCGGGCTGCATGGCAGGTGCAGGACCGGGTTGCTCGATGGCTCGAGGGTTCAAGATCTCCTCAGTCACGTCCGTGCGGTGATGATCGAGGCGCTCGCCCAGGGGGGTACGAGCTTTGATTCCCTCTACGTGAACGTCAACGGTGAAAGCGGATATTTCGACCGCTCCCTAGATGCATACGGCCAGGAGGGAGAGCCGTGCTCCCGCTGCGGCACGCTGATCGAGCGAGAGCGCTTCATGAATCGCTCAAGCACCTTTTGCCCGCGCTGTCAGCTGAATTCGTGATTGGCTGGCATCCATTGGCCTCCCGGTAGGCTGCACACGTTCGGACCGACCGACGTATGGCATCACTCACCGACCACCGGAGAACCGTGCACCTCAAGACGTTGACCCTGAAGGGCTTCAAGTCCTTCGCATCTTCAACGACCCTGCACCTTGAGCCCGGGGTGACATGTGTCGTGGGTCCGAACGGCTCCGGGAAATCCAATGTGGTTGACGCGCTCGCGTGGGTGATGGGGGAACAGGGGGCGAAGTCCCTACGCGGCGGCAAGATGGAGGACGTCATCTTCTCCGGTACGACCGGCCGGGCGCCGCTGGGACGTGCAGAGGTCTCGGTCACGATCGATAACTCCGATGGCAAGCTTCCCATCGAGTACGCCGAGGTCACCATCTCGCGCACCCTCTTCCGCAATGGCGGATCCGAGTACGCCATCAACGGTGAGACGGCGCGCTTGCTCGACGTCCAGGAGCTTCTCAGTGACTCGGGGATCGGTCGTGAGATGCACGTCATCGTCGGGCAGAACCGGCTCACCGCGATCCTCGAGGCCAGCCCAGAGGACCGGCGGGGCATCATCGAGGAGGCTGCCGGGGTTCTCAAGCACCGGAAGCGCAAGGAAAAGGCCCTGCGAAAGATCGAGTCCATGCAGGCGAACCTCGTTCGGCTCCAGGACCTCACGAATGAGTTGCGTCGCCAGCTGAAGCCGCTGGGCCGGCAGGCCGAGGTCGCACGTCGTGCAGTGGTGATCCAGTCTGATGTCCGTGATGCGCGGCTGCGACTCATGGCCGATGACCTCACGCGGATGCGCGATGCGCTGGCCACAGAGGTCGCCGATGAAACCGCCCTGCGCGACCGGCAGGCCCAGGTTGATGGCCTGCTCGCTGGGCTGCGATCCCAGGAGGCCGATGCCGAGGCGGCGGTTGAGCTCGAGGCCCCGCGGGTCGTTGATGCGCAGAACACCTGGTTTGCCCTGAGCGGCCTGCGCGAGCGGTTCAACGGCCTCGTCCAAGTGGGTGCAGAACGAACCCGTCACCTCAAGCCCGAGCCCGAGGAGGAGTCGTCCGGACGCGATCCCGAGCAGATCGAGACCGAGGCCCGGGGGCTGCGGGAGCAGGAGTTTGACCTTGGCCGCGAGGTCGAGGTCGCACGAGAGGCACTGGCGGCTTCTGAGGCGGCGCGCCATGCTGCCGAGCAGGCGGCTGTCCTTGAGGAGCGCCGTATCGCCAGCGCGGAACGTGCGGCCGCTGATCGCCGAGAGGGGCTGGCAAAGGTCACCGGCCAGGTCAATGCCGCGAGATCACGGCTTGAGACACGGTCCAATGAAATTGAACGGCTCGAGTCCGCGGTGGCGGAGGCGCGCGAGCGTGGGGAGGCGGCCCAGGCCGAGTTCCAGTCCATTGAGGTCCAGGTTGCCGGCCTCGACGAGGGTGAACTTGGCCTTGATGACGAGTATGAACAGGCGAACGGACACCTTGAGGTCGCCGACGCGGCGGTTGAGGAACTGCGCACCGCCGAGTCAGTGAACGAGCGGGAGCGAGGCGCCCTGAGCGCCCGTCTTGGAGCCCTTGAGCTCGGGCTCTCCCGCAAGGATGCTGCGGCGGTGCTCGTGTCGTCCGCCGAGCAGCTTCCGGGGGTTCTCGGATCGCTCGCGAGCCTGCTTCATATCGAGCCGGGAGCGCAGGCGGCGGTCGCTGCAGCACTAGGCGATATCTCCGACGCCGTGGTGGTCCGCGGGTTTGATTCCGCGGTGTCGTCATTGGTCCTCCTCAAGGAGCAGGACGCCGGCCGCGCCGCCCTTGTCGTGACAGGGCTGAGCCCCCTCGAGGGCGAGGTGGCGCCACATTCTGCCCCCCTCCCCATCGGTCGCTGGCTTCGCGAGACCGTCCGTTGCGACGGTGACGTTCGCCTGGTCGTTGACCGCCTGCTTGCTCGATGTGTACTCGTCAGCGACATCGGCGAGGTGGCGCGCGCCCGGGAGGAGCGACCCGATCTCGTGTTCGTGACCGATGCGGGCGACATCTTCGCCGATGGCGTTGTACGCGGCGGTTCGACGAGCGCACCGAGCCTGCTCGAAGTGAAGGCCGCCTACGACGAGACCGAGCAGGCCCTCGAGGTCGCAACCCATGCGGTCGAGCGGTCGAGGTTCGACCTCGTGGTCGCGAAGGAGACACAACGGCTGGCCGCGGAGCGGGTAGAGAGCGCGCTCACCCGACTCCACGAATCCGATGCTCGGATGGCCGCGGTTGCCGAGCAACTCGGCCAGCTCGGGCAGGTTGCCCGCGCGGCGGCGGCGGAGGCGCAGCGGCTCGGGCTGGCTCTGGTCGCGGCGCAGAATGCTCGAGAGACTGACGTGGCTACCGTTGCTGAGCTTCAACAGCGGCTGGACTCAGCGCAGGTTGAGCCGGAGACGACCGATCTTCAGGACCTTCGCAGTGAGCTAGCCGTGGTGGCGAAGGAGGCGCGGCAGCGTGAGGTCGATGCCAGACTGACCCTGCGCACAGGCGAGGAGCGCGTGGCTGCGGTCGGAATTCGGGCTGAGCAGCTCGAACGCGCGGCGAAAGCCGAGCGGCAGGCGCGCGTTGCGGCAGTCGAGCGGCGCGAACGTCGTGCGCGTGAACTCGTTGTGGCCCAGGCGGTTCTTATCGCGTCAAGGGTGGCGCTGTCCCGGATCGAAGCCTCGGTAGCAGATGCCAGCCGGGCCCGGCTCGAGGTGGAGCGGATCACGAAGGAGCGCGATGCGACCCTCGTTGTTGTTCGTAGTCGTATTCGCGAGTTGAGCGCTGAACTTGACCTGCTCAAGGACAGCGTGCACCGCGACGAGGTCGCCCGAGCCGAGCAGCGCATGCGGATCGAACAGGTTCAGGACAAGGTCCTTGAGGACTTCGGGATCGACACGGCTGTCCTCATCGCGGAGTATGGGCCCGATCAACTCGTGCCGCCGAGTCCGGTGGCACCGGGCGATGAGGTCCCGGCGCACGCGCCTGAGCCCGAGCCCTATCCGTACGTCCGAGCTGAGCAGGCCAAGCGGCTGAAGGAGGCGGAGAAGGGCCTTGCGCTCCTCGGACGAGTGAATCCCCTCGCGCTCGAGGAGTTCACTGCGATGGAGGAGCGCCACACCTTCCTCAGCGAGCAGCTCGATGACCTCAAACGATCGCGTGACGACCTGCTCGATATTGTCAAAGAGGTCGACGGTCGTGTGGAGCAGGTGTTCACCGAGGCCTATCGCGATATCGAGAGGGAGTTCACCGGCGTCTTCGCCCGATTGTTCCCGGGCGGGGAGGGCCGGCTCATCCTCACCGACCCCTCGGACATGCTCAACACCGGCGTTGACGTCGAGGCCAGGCCACCTGGCAAGAAGGTGAAGCGACTTTCCCTCCTATCCGGAGGCGAGCGGGCGCTCACCGCGGTGGCCTTTCTCGTCGCACTGTTCAAGGCGCGTCCGAGCCCGTTTTACGTCCTCGACGAGGTCGAGGCGACCCTGGACGACGTCAATCTTGGTCGGCTTATTGACATCATCGAAGAGCTCCGTTCAACCTCGCAGCTCATTGTCATCACCCACCAAAAGCGCACGATGGAGATTGCCGACGCGCTCTACGGAGTGTCGATGAGGGGTGATGGCGTGACCCAGGTCATCGGCCAACGGCTACGCGAGGCGGCAACCGCCTGAGAGGATGTCCTCCATGGACTCGAGCCTCGTGTATGCCGGGATCGCCGTTGCGGTCATCCTCGTGCTCGTCATTGCTGCCTTGGCACTCCGACGACGAAGTGGTCAAGGTCGCGTTACACCGGTGCCGGCGCCAGCGCCTACGGGAGTTGAAGCCGCCGTTGAGTCGACAGCGTTGCTTGAGATCGAGGTCCCCGATCCGGCGGCCGGCCGGTTGCACCGCCTTCGAGCTCGGCTGGCCCGGTCAAATACGGCAATCGGTCAGGGACTGTTCTCGCTCCTAAGCCGCGACTCGATTGACACAGCGACCTGGGAGGAGATCGAGGAGACACTGCTTCTCGCGGATCTTGGCGTCGGCCCGACGAACGAGATCATCGAGCGGCTGCGCACGGCGCTCAAGGTCGAGGGCGGAGCACGATCCGCGGAAGATGTTCGGGAGGCCCTTCGCTCAGCCCTGCTGGGCCTCGTCGACCCAAGTCTGGACCGTGAACTTTTTACCCGGGCGGCTGGCAGGCCCGCCGTCCTCATGATTGTCGGCGTGAATGGCACCGGTAAGACGACGACCACCGGAAAGCTTGCCCGCCTTCTCGTTGCGGAGGGTCGTACGGTGGTCCTCGGTGCTGCCGACACCTTCCGGGCGGCTGCCGCCGAACAGCTCCAGACGTGGGGTGACCGGGTTGGCGCCACCGTCGTTCGGGGACCCGAGGGTGGCGATCCCGCGGCCGTCGCCTTCGACGCGGTCGCGACGGGAGTGAAGGTTGGAGCCGATACCGTCGTGATCGATACCGCTGGCCGACTCCACACGAAGTCCGGCCTCATGGACGAACTTGACAAGGTAAAGCGCGTCATCGAGAAGCAGTCCGCCGTCGACGAGGTTCTCCTCGTCCTTGACGCCACCACCGGGCAGAACGGCCTCGTTCAGGCGCGGGTGTTTGCCGAGTCGGTCAACGTCACAGGGATCGTCCTGACAAAGCTTGATGGCACGGCGAGGGGCGGCATCGTCATCGCCGTGCAGCGCGAACTGGGGGTCCCGGTGAAGCTCGTCGGGCTCGGAGAGGGCCCCGATGACCTCGCGCCGTTCGACCCCATCGAGTTTGTTGACGCCCTCGTATCGAATTGACGTCCGTGCGAATTGACGTCCGTGCCGGTGTTCTGCGCGGGGGCAGACCGTGATCCGGGTCTTTCGTAACACGGACGTTACCGGGCGGCCATCGGCGTGATCGCCCAGTAACGCGGCGACGATCCGGCGGAAACGTCAAGCGTCCACTCTCATTCCTAGGGAACACCCCCTACGAGAGGGAGAGTCACATGGAATCCGCGCTAGACACGGGCAACACCGCATGGATGCTCACCGCATCCGCGCTCGTGCTGCTCATGATCCCGGGCTTGGCCTTCTTCTACGGCGGCATGGTCCGCTCAAAGTCGGTCCTCAACATGCTCATGATGATCATGAGCGCGCTCTTCATCGTCGGTATCCTTTGGGTTATCTACGGATACTCAATGGCCTTCGGCGACTCATACGGCCAGGCCGGACTGCTCGGCAACGTGACGCAGTACCTCGGGCTCGAGGGACTGATGGTCGATGACCCCGAGGCCGGCGTGCCTGCCATGGCATTCGTCGCCTTCCAGGCGATGTTCGCCTGCCTCACCGTCGGGCTCATCGCCGGCGCGGTCGCGGATCGCACAAAGTTCAGCGCATGGCTCATCTTTGCCGGTATCTGGGCAACCATTGTCTACTTCCCGGTCGCGCACTGGGTGTTCAACCTCAATGGTGACGAGGGTGGCTGGATCTACAAGCTGGGCGTGATCGACTTCGCCGGAGGAACCGCGGTGCACATCAATGCGGGCGCCGCCGCACTCGTCCTCGCAATCGTGATCGGCCGTCGCCTCGGCTGGCCGAGGACGCCGATGAAGCCACATAACCTCACCCTCGTCATGATCGGGGCCGGACTGCTGTGGTTCGGCTGGTTCGGCTTCAATGCCGGATCCCAAATTGCGGCGGACAACTCGGCGTCAGTGGTGTTTTTCAACACCTTCATCGCGACGTGCGCCGCCGGTCTCGCGTGGCTCGCGACGGAGCGGATCCGCGACGGGCACGCCACCAGCCTTGGGGCGGCCTCCGGCGTCGTTGCGGGTCTCGTCGCGATCACCCCAGCCTGCTCGGCTGTGAGTCCGATCGGAGCAATCGCGATCGGAGCCATTGCCGGTGTGCTGTGCGCGCTCGCTGTCGGCTTGAAGTACAAGCTCAAGTACGACGATTCCCTCGACGTCGTGGGCGTGCACCTCGTCGGCGGGCTCGTCGGCACCCTGCTCATCGGCATCCTGGCAACTGAGGCAGCACCGGCAGGAGTGAACGGCCTGCTCTACGGTGGTGGGACGGAGCAATTGGGTAAGCAGGCGATCGGAGCGGGTGCGGTGCTCTTCTACTCGCTCATCGCAACGCTCATCATCGCCTTCCTCATCAAGGTGACCATTGGCTTCCGGATCTCAGAGGATGCGGAAGTAAACGGAATCGACCTGGCCGAGCATGCTGAGTCGGCCTATGTCCTAGGCGAGTCGGGTGGCGGCGGGATCTTCGCCGGCGTCGGACACGCAGCCCGAGTCAAGACGGAGGAGTCGTCATGAAGCTCATCACCGCGATCATCAAGCCATTCAAGCTCGAGGACGTGAAGGCCGCACTTGAGGCCAAGGGAATCCACGGGCTCACCGT
>CAMAWO010000069.1 GCA_945861925.1 Bifidobacterium breve | reverse complement strand
ACCTCGAGGCCCTCATGCGCGAGCACTCGGTGCCGCAGTTCACCGTTGACGGTCACCGAGCGGTAGGCGACTTCGATGTGTTCGGGCTGTCGTTTTCGACCGAGCTTGGCTACACGAACATGCTCACCGCCATCGACCTCGCGGGTCTGCCGCTCCTCGCGGTTGACCGCGACGAGACCCATCCGATCATCGTGGCCGGCGGTCATGCGGCATTCAACCCCGAGCCGATCGCCGACATCATCGACGCAGCCGTCCTCGGCGATGGCGAGGAGGCGGTGCTCCTCATCACCGACATCGTGCGCGCCTGGAAGCAAGGCGGTCGCCCCGGCGGACGTGAGGGTCTGCTGCTCGAGCTCGCCCGCACCGGCGTCGTCTACGTGCCTCAGTTCTACGACGTGACGTATCTCGATGACGGACGCATCCAGCGGGTCGCGCCGAATCGCCCCGATGTTCCCTGGCGGGTCCGCAAGCACACGCTCATGGACCTCGATGCGTGGCCGTACCCCAAGGCCCCGCTTGTTCCCCTCGCCGAGACCGTGCATGAGCGAATGAGCGTCGAGATCTTCCGGGGTTGCACGCGTGGATGCCGGTTCTGCCAGGCCGGGATGATCACCAGGCCCGTGCGCGAACGCAGCATCACCGGCATTGCCGCGATGGTGGAGGCGGGGCTCCAAAAGACCGGCTACGAGGAGGTTGGGCTGCTTTCCCTCTCAAGCGCCGACCACTCCGAGATCGCTGACATCGCCCGCAACCTCGCCGACCGATACGAGGACACCCAGACCTCGCTCTCGCTGCCGAGCACGAGGGTCGATGCCTTCAATGTCGACCTCGCCAATGAGCTCTCCCGCAATGGGCGGCGCAGCGGCCTCACCTTCGCACCTGAGGGCGGCAGCGAGCGGATGCGCCGGGTCATCAACAAGATGGTGAACGAGGAAGACCTCATTCGCACGGTGACGACCGCCTATGCGGCCGGGTGGCGATCCGTCAAGCTGTATTTCATGTGCGGCCTGCCGACCGAAACCGATGACGACATCCTCCAAATCGCGACCCTCGCTCGCGAGGTGATCAAGGCCGGCCGTTCGGCCACCGGCCGCAATGACATCCGGTGCACGGTGTCGATCGGCGGCTTCGTGCCCAAGCCCCATACCCCGTTCCAGTGGGCCGCCCAACTCGATCATGAGTCGACCGATGCGCGGCTGTTCAAACTCCGCGACGCCATCAGGGCCGATCGTCAGTACGGCAAGGCAATCGGCCTGCGGTACCACGATGGCAAGCCCGGCATCGTCGAGGGGCTCCTGTCGCGCGGTGATCGTAGAGTCGGGAGGGTCATTCTCCAGGCTTGGCGCGATGGCGCGCGATTCGACGGATGGAGCGAGCACTTCTCCTACGAACGCTGGATGCTCGCTGCGTCAAAGGCCTTTGAGGGCGAGTCCGTCGACGTCGACTGGTTCACCATCCGCGAGCGCGAGCGTGCAGAGGTGCTGCCCTGGGATCACCTCGACTCCGGCCTCGATGCCGAATGGCTCTGGGAGGATTGGCAGGCATCGCTCGACGAGGTAGCGGTCGAGGACTGCCGCTGGACCCCATGCTTCGACTGCGGGGTCTGCGACCAGATGGAGACTGAGATCCAGGTCGGTCCGACCGGAATCACCAACCTGCCGATGCCAGCAATGCCGGCACGCCCGCCGGTCCTGGCGTAACCCGGGTGGCCCGTCGGCCGCCGGAGCGTGATGTCGCGCCCACCGTCCAACGATTGCGCATTCACTATGCCAAACGTGGTCGGCTGAGGTTTTCCAGCCATCGAGATTTCCAGAGGGCCCTTGAACGGGCGCTGCGCCGCGCTCAGGTCCCGATGGCCTACAGCGCCGGATTCTCGCCCCATCCGAAGATCTCGTACGCCAATTCCGCCCCCACAGGTGTGGCGAGCGAGGCGGAGTATGTCGAGATCGGCGTCACGGTGGAGTGTGATCCGAATCGAATGCGCACGGCCCTCGATGAGGCCCTGCCGCCGGGCCTTGACGTCGTCGAGGTCGTGCAGGCCCGCACCCCGGATTTCGTTCAGCGACTCGAGGCGAGTTCGTGGCAGTTCGAGGTCCCCGGGGTCAGCCTTGATGCGCTGACGGGCTGCGTCGAGGCGCTCCTCGCCGCCACGACGATCGAGGTGGAGCGGCTGACAAAGTCGGGGTTGCGCCGATTCGATGCTCGGGTGGCGGTCGTGACGATGAGCGCAGTTGCCGCGCACGACGCGCCGTTGACGTCCGTGCTGGCCGACTGTGCCATACTCACGGCAGTCGTTCGGCACGTCACACCGTCCGTTCGACCCGACGACGTTCTTGCCGCACTGCGGCGAGTGGCCGACCTTGTGCCGCCAGTGCCCCCTCGGGTGACCCGGCTGGCACAGGGGCCGCTCAACCCAGTGACTGCGACCGTGGGCGATCCCTTCGCCCCCGACCGCTCCGCCTAACGGTGCGAGGCGAGAACACCAAGGCTTTGTGTGCGTGGCCGCCGGTCAGGTACACCCGTAGGGCTCAGCAGCACCCCGGTCGTCCGGTGGACTGAGCCGATGAAGGAGGTCGACCTGATGGTCGACGAAATGAACACCAGCCCTGAATCCAATAGCAGCGACCCTGCAGTAAGCCCACCTCGCGCGAGGCGCCGAGCAGCGAGCCGCCCGGCTGGCCCACCCGCCGAAGTGGTGTTCGAGAAGGGACCAGAACTGGCAGCCGCGACGACTGATGAACCGGTGAAGAAGGCAACTCGCAAGACGGCCGCCAAGAAGCAGTCGACTCCTGGACCCGAAGATGCGACAGCAGGCGACCTCGGTGGCGACGTCACCCACAAGCCGGTGAAGGCGGCATCCAAGAGGCCGTCACGACGCACGGTTACCCCGATCGTCGACAATGCCGCGATCGGCGAGGAGCTTGCGGAGGCCTCCGAGACACCGCCGGACTCGCGCGGCAGGCGTCCGGCGAAGGCAGTCGCGGCGGCGTTTGTCGCCCCGCTCTTCCAAGCCCCCGTCGTGTCCGGTGTCGATGCGCCATCTGATGCTGATGACGACGACACTCGTCCCCCCCAGGCCCGGTCGCGCCGCCGTTCCGGGGGTGCGGCGCAGGCCGAGTCTCCTTCTTCCGACGATCAGCCTGAGCAGGTAGCGGACGGGGCCGATGAGGCCTCCGACGATGAGGGCGATGACGAGAGCAGGCGTCGCAGGCGCCGGAGGGGCGGACGGGGTCGCAGCCGTCGCCGTGGTGAGGAGTCTGAGTCGGGCGACGAGGAGTCCGACGAGGCCGGTGAGGGATCTGGCGACGACTCGGAGTCGGGCGAGGACGAGGGTGACGAATCGGCGGGCCGCAGGCGTCGGCGGCGGCGCCGGCGTGGCAATGACGATCTTGAGCCCTCGTCCGATGACCCGCCGAACACGGTGGTCAAGGTCCGCGAGCCGCGGACCCGGAACCGGGCTGCGAAGGGCTCCGACGATGTCGGCTCGCTGCGAGGGTCAACCCGTCTTGAGGCGAAGAAGCAGCGGCGTCGCGAGGGTCGCGAGGCCGGACGCCGCAGGGCTCCGATCCTCACTGAGGCCGAGTTTCTCGCCCGCCGGGAGTCGGTGAACCGCGAGATGGTCGTCCGCCAGTCCGGTGATCGCACGCAGATCGCGGTACTCGAGGATGGTGTGCTCGTCGAGCACTATGTCACTCGCGGATCCTCCGGCTCACTCGTCGGCAATGTCTACCTCGGGCGCGTGCAGAACGTGCTGCCGAGCATGGAGGCAGCCTTCGTCGACATCGGTCGTGGCCGCAATGCCGTCCTCTACGCCGGTGAGGTTAACTGGGATGTGGCGGGCATGGAGGGGCAGCCCAAGCGCATTGAATTTGCGCTCAAGTCAGGTGACCCCGTTCTCGTTCAGGTCACGAAGGACCCGGTTGGGCAAAAGGGCGCCCGCCTCACGAGTCAGATCTCGCTCCCGGGTCGATTCCTCGTCTACGTGCCGGACGGCTCGATGACCGGCATCAGCCGGAAACTTCCGGATACCGAGCGATCCAGACTCAAGGGCATTCTCAAGCGAGTCATGCCTGCGAATGCTGGAGTTATTGTCCGGACCGCCTCGGAGGGCGCGCCCGAGGATGCACTCGAGCGGGACATCGCACGGCTGCAGGCGCAGTGGGACGACATCAGTGCCAAGGTGCAGTCGGCCTCGCCGCCGACCCTCCTCTACGGTGAGCCGGATCTCGCGACAAAGGTCGTCCGTGACATCTTTAACGAGGACGTGGCGTCGCTCGTAGTGTCGGGCGATACCGCCTGGCAGACCGTGAGCGAGTACGTGACCTCGGTCGCGCCTGACCTCGCAGAGCGACTCCACCGCCATGTCGGCACCGGCGATCTCTTCGCCCTCCACCGCGTCGACGAGCAGTTGGCAAAGGCACTCGACCGCGAGGTCTATCTCCCCTCGGGTGGCTCGCTCGTCATCGACCGCACCGAGGCGATGACCGTTGTCGACGTGAATACAGGAAAGTTCACCGGCCAGGGCGGCAATCTCGAGCAGACGGTCACCCGCAATAACCTCGAGGCGGCTGAGGAGATCGTCCGGCAGCTTCGACTGCGGGATATCGGCGGCATCATCGTCGTCGACTTCATCGACATGGTCCTCGAGAGCAATCGAGACCTCGTGCTCCGGCGCCTCGTGGAGTGCCTTGGCCGAGATCGTACGAAGCATCAGGTCGCCGAGGTGACCTCCCTCGGTCTCGTGCAGATGACCCGCAAGCGGATCAGTTCCGGCCTTATCGAGTCCTTTTCCACCCAGTGCGAGGTGTGCGGGGGCCGTGGAATCAAGGTGTCGTTGCACCCGGTGGATTCCGAGCATGTTGAGTCTCCCCGGAATCGGCGACCGGCCAATGCTGTCGATCCGGCTGATGTCGCCGCGCGTGCTCTCGCTGCGACCGAGGCGCTTGCAGTCGTTGACGACGAACTCCTGGTCGAGGAAATCGTCGAGGAGGTGCTCATTGAAGCCGACCTGGCTCACGACAACCTGGACGCCGCCGATGCGGATGAAGACGAAGACGAAGACGACGATGATGACGATAATGACGATGACGATGCTGACGACGTTGATGAAGACGACGAAGACGACGAAGATGAAGACGACGACGACGACGACGACGACGACGACGACGACGACGACTACGACGACGACGACGACGACGACGAAGACGACGTGTCCGAGCCGGATAAGGAACGGTCAGATCGGGTCAAATCGGAGTCGGTTTGACCCTGCGCCACGCGTGTCCGTAGGCTAGGGCTCCAACGCCCGAGTTGGGCGTCAACTCAATCGTGTCCCGCAGGCTGCGTGCCGGCCCGTTCGCGAATGAGCAATCGACAGGTAGGAGTACGTGGTGTACGCGATTGTGCGCGCTGGCGGCCGGCAGGAAAAGGTCGCCGTTGGCGATGTAGTGGTGCTTGACCGGGTTGCCGGGGAGCCGGGCAGTTTCATCGCCCTGCCGGCCCTGCTTCTCGTTGATGGCGCCGTCGTGACGACCGATGCGAGTGTGCTCGCCAAGGTGTCGGTGACCGCGGAGATCGTCGACCACCATCGTGGTCCGAAGATTGACATCCTCAAGTACAAGAACAAGACCGGCTACCGCCGTCGCCAGGGCTACCGCTCTGAGTTGACGACGGTAAAGGTCAACGACATCAAGACCGGGAAGTGATCTGAGATGGCTCACAAGAAGGGTGCCTCCAGCAGCCGTAACGGCCGCGACTCCAACTCCCAGCGCCTCGGCGTCAAGCGGTTCGGTGGACAACTAGTGAATGCGGGCGAGATCATCGTTCGCCAGCGCGGAACCCACTTCCACCCAGGCGACAACGTCGGCAGGGGTGGCGACGACACCCTGTTCGCGCTGGCCGCGGGTCGTGTCGACTTCGGCATGAGTCGTGGGCGCCGGGTCGTGAATATCCTCGCTGGCGAATAGGTCAGCACCACAAGGCTGGTGGACGAGGCGGGCCCGCTTGGGTCCGCCTCGTCTCGCATTTCAGCCCACGTCAATTCATAGCCCCAGCCAAAAGCCCCAAACGAGTGAGAACGGGAGCATCCGGTGGCAACGTTCGTCGACCGCGTCACCCTGCACGTGCAGGCGGGTGACGGCGGCAACGGCTGCGCCTCCGTCCTGCGTGAGAAGTTCAAGCCGCTCGGCGGCCCTGATGGTGGGAACGGCGGTCGCGGCGGCGACGTCACCCTTGAAGTTGACTCCAGTGTCACGACCCTTCTTGAGTTCCACCACGGACCCCATCGCAAGGCGGCAAACGGCAAGGCCGGCCAGGGTGGCAACCGCAATGGCGCCGAGGCCGACGACATCGTGCTGCGTGTACCGCCCGGCACCATGGTCCTCAGCCCGACCGGCGAGGTCATCGCCGATCTCGTTGGTGCGGGCACCCGATTCGTCATTGCGCGCGGAGGCCGCGGCGGGCTCGGCAATGCCGCCCTGGCCTCCCCCCGCCGCAAGGCGCCCGGATTCGCACTCCTCGGCGAGCCCGGCGATTACCGTGATGTGGTTCTTGAACTCAAGAGCGTGGCTGATGTCGCCCTCGTCGGCTTCCCGAGCGCAGGCAAGTCCAGTCTCGTCGCGGCTATGAGCGCGGCGCGACCCAAGATCGCCGACTACCCCTTCACCACCCTCGTGCCCAATCTCGGTGTCGTGACTGCGGGCGAGGCCGTATTCACGGTCGCTGATGTTCCCGGGCTCATCCCGGGCGCGAGCGAGGGCAAGGGGCTTGGCCTGGAGTTCCTTCGCCATGTTGAGCGCTGCAGCGTCCTCGTGCATGTTCTTGATTGCGCCACGATGGAGCCCGGCCGCGACCCAATCGACGATCTCGATGTCATTGAGGAGGAACTCGCGGCCTACGGGGGGCTGCTCGACCGGCCGCGCATCGTCGCGTTGAATAAGATCGATGTTCCTGACGGCCGTACGCTTGCCGACATGGTTCGTCCGATCCTCGAGGAGCGCGGGCTTCAGGTCTTTGAGATTTCGGCTGCCGCGCGCGAGGGGCTCCGGCCGCTCTCTTTCGCGATGGCTGCGCTCGTCATGGAAGCGCGCAAGGCTGCGATCCCCGATGAGGAGCCGCGAATCATCATTACGCCTCGCGCGGTCAACGACATCGGGTTTGAGGTCCTTATTGAGGATGAGGGCTACCGGATTCGTGGCGAGCGCCCGGAACGTTGGGTGCGGCAGACTGATTTCAGCAATGACGAGGCCGTCGGCTATCTCGCCGACCGGCTCGCGCGACTTGGTATCGAGGAGGCGCTGTACAAGGCCGGCGCGACCCCGGGCGCGACCGTGATGATCGGTGGCGAGGAGAACGCGGTGGTCTTCGACTGGCAGCCGTCGATCATGGCGGGTGAGGGGCCCCATCAAGGCCCGCGCGGAACGGATGTGCGTGTCGATGTCCGACTTGACGGCGAGGCCTGATGTCGGCAGCGCGCGCATCGATCGCGAAGGCTCCCAGGCTCGTCGTGAAGATTGGGTCGTCATCGCTGACGAAGCGATCCGGCGGACTCAACGATGAGCGAGTCGAGGCACTCGTGGGCGACATCGCGGCCAGAGTGCGCTCCGGCCATCAGGTCGTGCTCGTCTCGAGCGGGGCGATTGCCACCGGCCTCCCGGCGCTTGGGCTGACCCGCAGGCCGCGGGACCTCGCCACGGCGCAGGCGGCGGCGAGCGTCGGCCAGGGCATCCTCATCGCGGCCTACTCGCGGGCCTTCGCTACCTATGGCCTCACAGTCGGCCAGGTGCTCCTCACCGCAGGCGACGTCACCCGTCGCACCCACTACCGAAATGCGCAGCGCACCCTCTTCAAGCTCCTTGAGCTCGGCATCATCCCGATTGTGAACGAGAACGACACGGTCGCGACCGACGAGATCAGGGTCGGCGATAACGACCGCCTCGCGGCGCTCGTGGCGCACCTCGTGCAGGCCGACGCCCTCGTCCTCCTCTCCGACGTTGCGGGGCTCTACGACGGCCCGCCCGGCCGTGAGGGAGCGACCCTCATCGAGACCGTTGCGACCGACGATGACCTCGCAGGGGTGCAGATCGGGGGAGTGGGCGATGCCGGAGTCGGACTCGGCGGAATGACCTCGAAGGTGGGGGCGGCGCGCATCGCGAACGCGGCGGGGATTCCGGTGTTGCTCGCGGCCGCCTCGGATTCTGCACGGGCCCTCACGGATGCATCCGTAGGCACCGTGTTCCATGCCACGGGCGAGCGCTCCTCGACCCGGATGCTCTGGCTCGCCCACGCGACTACCGGCTCAGGCCGGGTGTACCTCGACGCTGGTGCGGCGGATGCGGTCGTGCGCCGCCGAATGTCGCTGCTCCCTGCGGGCATTACGAGCGTCGAGGGAACGTTCAGTGCCGGAGATCCGGTGGACTTGTTCGACGAAAAGGGTCACGCGATCGCCCGCGGACTGATCAACTTTGACTCAACGGAGTTGCCGGGCTTGCTCGGCAGGTCCACCCGCGAGCTTGCTCGCGAACTCGGAGCGGCATATGAGCGCGAGGTCGTCCACCGGGATGATCTCGTCGTGCTCTGAGGACTCGTCAGGGAGGGAGGCCAAAGGTGCTGAGGGCCGTCCCAGATGTTGAGCCAGAGTCCTCCGCCCGAATGTGGCACGTCACCTTGACCGTTGAGGGTGCACCAGTGACCGACGGGGAGATTAGAACGGCCCTCGAGCGACTGAGTGACGAGCACCCCTTTCTACTTTCCGGGCGCTATGCGCCCAGCCGGGCTGAAGTGCGCTACTGGGACGAGGCCGCCGATGCAGCGACCGCGATGAGTCTTGCCGCGCGTCTGTGGAGCGAGCATCGGGTCAGTGCCGGTCTGCCCGACTGGCAGGTGGTGGGTGTCGAGGTGATCGACCAGGGCTACTTCCACCGTCGAGGCCAGACGGCGCATGGGCAAGTGAGTCTTGTGGCGGCCGGGCGCATCCTGCCGTTCTAGACTCTGCCTGTGAATGACGAACAGGAGAGCGTGCTCGCAACGGCCCGTCGTGCAAAGGAGGCCGCTGCGGCGCTGCGCCTCCTCACCCGGCATGAGAAGGACATCGCCCTGCTGGCAATGGCTGATGCCCTCGACTCAAGGGCCCCTGAGATCGTCGAGGCCAACGACCTCGACGTGGCCCGGGCCAGGGAGGCCGGCACCGCAGCCGCGCTCATCGACCGACTCACGCTCACTGGCGCGCGTATCGCTGACATTGCGCAAGCCCTCCGCGACGTCGCGGGACTCCCCGACCCGGTGGGCGAGGTCATCCGTGGCTACACGCTTCCCAATGGACTGCAGGTGCGCCAGGTGCGCGTCCCGCTCGGCGTGGTCGGCATGATCTACGAGGCACGACCCAATGTCACCGTCGATGCCGCTGGGCTGTGCCTGAAGAGTGGAAACGCATCACTGCTGCGGGGGTCGTCGTCAGCCGCGTCCAGCAATGAGGCACTTACCCGCATCATGCGCGAATCCCTCGTCGAGTCGGGCCTTCCCACCGATTCGGTGCAAATGGTGCCCGGCGAGACCCACGAGGCGGTGAAGTACCTCATGACGGCGCGCGGCCTCGTCGACGTCCTCATTCCCCGCGGTGGCGAGTCGCTCATCAGGAGCGTCGTCGACAACTCGACCGTCCCCGTGATCGAGACGGGGGTCGGTAATTGCCATGTCTACGTCGACAAGGACGCCGACATCGACAAGGCCATCGCGATCGTGCTCAACAGCAAGGCCCAGCGGGTGAGTGTGTGCAATGCGGCCGAGACGCTCCTCGTCCATCGCGAGATCGCCGGCGCGTTCCTGCCCAGGGCTCTCGCGGCCCTGAGCGATGCCAAGGTGACCATTCACGGCGATGACGCCTTCGAGGGCTACGCGCTCGATGCCGGCATCAAGTTCCTGCCGGTGACTGACGAGGACTGGGCCGCCGAGTACTACTCCCTGGACCTCGCAGCGGGGGTCGTTGACAGCATTGACGACGCCATAGCCCATATCCGCAGGTGGTCCTCAGGTCACACTGAGGCGATCGTCACCGATAGTCAGAGCGCTGCGCAGCGTTTTGTCGCCGGAGTCGACTCCGCCGCGGTCATGGTGAACGCATCGACCCGGTTCACCGATGGCGGCGAGTTCGGGTTCGGCGCGGAGATCGGCATCTCGACCCAAAAACTCCATGCTCGCGGGCCGATGGGCCTGACTGAGCTCACGACGACGACCTACGTTGTCACCGGCGATGGCCACATCCGCGAGTAACTGCACCCGCCGGTAGAGTGCTGCCTGCCGGGAACGAGGATTGAGTTCCGGACGAGCCGAAGGGAACCCCATGAGCCTGATCCATGCCGCGGCAGTGCTGGCGAGCGAAGAGGCGGCTACCGCGTCGCATGGCGTACCTGCCTATGTCGTGGGCCTGTTCGCGTTCGGCGTGCTCGTGGTGGGCCTGATCGCCACCATGATGATCAACGTTAACCGGTAGAGCGGCGACTGATCGAATTCCGGCCGTGACCGCGCAGCGCATCGGGGTCTTAGGCGGCACGTTCGACCCGATCCACTTCGGTCACCTCTCAGCGGCCGCGGAAGTTGCCGACCGACTCCTGCTCGACACTGTCATTCTTGTTCCGGCCGGTGAGCCATGGCACCGAAGGTGGGCCCCGGTTGCCGGACGTGAGGAGCGGTTTGAGATGACGTGCCTGGGGGCCAGCGTTGATCCGCGATTCGTGCCGAGCCGGGTCGACATCGACCGGCAGGGGCCGACCTTCACGATCGACACACTGACCGATCTCAGACAGGCGCGCAAGGAATCGGGCGGTCCAGCGACTGATGGCGATGCCTGGTTCTTTATTACCGGGGCGGATGCTCTCGCCGACTTCATGTCATGGCGACGACCCCTTGAGATCCTTGCTCTCGCCCACCTCGTCGGCGTCACCCGCCCGGGGCATCCACTGAAGGCGCCACCGCTGCCCGATGGGCTATGTACCCTCGTTGAGGTCCCCGGCATTGACGTCTCGTCAACCAAGGTGCGCGATCGCATCCGTGATGGTGCCCCCGTGACCGAGATGATCCCGCTTTCGGTGGCGAACTACATCGTCGAACGAGATCTCTACGCCCGAAAGTCCCCGTGAACTTGCGGAACCTCGCCCTGTGGCGCACGCGAGGCGGGATCATCGCGTTAGCCACCGTCGTCCTCATCATCGGCACGAGCGCGGTCTTCCTCCTTCCCGGCACCGGCGCGCAGG
Source organism: Bifidobacterium breve (assembly GCA_945861925.1). GTDB lineage: Bacteria > Actinomycetota > Actinomycetes > S36-B12 > S36-B12 > WLND01. The sequence continues at coordinate 4,182 of CAMAWO010000069.1, read as the reverse complement.
TTCCCCAACCGCAGACTCCCGAAGCGACGATCCCGTCAAGCGTCACCGGTCCAGGGGAGGCCCCGTCGTCTGAAACGCAGACACCGATCCAGCGCACCCTGCTGTTCCAGGTCACTGACAAGGAGGGCCTCGCGGTCGCGAACGTGCTCCTTGCCACGGGGGGAGGTGTGAACGGCGGCAGCCAGATCTACCTCTCGCCCATCCTCCTCGTGCCGGTCCCGCTCCCGACCCCGCTCCAGTCGACCGTGGGGGCGTCCGACACCCTCCAGTCGCGCACCGGTGTCTCGATGCTCCTCGGCGTCAGGGTCGATGCCGCTGTCGCTTTGAACCGGCTCGCCCTCGCGGCGCTTGTCGATGCGATCGGGGGAGTGCCGATTTCGGTGCAGGAGTCGGTGCGCGTCACTGACGCGGCGGGCAAGACGATCGAAACGGTGCCGCTCGGGGCCAGGACCCTCGCCGGGGTCAACGCGGCAACGTATGCCTTGACGCTTCAGCCCGGGGAGTCTCAGGCGGCGCGTATGCGAAGGTTCGCCGAGGTCATCGAGCGGGTACTCGCCAGTCTCCCGGACGATGTCGAGTCAATGCGCCAGGTGGTGTTGAGTCTGGGATCACTGGCGAAGTCGACGGCGACAAATGACGAACTTGTCGACACCCTCATGGTCGTGCATTCCGAAATGGCGACAGGCTCTTCAGTGGAGGCCTTCCTTCCGGTGACGACCGTGCGAGCCAATGAGGCCGCTGTCATCCGGCGCCCGCTCGGCCCGGCCCTCGTCGAGTCGCTCCTGCCGGAGGCGAGGCTCACCCCGGGGGAGTCCCGGATGACCCGCGTGGTCCTCGCGCGCGCGGGGGCACCTGTGGCCAAGACTCTCGCAGCGACGGACTCCCTGCTATCCGCTGGATTCACCGTGGTTGAGGCCGGACGCCGGCCACGGGGCGAGACGATGATCGTCATTCCGGACGCTGATCCGGGTTCGGTGTCGAGAGGGACGGACGTCGCCGAGGCCCTCGGAGTGCCGCGTTCGGCTATTCGAATCTTTGGCGGCGGCCGGCCGGTCGTCGATGTTCTCGTGCTGCTCGGCGACGAAGCATCGCTCCTGTGAGAGGCTGAGGGTCGAAAACCCTGACCAGAGGCGGATGACGTGACTGCAACACCCGAGGCAATCAGCCTGGCCATAGCGGCGGCCGAGGCGGCTGCTGACAAGATGGCGACCGACATCGTCGCCATCGACGTGAGTGAGCATGTTGTTCTCACCGATATTTTCGTGCTGTGTTCCGCCCAGAATGATCGCCAGGTCAAGGGTGTTGTTGACGCTGTCGAGGAGCGGCTTCTCGGTCTGGGTTCGAAGCTCCTGCGACGAGAAGGGGAACGCACGAGCCACTGGGTGCTCTTGGACTTTGGTGATGTCGTCGTGCATGTCCAGGTCGCTGAGGAGCGCATTCACTACGCGATCGAGCGGCTTTGGAAGGACTGCCCCTTCATCGAACTGCCGGAGTCGGTGACTGCGCCCCACTCCGTCCACGGAAACTGATCTGATGAACACGCCGCGAAAGATCGTGTTCTGGCGCCATGGCCGCACACCATGGAACGCCGAACAGCGGTTCCAGGGCCAAACCGACATCGACCTCGATGATGTCGGCACCGGGCAGGCGCTCCGGGCTGCAGGCATGCTCGCGACCCTCAAACCGTCGATGATTATCGCGTCGGATCTGCTCCGGGCGCGCGCGACGGCTCAGCCGCTTGCGCGGATCCTCGGCCTCGAGGTACATCTTGACGCCGGACTACGCGAGACCTTTGCCGGTGAGTGGGAGGGGCTGACGCGTCCCGAGCTCGAATCCGGCTACAGCGAGTTGCTCGCCTCATGGTCGAGCGGCGCCGACATCAGGCCCGGCATCACCGGCGAAACTCGTCGGGAGGTGGCGGCCCGCATGGCGATGGCCGTTGAGAAGGCGCTCCTTGGGGTCGGTGCCGGACAGGTGCTCGTTGTCGTGACCCACGGCGGTGCGGCGCGGGCCGGTATCGGACAGATGCTTGAACTGCCGCCAGAGCACTGGGCGGTGCTCGGTGTGCTCACGAACTGCTCGTGGTCGGTGCTTGTCGAAAACCTCTCGGGGTATGGGCCGAGGTGGCGGCTGCAGGAATACAACGCGGGCACACTGCCCGAGACCGCCCTCGCCGACGATAGGTGACCGTAGCGGATCCGCGGGGGAGGGCCGAGATTTCGGGGCGGCCCGCGGGCGCTATGCTTTCCTCTCCCGCGCAGTTGAGCGCATCGGGGCTGTGGCGCAGCTGGTAGCGCACCTGCATGGCATGCAGGGGGTCAGGGGTTCGAATCCCCTCAGCTCCACCAAATATTTTCCGATCATCAACGGCAACTCACGTGTCTGATGCGGATGGCTCAATGGCCCTCAGCCCGGGGAACCGTCGAAATCCGCGATCGAAGGTTGCGAGGGTTGACATGGCACTCGCTGCAATCCATGCATCAGGGATGTCGTAGCCGCGTGGGCCGAGTGAACGTACGAGGTCCCGAAATGTGATTCGGGCGCAGGGGTGAGGGCATGAGGCGCCCATTTGCGACGATGCGGACGAAACCGGTTGTGACGGCGTCCGCTGCGTGGATGAGCAAATTGACGTCAACGCAGATCATCAGCATCCTGTCCGGCATCGAGAGCGTCCTGCACGGCGCGGCTGTCGTCGATGTCGACATGGGGCTGGCCCACGTGCCAAGCAAGCATCGGATTGCTCGGCCCCTGAACCCCATTTGCTGTGCTCAGAAGGAGCCTCAATGCTTCCTCGACTATTGACGACACGGTGCAGCCGCGCCCGGAGGCGATGAACTTGGCTTGGCGGTAGAGCTCGTCGTTCAGCACCAGCGTTGTCTTCATGGCAGTGAAGTTACCGTAGTGATGAAGAGGGCGGCCGCATTTAGGGCGATAGCGTTGACAGCAATGCTGTCGGATCATAGGCTCGCGGCATGGCAACGCTCACGATTCGCGGGCTCAATGAGGATGTTCGCGACCGACTCCGGGTGCGGGCGGCAACGCACGGACGATCGATGGAGGCGGAGGCGCGCTTCATCTTGTCGGAGGCGGTGGCCTCTCCGGTCGAGCGCAGCCTCGTCGACATCATGCTTGCGATGCGCACGGCCCTCGATGGCGAGGGCTTAGAATTTCCGTCTCGCGCGGATGAGGTCGGCGATCCGTTCACGTGATCATCCTCGACACGAACGTTGTCTCCGAGGTGATGCAGGGCCCGGAGTCATCGCCGGCGCTCGCCTGGGTCGTCAGCCAGGACCCCGAACAACTCGCGATCACCGCCATCACGGTCATGGAGGTCTCAAACGGGATCGCTCGGATGCCCGCAGGACACCGGCGTGACCACGTGGCTGCCCAGTGGAGCCTTCTTGAGGGCCAGTGGCTTGGCACCTTCCTCCCACTTGGCATGCACGATGCTCAAGTGGCGGGAGCATTGAGCGCGAAGCGCATGGGGATGGGCCGACGAATCAGTATGGCCGACGCCTGCATCGCGGGGATCTGCCTCGCCCGTGACGCCACGCTCGCAACCCGGAATACGCGCGACTTCGACGGCATCGGCCTTGCGCTGGTCGACCCTTGGGCCCACTGAGCCCGCGCGCCAGAACTCCCCGATGTACCTTCTGAGGAACATTTCGACCGCGCCGTACGACTGGCATGCAACCATTGCACCGTGGTCGGCGCAGCGTCGAGCGCGGCTGCTGCTCGGCGAATGTGGGACAACATAGATCCTGACCCCGTCGTCCTCGACATCGACTTCGGCCCGGACGTCAACGGCTTTAATCTCGCGGATGCCTTCCTTACCCAGCGGCCTGAGCTCGCGGTCCCCTTCCTGTCTAGCCTCCCTGATGCACGGTTTGCCGGCCGCAGCGCAGGCTCCCTTCCAGTCGGGGCCGGGTACGTCCACAAAGATCAACTCGCCAACGCAAACGCCCTCGTGATCGCCCTAGTAGCGTGTCGCCTTTAATTTGATGGTTTTTTGTGGTCCGCTCCTCTGGTTGATGCTTGACCAGTGGGAGTTGTTGTCGTGCCTCGTCCGAAGGAGTTCACGGTCCGCTTGAAGGCGGCTGATCGTGCGAAGTTGACCAAGGTGGTTTCGTCTGGGACGCATCCTGCCCGGATGATCACGCGGGCCCGGGTGTTGCTGGCGTT
>CAMAWO010000068.1 GCA_945861925.1 Bifidobacterium breve | reverse complement strand
ACCCGAATGCTCGCGTACTCGCCGGAGGTTGTCGGCCAGGACCATCTGCTTGAGGGTGAGGCGGATGAGCCGCCACTCGGCGACCGATAGCTCTCGCGTGAATGGCAACGGACCGCTCGGTCCCGGAGTCACCAGCCAGCCAACTGTGCCGTGGGGGGCGGGTTCCTCGAGAAACCGTCGGTCGCCGGATTCGTCGGTGACGAGTTGCGGGGAATCGATCCGGGATGCCGGGCCGCGCTTGGCCCACTCTGCTGCTCCCGATGAAATTGACAGGGCATAGGCGACGGCTTCGGTGAGGAGTTCACCGGAGCCCGCTGCTGTGATCGCGTCGCCGTTGGCGGTTACGACGTCAATGGTGCCGCCACCGAGGTCGACTATGAGGGAATCAGGTCGGGCGCCTGGGGTCGTGAGGGCACCGAGTCGCGCGGCCTGCGCCTCACTTGACCGCAACACCACCCGGCCATGCCAGCCGTCAGCGAATGCGTGAGCATGCTCGCCGTTGGGTGACTCGGTGGTCAGGGCAGCCATGACGTGCCGCAGATCCTGTACTGACCCCGAGCGCAGGCTAGGCATGGACTCCAATGCATCAAGGCCCACGACCCACAGATCATCCACCGGTACCTCGTCGCCAGGTGGAACGGTGTAGCTGCGCACAGCCCCGACGGGGAGTAGTCGGAGCCGAGAACAAGCGTCAGTGAACCCCAAGACCGAACCATCAGACCATCGCACGAAAGGCGTTGTAACGATAGGGCGAAGGGGTGGCGGGCCATCCCGAAGCCGGCCGATGGCTGCCGACCGGTGCCCGCGGGTGAGGTGTGTCGCTGCGCGGGCGTGCTCATGGGCGCCGGCGCCGACACCCAAGGCGTCGGCGAGCCAGATTGGGTCGCCGAGGGTTCGCACGTGCTGGCCGGGCGCGGCGACCTCCAACGCGATCAGATCGCACCGGAGGGCGAGTTCGGCATAGACGCTGTCGATGATCGGCGCGCCGGGGATGACCTCCGACAGACGCGACCCGACGAGCCTGGCTTCGTCCCCCGCAAGGACGAGCCCTGCGATCACGTGACCAGCGGCGAGCCACCGGGGTACCTGCCAAACAGTCGCACGGTAGCCGAGCGGATCCCGAGCGACGAGCACGAGGGGACCGTGCTCCGTCGATGTGCTCGATGGCGGTGCGGCGATGTCCACCGGATGGCCGACGCCGACGCCGATGCCAGCGGGAGTTGATGATCCGAGGGCGACGAGGGTGAGACTGCCGGTGTCGATGACCGGAGAGGGGAGGTCGATTCGATGGGTGAGGACGGGACTTTGCGGTGTCAAAACCGCCTGTATGCAGGTAGCACCGAGGCGCCGCTCCATGCGGGAGAGCATCCGTGCGGCACGCAACGCTGCCTCGGCTGAGCCCTTAGAACCCTTCGTCGCTCCCCGATCCCACATGATCGGCATTGCCGGTTCGACACCAGTGTCGGCGATGACAATCTCAGTCGTGGCATTGCCGATATCGACGCCGGCAACAAGGCTCACAGCAGCAAATTTCGGGCCTGGTAGACCTCTGCCGCCTCCCGGATAAGGGCGGCGTTCCGAACTGCGCCGAGCTCGCCGAGCTCGGCGGCGATCCCTTCCAACTGCTGTGCGGTGGATCGGCGCGGGCGAAGCGACTCATAGATCGCCATGACTCGATGGTCTGGCAACTGTGCGAGTTCGGCCGCTCGAAGGAAGTTCTCCGCGAGCTGAGGATTGCCATGGTCTCCGGCGACGTGGGCCTGAGCGATGAGGGTGTCGGGGTGGATGCGCACGTCGTCGACTTCGAGGTCGCCGGCTCGAAGTGCGTCGAGTGTGACCTCGTCGACAGGCTTGCCAGACTTGGCGATAGTCATGTGTGCGCCTCGGTGAGTGCCATCGACTCAGGGTAGGCGGCGGGGTCGCAGATCTCACGCTCCATGGCCACGAGTGACACCACCATGGTGTGGTACCTGGCCTCGATCGCCTCGTCCGAGTACGGGTTTCTCCCAGGCTCCGGTGTCGAACCCTTCGCATGCCGGCCGGCGTTGATGCCCATCGCCCGGTAAGATTCGCGGGTCAGCGATGGAGCGACGCTGTACAGCTCGAGGTTCGCCAGCGGGGTGAGATCGCGGCGGTGGATGAGGGCCGTTCCCTTCGCCTGCAACCCGATGCCGATTCCGGACCCGGCAAGGCGTGCGGCCTTGAGCCCGATGAGCCCGAGATCGATGGTGTCGTTGATGCGGACGATCCGGCCGATGCAGCCCTCCTCCTCGAGTCCGGCGAGGAGTTCCTCAAGGGCTTCGACGACGGTGAGCCCCGACAGGGTTCGCCAGATGGCCTTCGCGGTTGCAGGCGAGACACCGATGACGACGTCACGCGGATCACTCCCGGGTCCGGCGGCACCCAAGACCACGAAACGTTCGCTCACGAACCTGCCCTGCTCGGAGCGGAGATCATCGACTGAGCGCTGCTGGCGGATCGTGTCGATCTCCAACTGTCGCACCGCGGTGGGCGAGTACCCGGTGCCGGGACCCGAATAGTCGTTCGGATCCGTCACCAAGGACAGCACGTTCATCTCCTCGGTGAAGATCGCCGCAGTCTGGAGGTAGTCGCCTTCGACGCGGGCGTGGAGCATTGCGAGCAATCGCTCGGCCTCGACCTCATATCCGCACTCATCGAGGGCGCCGATGACGTCGAGCATTGTCACGTTCGTGTCGCGGATAAGCCGTGACGCAGTGAGCGGCACCATGAAGTCGGCGGCGGGCACGTCCTTCGACCCGGCGGCGTCGACGGCCTCGTCGAGCCAGGTGTCGGTGAAGTCGGCGAGTCCTAGGAGGCCGTAGACGTCCCGGACAGCCTCAACGGCACGACGTCGCAGCCGTTCGACCTCTGGTTCGGCAGCCGTCCGCAGGCCACCATCGACCCCCCAATCGCGCTGCATGGCGAGGAAATCGTCGATGTCCTCGGAGTTCCACTGGCTGGGGCCGAACATGTTGTCGTAACGCTGGATCGAGCCGAACCCACTGCAGATGAAATCGGAGCCACCGATGAAGATGGGGTGGGTGCGTGAGGTGCGCCGCACATCGGACTCGCTCATGAGGGCGTCGTTGCCGGTGCACGCCTCGAGGTTGCGCAACATGACCATGAGATTCTCGGCCATGAGACTGCGGACCCCGCCGGGGACGGATCCGGCAACTGAGGCGGAGTCGATGCCGCCGTTCTGAACGCCCTGGGATCCAATGGCACGCGCGAGGGCCACGCACCGAGCCTCGAGGTAAAACATCGAGCAGCCTTGAGCGCTGCCCATGAGGGCCTCAGCCCCGCCGCCGGAGGTCACCCGCATCTTGATGCCACGACTGGCGTAGGCGGAGGTGAGGAAGGCCTTCGACCAGGGGGTGTCGTCGCCGTCAATGAAGATCTGCTCGGTGCCGTACAGCGACACTGTTTCGGCGTAGGAGACGAGCCCGCGCATGCCGAGGTCGAGTTCGATGGCCTCCTCGACAGAGCATTGGATGAGGATGCCCGGTGAGCCAACAGCGGCACCGATGCTCACCGCGACGGCATTGGATGGTGCGTCTGCGAGCACGGGAACGGTTGTCTCTATCTCACGGAATCCGAAAGCGGCAGCGGTGGCTGCGTCTGCGGCAAGGAGGAGTGGATCGTCGGACCGGTTTGTGACATGCGCCTGATTACTGGGAGTGCGTCGCGCCCGGCACTTCGTCATTGCGATAACGAGTTCGGCTGGTCTCAGTTGAGCGATTCCCTGAGCGAGTTTCGCGGGAGTCATGCCGCCCGCGAGCCGAACGACCTCAGTGCGCGGGATATTCGGGTCGACGATCATGCGGGCGAAGGTGATGCTGTCAAGTGCCATGGCCTCCACGGACACGGCAAGATCGATCCCGTGTGTGGCGATGAACGAGTCGAGGATGTCGAAATCCTCTGAGGGTCGCGAGTCCATCTCGATGACCCGACCCTCCTCGATCAGAAGTGAAGGCTGGGGATCGCTGGGCGAGTTGAAGGCGATGAGTCCGAGCGCCGGGTTCTCGACGGCGAACCCGTCGAGGTTGACCCGTTGCTCGTCCATAAATCGGAATCGCCCGATAGGGCTGCGCTCAGTCATGGAATGAGTGCTGCAGAGAAGATGGCGAGTGCGGCGGTCGCCGCTGCGACATCCTGCTCGCAAGTGCCGCCACTAACCCCAACCCCGCCAACGACGCGGTCGGTGTCCCACAGTGGTAGCCCGCCACCGAAGGCGATGTAGCGCCCGCCGTCAGCGGAGTTCATCCCGGCGAGTTCGGCCCCGGGCTGTACAAGGTCGGTGAGTTCGTGGGTTGCCGCCCGATGGGCCACCGCCGTGAATGCCTTATCGCGGGCGAGCACTGGCCCGGCGATCTCAGCACCGTCCATCCGTTCGAAGACCAGCAAATGTCCGCCGGAATCGACGATGGCGACGGAGACGAGCGCACCGGAATCGCTCGCAGATCGCCGTGCAGCCTCAGCCATGCGCTGGCCGAGTCCGAGGTCGATCTCGAACCGGGTCACCCGCGCCATTCGCGGGCCGCCTTCCGCATCCGGTCGTGCATGCCGCCCATCGCGATGGCGCCGCGTAGGAGGTTCTTCGGGAACTTGCACACGACGGTGTAGTTGGTGTCGACCACATTGGCGATCGGGGTGAGGGCTGCCTGCGAGACGAGTTGGTAGGAGTCGATGACGCTCTGGCCGGTGAGCTCGGCCACCCACAGGACCATCTGCTGGTGGGAGATGCGGAAGGCATCCTCGAGGGGCCTCGCAGATCCGGTCGTCATGAGAAACTCATCGCTCTCGATCCGAGGCCAGGCGACGTGGCTACCCTTCACAACATCGACGATCGCGGTGGTGTCCATCGCGCACTCGACGGCGACCCCGCAGGTCTCGCCCTCGCCCTGGCGGGCATGGCCGTCGCCGAGGCTGAGGAGCGCGCCCTCGACGTTCACCCCGAGGTAGCACGTGACTCCGGCACGCATCTCAGGTGTGTCCATGTTGCCGCCCCAGTCTCCGGGAGCAAGGGAGGAGCGCACCTCACCAAGGGCCGGAGCAACCCCGACCGTGCCGTGCATCGGGTCGAGGGGGAGGTTTGCGGTGAACGGGGTGTCTGCAGCGACGTAGCGGACGACCGACTCGGCGAGATCGATCTCGTAGATCCAGGTGCGCTCAAGCAGTGGCCCGTGCAGCATTGCGGTGACGGGGGTCGCGGTGAGGGAACCGAAGAAAGGAACGGTCGAACTCACCCCCCAGGCCTCACGCGGGGTGATTGAGACGAAGTGGATGGCGAGCGTGTCACCGGGGTTTGCACCCTCAACAAAGAACGGCCCCGATTGCGGATTGAGGATGCGAGGGTCGCAGACGGCGCTCGCCATGTCGGAGGTCGAGCGGACCCTGCCGCCGAAGCAGTCCATCGTCCACGTGGACAGGACCTCTCCCGGCCGGATGGAGGCAACGGGTGCGACGCCCCCGAAGGTGTAGGTAAAGGTGGTGGGGTCGGCCTCGACATCGGGCTCCCAGCGGAGTTCGGACTGCTCGGTCACGACTACCTCCCGTCGGTTGGGGCTGGTGGTTGAACTGTACGGAAATGATGAGGGGTGCATCGCCCGGAGGCGACGCACCCCTCATCACGGGCTTGTGAGGTCAGACGCGCTCGTGCGCCTCCTCGTTGGTGTTGCGACCGATCTGCTCATAGATCGCCGGTCTGGCTGCACGCACGTAGAGCGCGTAGAGGACACCGATGACGAGCAGGCCGCCCACGTAGTAGGGCACGTACTTGAAGACCAGGCTGTCGGCGGCGAGGCCGGCGGCGAAGTCACGGTTCGTCCACAGCAGGCTGAGCACGTAAACCATGCTGAGGGCTCCCAGTATTGGGGCGATCATCGTGGTAATGATGTTGCCCTTGTGCACCTTCTTGACCCAGAAGAACCAGATCACCGCGATGGAGGTGATCGTCTGAACGATGAGGATGAGCGCGGTGCCGATGAGGGCGAGGAGTCCGTAAACGTTGACGTATGGGATGAGCTCCGGTGTTGCGACGCCCTCGACGTAGACGTTCGTGAAGAGGAAGAACGCCACGAGCAGGATGAGGGTGATGGCGCTCTGCACGAACGATGCTGTTGCGGGTGAACCGTGCTTCACGTTCACCTTGCCGATGCTGTTGCGCATCCATCCCCAGGCGCCATCACGGCCCATCGCGTAGATGTAGCGTGAGGCGGCATTGTGGAATGCCATCGCACATGCGAAGGAACCGACGACGACGAGCAACTTGTAGGCGTTCATGAGCAGTGATCCGAGATTGGCATCGACGAGATTGAGCCACAGGTCAACGGGAGCAGCTCCAGCTGACACCTCAACCGAGGTTGCGGCACCGTTGCCGACGACAACCATCCAGGACATGAACGTGTAGAACAGTCCTAGGCCGACGACGGCGATCATCGTGGCTAGTGGGACGTTGCGCTTCGGGTTGCGAGACTCCTCGCCGTATACGGCGGTGGTCTCGTAGCCGACCCAAGACCAGAAGGCGAAGAAGATACCGATGGCGGCAGCTCCTGCTGCGACTCCGGTGCCGAAGGCGCCCTCGGTCAGACTGTTGAAGGCGTTCTGGGGGAGCACGGTGTCAGCGGTCATGAAGCCGTCAGGCCCGCCCTTGAACAGCACGGAGACGCCGAGGGCCCCGAGGAGGAGAACCTCTGCGACGAGTGTAATGCCAAGGATGCCCGCTGCAAGGGTCACCGAGAAGTAGGTGAGCAATGCGATGACGACGACGCCAGCGATGCCGATGATGAGCCAGTTCACGTCAAGTCCGAGCGGGAGGAACACGTACTGCGAGGCGAAGTACGCAAAGCCGCCGATGAGAGAGGCCTCGAAGACGATGTATGCGACAGCGGCGAGTAAGCCCGACGCCATGCCCCAGATCTGGCCGAGACCCTGGGAGATGAAGCCATAGAAGGCACCCGCGGTCGTGACGTAGCGGGCCATGGCGACGAAACCGATGGTGAAGACGGTGAGCACGATCGTCGCGAACAGGTAGCCGCCCGAGACGCCGATGCCGTTGCCGTAGCCGACCGCGATCGGCACGTTGAAGCTCATGGCAGTGATGGGTGCGGCATTCGCCACGGCCATGAACAGGACTCCGACGAGTCCGACTGCCCCCACCTTGAGGCGCGCGGCGTCAGCTGGGTTAACCCTGTGGTCACCTGGGAGGGCCGCTGGCCCGTCCTCAACATTGCTGGTAGTCATGAACCATCCCTCTGCAAAAGTCCCGCATGATGCGGGTCACATGGCCTGGATTATGGCGGGTTGAGGGGAACGGGTACAAGCACATTGGCAAAATCGGTCTAGTCTTTTTCGTCTATAAGGTATTGTATCGGTCTGTTTATTCGGTATGGTTCGGTTGTGAACCGGAAGACGGAAGACGGCACAGCGGGAACTGATGTCGCGCCAGCCTTTGACTACGGCCTGTTCTCGTTCGCTTCGAAGGCCGAGGTGCTCGAGAAGGCCAAGGAGTACTGGAACCCAGGCAAGACCCAATTCTGGATCGATTCGGGCGTACCCCTCGTCATTGACCGTCGCGAGGAGTACTTCATCTACGACATGTCAGGCAAGCGCCTGATTGACGTCCACCTCAACGGAGGCACCTACAACCTCGGACACCGAAACCCAGAAGTCGTGCAGGCGATCACGACGGCGATGCAGCACTTCGACATCGGCAATCATCACTTCCCTGCCCTTGCCCGCACCGCCCTTGCCGAGGCCCTCATCGCATCGGCCCCGGCGGGGCTCACGAAGGTCATCTACGGTTCGGGCGGTGGCGAGGCCATCGATATCGCAATTAAGACGGCCCGCCACACGATGAAGAAGCGCAAGATTGTGTCGATCGTCAAGGCTTACCACGGTCACACCGGCCTTGCCGTCGGCACTGGTGATGACCGCTTTTCCAAGATGTTCCTTTCGGACCAGCCGGAGGATTTCCCGCACGTCCCGTTCAACGACCTAGCCGCCATGGAGGATGCCCTCCGTGGTCGAGATGTTGCAGCCGTGATCATGGAGACGATCCCGGCCACGTATGGCTTCCCACTCCCTGAGCCCGGTTACCTTCGGGGGGTCAAGGCACTCTGTGAGCGCTATGACGCGCTCTACATCGCAGACGAGGTGCAAACCGGCCTCATGCGAACCGGTGAACTCTGGGCGATCACGAAAGATGACATCGAGCCGGACATCATGGTGACAGGCAAGGGCATCTCCGGGGGCCTTTACCCGATCGCGTGCGTCCTCGTGAACGAGCGATCGGCCGGCTGGCTCACCGAAGACGGCTTCGGCCACATCTCTACCTTCGGCGGCGCGGAGTTGGGGTGCATCGCTGCCCTGAAGTCCCTGGAGATTTGCTCACGGCCGGAGACCCGTTCGATGGTCCACTACATCGCCGACTTCATCGGGCAACGACTCCGGGAGATCCAGCAGACCTACCCGGACTGGTTCACCGGAATCCGGCAGAACGGCGTGATCTTCGGCCTTGAGTTCAACGACCCCCAGGGTGCGAAGCTTGTCATGCGTCACCTGTACGAGAACGGGGTCTGGGCGATCTTCTCGACCCTTGACCCGCGGGTCCTTCAATACAAGCCCGGAATCCTTATGAAGCCCGAGCTCGCGGAAGAACTTCTTGATCGGACCGAGGTTGCGATCGGAAAGGCCGGCCACGAGGCAATGGGCGCGAACAGGGGTCGACGATGAGCCTGCAGACCATGACCGAGATGCCCCTCGAACCTGCGGGGGTCCCCCGTGGCCGGGCGATGGTCGAGCGCGCCGATTGGGCGGCACGGTCGTTCGCGCGATACGACGCCGCGACGGTCAGCCGAATCGCAAGGGCCGCTGCGGAGGCCGGGGCTGCAAGTGCCCGCCGCTTCGCAGAGGAGGCGGTTGCCGAGACGGGATTCGGGGTCGCCGAGCACAAGTACCTGAAGAACATCTCCTGCTCGTCTGGCCTGTGGACCAGGTACGGGGGTGAGGATTTCGTGAGCCCACGGGTGCTCGAGGGGCAAAAAATCGTCGAGATTCCCCGACCTGCGGGGGTGGTGCTCGCGCTCACACCGTCAACGAATCCGGTCGCAACCACCTACTTTAAGATTCTCGTCTGCCTCATGACTCGCAACGCGGTCATCATCAGCCCCCATCCGTTCGCGAAGCAGGTGAGTGCCGATGCTGCGCGGGTCATGAGTGAGGCGGCCATCGCCGCGGGTGCGCCGGATGGATGCATCCAAGTGGTCGAGGCGCCGTCGATCCCCCTCATCAATGCGCTCATGACCGATGAGCGGGTCGCGGTCATCCTGGCGACGGGCGGATCTCCGATGGTGCGCTCCGCGTATCGCAGTGGCAATCCCGCGATTGGCGTCGGCCCCGGGAACGTCCCGGTTCTCGTCGACTCCACAGCCGACGTGAAGGCGGCGGCCCGGCGGATCATCGTAAGCAAGTCCTTTGACAACTCGATCCTGTGCACGAATGAGAGCGTCGTCATCGTCGAGGAGGTGATCGCCGACCAGTTCACGCAGGCCCTCAAGCGCGAGGGCGGCCACATCACCTCCCCCGAGGAAACGGCGTCCCTGAGAGAACTGCTCTTCGACGGAGACCATTTCCGGCCCGATCGGGTGGGCCGCGATGCGGCGACCCTCGCGCAAGCGGCAGGGTTTCGGGTGCCCCCGAAGACACTCGTGCTCGTCACGCCATTCGATCTCGTCGTGCCAGAGGAGATGCTTGCGCACGAGAAACTATGCCCGGTTCTCGGACTGGTGCGAGTGCCGACCGCAGCCCGCGGAATCGATGCGGCTAAGGCAGTTCTCCGTATCGCCGGCGCGGGTCACAGTGCCGCAATCCATAGCGAGAACCCGCAGACAATCATGGACTTCGCGGCCGCGGTGCGGGTGTTGAGGGTGTCCGTGAACGTCGGCAGCAGTTTGGGTAGTTCCGGCATCGAGACGAATCTCGCTCCGACCATGACGATTGGCACCGGATTCTTCGGACGCTCCTCCCTTGGCGAGAACCTCGAGCCGAAGCACCTGATCAATGTCTCGCGCATCGCGTACAACTCCGACTCGTCGGTGGGGATGCCGAGTTTCGCCGGAATCGACCCGTGGACTGCGCCGAACGGCCCGGTGCCCGCCTACCCACTCCCGTCCAACGCACATGACACGGGAGTGCCGCATCGCCATCGGGACACGACCTCGGGCCCCGAGACCGATGATCTGCGCGAGGAGATCCGGCGCATGGTCATCGAAGAACTCCGACAGATCATCAAGGGCTGACCCGTGGCAGAACTGCGATCCTTCATCTTCCTTGACCGGCTCCAGCCGCAAACGATGTGCTACCTCGGCAGTTGGGTGCGCGGCGCCTTGCCGCGCGCTGATGTGGCGGCGCAGATCATCGAGGTGGCCCCGGGGCTAGATATCGAGCCGCTTACCGATGTTGCCCTGAAGCACGCTGAGGTATCGGCCGGGATTCTCATGGTTGAGCGGCAGTTCGGCTACCTCGAAATCCACGGCCCTACCTCGCAGGTGAAGGCTGCGGGTGAGGCGGTGCTCGACCAACTCGGTGCATCGCCCCGTGACGCGATGCGCCCACAGATCCTCGCCTCACGGATTATCACGATGATCGACCGGCAGCACGCCTTCCTCATCAACCGGAACAAGGTGGGTTCGATGGCCCTGCCAGGCGAATCCATGTTCGTCCTTGAGATGCAACCGGCGTCGTACGCCATCCTGGCTACCAACGAGGCAGAGAAGGCGGCCCGGATCAAGGTCGTCGACTATCGGATGTTTGGGGCGACAGGTCGCGTCTACCTCTCCGGTAAGGAGGCCGATGTCCGGCAGGCAGCAGATGCCGCCGAAGAGGCGCTTCGGGGGATCGCGTGACGACATCGGTGTCCGTGCAGGATCTGCGGGAGATGGTGCGGGAGATTCTCACGGAGGTTATCGCCGATGAGATCCAGGGCCGTGTCACTTCAGCCGGCGGGGCCGCGAGCCTGCCCCATGCGAAGCGCGAGTGCGTGACGATCACGTCGCAGGCGGACCTCGACCGCGCGGTTCGGAGGATTCTGGAGGCAGCGCAGGACCCAGCAGGGCGATCCGCTATCGAGCGAGGCGATCTCACCTTCGTCCTCGCAGCCGAGTCGCCCGCTCGCGAGACAGGGCAGGCACCCGTTGTCCACCGGGTCGAAAAGGGCGCCGTGACCGAACGCCACGTCCGAAATGCGGCCGAGGCAGGCGCCATCATCGTCACGGCCCGGCGTGTCGTCATCACGCCACTGGCCCGGGACCGCTCACGCTCGATGGGCGTGGTCATCAGGAAAGACTCCTAGGAGGAACGATGCTGAGAGCCCGCGTGATCGGAAGTGTCTGGTCGTCCAAGCGACTGCCGGAGATCCCCAATGGTGCATTCCTTGAGGTCGAGGTCGCGCCAGGCAATCGACTCATCGCCTTCGATGTCCTTGGCACCGGAATCGGAGAACTCGTCCTGGTGTCGACCGGGTCTGTGGCTGCAGGGTGGTTCACCGGCCAGAGCCCACCAATCGATGCCCTCATCATCGGTTCGATCGACGAACCGAATGCCAGCGACTGACACGACGAACAGATCGGTAATGACGCCGCGTGACACCGGTCACGGGGCACCAACGAAGGGAACGAAATGACCAACAATGCCATCGGCATCATCGAAACCAAGGGCTATGTTGCCGCATTCGCGGCCGCAGACGCCATGGTCAAGGCAGCGAATGTGGCGATCGTCGGCCGCGAGCAGGTCGGGGCCGGTCTTGTCGCGATCACGATCGTCGGCGACGTCGGCGCCGTGAAGGCAGCGACCGAGGCTGGTGCAGAGACCGCGAACGCGGTCGGCGAACTCGTGAGCGTCCACGTTATCCCGCGTCCCCATACCGAGCTCGCCAAGTTCTTCGCGGTGTCAGGCGACAAGAAGGCGTGACCGAGCACCCGCCCTTGGCGGGGCCCGAGCTCCGCGTCTATCTTCCGCTCGTCGACCTGCAGCCGCAGTTCGCCGCGTACCTCGGCACGCCAACCCGAGCCCGGGGGTATCCCCCGTTCGCAGGCCAGCATGCCCTCATCATCGAGGTCGCGCCCGGGCTCGCGATCGAGCGAGTGACTGATCTCGCGTTGCGGTCTGTACCCGGAATCGAGCCCGGCATCCTGTTCGTTGAGCGGCAATTCGGGGTCCTCGAGGTGCATTCTGATTCCTTGGATGAGGTGTCAAGGGCTGGGCAGGCTGTGCTCGACGGAATCGGGGCGTCGGCCGAGGAGCAGTTGCGTCCGCGCATTCTCTACGCCGACGTCATCGAGGATGTCACGGATCAGCATGCGGTGATCATCAACCGCAACCGGCAGGGCTCGATGCTGCTCCCCGGTGAGAGCCTCCTCGTGTTCGAGATGACCCCGGCGCTTTTTGCAGCCATGGCAGCGAACGAGGCCGAGAAGGCTGCGCCGAACATCACCCTCGTCGATGTCCAGATGATCGGTGCCGCCGGACGCGTCTACATTGGGGGTCAGACTGAGGCGGTCGAACGCGCACGCGACGCGATCACCAAGGCGCTGGTTGCGGTCGTGGGTAGAGAGCAGTGACGTGAGATGAGCGCGGAGGCTGCGGTGTTTGAGGAGTTCGCGAGGTTGGCCCTACCCTCCTACGGGATCAGTCCGGATGCCGTAGTGACCCTTCTCAACATCTCAGAGAACGGCACCTTCCGGATCGACGATCCGGTGCAGGGCCGATCGGTCATTCGCGTGCACCGCACCGAGTACCACAAGCGGCAAGCGGTGCTCGGTGAACTGGACTGGATATCGGCGCTGCAGGCGGATCGGGTCGTCAACATTCCGGCCTATCTTCCGGCGTTGAACGGCGAGTCCGTCGTGACCGCGAGGCGCACGGATGGCGGTGAGCGTTTTGTCGTGAGGTTTGCATGGGTTGAAGGCAGCGAGCCGACCGAGGACCGACTCCAGCAGGATTTTGTGCAACTCGGCGCCATCACGGCCCGTCTTCACGAGCATGCGAAACGGTGGGAGCGTCCCGCCGGGTTCAGTCGTTTCGTGTGGGACTACGACACCTCTCTGGGCGAACATGGTCATTGGGGTCGATGGCAGGATGGGCTGGCGATGGATGCCGAGGCCCTCGACATCCTCACGCGTTGCTCGGGCCGCATTAAGGAGCGGCTTGACCTCTACGGCAAGGGCCCTGATCGATTCGGTCTGATTCACGCCGACATGCGCCTGGCAAACCTCCTCGTTCATGGTGACGATGTGACCGTTATTGACTTCGATGACTGCGGATTGAGCTGGTTCATGTACGACCTCGGGTCGTCACTCTCGTTTATCGAGCATGAGCCCTATGTCCCTGAACTCGTTGATGCCTGGGTCACTGGATACCGGGCGGTCAAGGAACTCAGGATTGAGGACGAGGCTGAGCTCCCAACCTTCATCATGCTCAGGCGCCTCCTGCTCGTGGCGTGGATCGGGTCCCATCTCAGCACTGAAACCGCCCAAGTGATGGGCGAGGAGTACACGTCGACAAGCTGCCGGCTGGCAGAGGAGTACCTGACACGAAGGTTCTAGGAGAGGAGTGTGCATGTTCACGTCACTGGAGGGCAGGTCCGCGATTGTCACGGGCGGGACGAAGGGCATCGGCAAAGGTATCGCCCGGGTATTGGCGAAGGCGGGTGCGAACGTCCTCATCACCGGGCGCAATGAGCAGGATGCCGAGCGCACTGTCGTGGAACTTGTTGGTCTCGGGTCCGGCAGGGCAGCGTCCTTCATGGGTGACGTCTCCGTCCGCTCCTCGTGTGAGGGGATGGCGCAGGCGGCGATCGATGGCTTCGGGGGTATCGACATCGTGTGTGCGAACGCTGGCATCTTCCCTGCCGCTCACCTCGCCGGGATGTCTGAGTCGGATATTGATCTCATGCTGGACACGAATGTCAAGGGCACCATCTTCACGGTGCAGGCGTGCCTGCCCGCCCTCATTGCCTCCGGGCGCGGGCGCGTCATTCTCACCTCCTCAATTACCGGCCCGATCACCGGCTCTCCGGGTTGGTCGCACTACGGCGCGAGCAAGGCGGCGCAGCTTGGCTTCATGCGAACCGCAGCGATCGAGTTGGCACCGCACGGCATTACGGTGAACGCTGTGCTCCCCGGAAACATCGCAACCGAGGGACTCGCGGACCTCGGCGAGGAGTACCGGCGCTCGATGGAGATGTCGATCCCGCAGCGGCGCCTTGGGGAGGTCGAGGACATCGGCTATGCGGCACTGTTCTTCGCGACCGACCAGGCGTCGTATGTCACCGGCCAGGCACTGGTTGTCGACGGCGGTCAGGTTCTCCCGGAGTCACTCGCGGCGCTGGACGAGATGTAGCGCATGAGCATGACGGGGGCCGCCGATCGCGGGCCGATCGGGGCGACCGCTGACGAGATTCGGCGCCGACTTCAAGGGATGATCGAGCGAGGCACCCTTCACCGCGGGCAGAAATTGGCTGCTGAGCGGGAGCTCGCTGTGGCGATGGGGGTCAGCCGCTCGACGCTGCGGCAAGCCCTTGGTGCACTGGAGGAGTCGGGGGCGATCCGTCGAATCCCGGGACGGGGGGGTGGGACCTATATTGCGACGGGGAAGGTCGAACGCGACCTATCGCGAATTGTCGGCGTACCAATGCTTCTCCGTGACCAGGGCTTCACCGCCGGGTCGAGGGTTGTGCGTATTGGTGTCGCGACGGCCGGCGACCGGGCGGCGGAGGCACTAGGGATCGGAGCCTTGGACTTCGTCATCGCACTTGTACGCATCCGACTCGCCGACGGCGTTCCTATCTCCCTTGAGCATGCGATGTTCCCCGCCGAGCTCGTCCCAGGCCTCCCCGAGCGCGACCTGGGCGGCTCGCTCTACGAGTTGCTTGATGCGGAGTACAGCCTCCGCCCACATGAGGCGACAGAGTACATCGAGGTTGTCTCGGCCTCGAGTGACGAGGCGGCGATCCTGTCCATTGAGCCCGGCGCGCCCCTCATCTCGATCACCCGGACTACCCGAGATGCTGAGGGCGTCGCCTTCGAATACTCCCATGACCTGTTTCGCGCGGACCGCACGCGGATCACCGTGAAGGTGAAGGGCACCCCGAGTTCGGAGAAGGCGCGCCTTCGCGGCCGAGTCGTGGAACTCGTGCCTTGACGGCCCGAAGCGATCGGGTGCCGTTCAGCGGCGACGGCAGTGGCCATGAACGACGCGGCCGTTGCGCTCGTGGGCATCGACCCACACGCTCCCCGCGCCCGGATCAGATGGTGGCGCAGCCGCCGGATCGGGAGACACCGCTGACCCCGTGAGAGCGACCGGAGAAGGGTGGGTGGTGACTGTGCCAGTGGTGTCGATACTGAACGCGAGGGTGCGGACCCGGCTGGTCCAGTAGCGCTTGATGCTATCGCGAGTGACGGGCAGGCCCGG
>CAMAWO010000067.1 GCA_945861925.1 Bifidobacterium breve | reverse complement strand
CTACTACGCACAGCCCTCGTGGTACATCAGAACGACGGTGATCAAGGATCAGTTGATCGAGCAGAACGAGCTCACGAACTGGTTCCCCGGAACCATCAAGTCCGGACGCTTCGGCGACTGGCTCAATAACAACGTCGACTGGGCACTCTCCCGGAACCGATTCTGGGGAACGCCATTGCCGATTTGGCGCTGTACTGACAACCACCTCACCGTGGTCGAATCACTGGCCGAGCTCAGCGCTCTCGGGGGCATCGACGTCACCGGCACCGACCCCCACCGGCCCTACGTCGACGACATCACCATCCCGTGCCAGACCTGCGAGGCGACCGCCACCCGGGTGCCTGAGGTCATCGACTGCTGGTACGACTCCGGCGCGATGCCATTCGCCGCCGTCGGCTACCCCCACGTCAATGCCGGCACGTTCGCGGACCAATACCCAGCAGACTTCATCTGCGAGGCCATCGACCAGACCCGAGGCTGGTTCTACACGCTCATGGCCATCGGGACCCTTGTATTCGACCGAACCTCATACCGAAATGTGCTGTGCCTAGGACACATCCTCGATGAGGATGGCCGCAAGATGAGCAAGCACATCGGAAACGTGCTCGAGCCGATCGGTCTCATGAACGATCATGGCGCCGATGCCGTCCGCTGGTTCATGCTGGCCAGCGGATCCCCATGGCAGGCAAGACGGGTCGGCCACGCCGCGATCGGTGACGTCGTCCGCAAAACCCTCCTCACCTACTGGAACACCGTGTCGTTCCAATCGATGTACGCGCGGCTCGCCGACTGGGAACCCTCGCATCCCGCTCCAGCGGTCGCCGACCGCCCGGTCATCGATCGCTGGCTCTCCGCGCAGGCAAGCGAACTCGCTCATGAGGTCGATATCGCCCTCGAGGCCTTTGACACCCAGCGCGCCGGCCGCCTGCTGTCTACCTTCATCGACGACCTGTCGAACTGGTACGTCCGGCGGTCCCGACGACGATTCTGGGATGGTGACCCCGCCGCACTCTCAACATTGCATGAGGCCCTGCGTATCACGACCCTGTGCATGGCGCCGTTCACCCCGTTCATCACCGAGCGGGTCTGGCAGGACCTCTTCCGGGCTACCGATCCAGCAGCAGCGACCTCTGTCCACCTCGCTGCCTGGCCGGAGCCCGCTGAGGCTCTGGTTGACCCGGCGCTCGCCGAGAGCATGGCGCTCGTTCGCAGGGTCGTCGAACTCGGGCGCGCGGCACGTGCCACGAGCGGCGTCCGAACAAGGCAGCCCCTCGGCCGGGCACTCGTCTCTGCGAGCGGCTGGGGTCGTCTATCCGATGAGCTGCGCGCTGAGGTCTGCGAGGAGCTGAATGTCGGCGTCATCGAGGCGCTCGCTGACGACACAGCCGGTTTCGTCGACACGGCCATTAAGGCGAATTTCCGAGCCCTGGGCCAACGCTTCGGCAAGCAGACTCCACTCGTGGCCGAGGCCATCGGCAGTGCAGATCCGGTCGGCCTGCTCTCGCATATCCGCCTCGCAGGGTCGGTCAGCCTGCATGCTCCGGGCGTCGGCGACGTCGAGATTGCCGAGGCCGACGTCATCGTCACCGAGACCCCACGAGAAGGATGGGCGGTCGCCGCGGAGGGAGGCGAGAGTCTTGCCCTCGACTTGCACATCACCGAGGAACTCCAGCGCGCTGGCACAGCCCGCGAAATCGTTCGCGCGATTCAGGAGGCCCGCAAGCAATCAGGCTTCGACGTGTCCGACCGGATCAGCCTCTGGTGGGCAAGCGATGATGCCTCGATCATTCTCACCCTCGACGAGCACGCCACGCTCATCGCCAGCGAGGTCCTTGCCACCGCCTTCGACGAGGGCATCGAGCATGCACAACGAGATGCGGTCACGGTGAGCGTGCCGGAAACCGACCTACGGCTCCTCATTGCGAGGGGCAGCGAGCGCTAACGACTTGATTGCCGATGCATACTCGTTTGCGGCTCTGACGAGTTCCGCGGCGGTCGCCCGTGCGGCACCGAGTACCGCGGCGGGCTCACCGACGGAGGTTGAATGTCTCTCGAGCATTTCGATCCGCTCCTGAAGCACCTCACATCGCGCCATCAGTGCCGACTCCACCTCACGGGCCCGCTCGGCCTGCGCCTGAGCGCCTGCCGCCGCGAGCTCGACCGAGGCCCGCTCGGCTGCCGTACGCTCAGCGGCCGCCGACAGTTCTAGGGTCCGGTTCGCGCTGGCCAACTGCTCCTCGAGCAGCATCACCCGGGCCTGGAGCGCCTCACATCGGGCCGTCAGTGCCGACTCCACCTCACGGGATCGCTCAGACTGCGCGTGTGCACTGCTGGCAGCGAGGTCGATCGCAGCCTTCTGGCTCGCGGCAAGCTCCTCCACTGCCGCCCGACGGGCAGCGTGATCCTGTGAGGCACGGTTCGCTGCTGCCAGCTCAGATTCCAGCAACGACAAGCGCGCCTGCAGAGCCTCGCATCGAACCGCGAGCGCTCCCTCGGTCTCCGACTGCCCTCGCATGAGGGCCGCCGATTGATCACCGCGATCCCGGGCCGTCGAGGCACGATCCTGCTGCTCGAGGAGGGCAATGCGTGCTTGGAGCTGCTCGCAACGCACGAGCAGGACCGACTCCGCCTCGCGGTATCGCGCGACGTCAACCTCGAGGTGCCCTACGGTCTCCTGAACGGCATCGAGGAACTCATCGACCTCATCCATGTCGTAGCCCGCCCGCAGGCGGGTGGCACGAAAGGCGACAGCTCGAACATCGGCCGGTGTGAGCGTCACGTTCGGGAGCCAGCGACCGGCGAGCTGCCTCGCATCAGAGATTCATCGCCACGCTGATGAGAATCTGGAGTCCAATGAGCACGATCAAGAACGCGAGGTCGAACTGCATCCCACCTATGCGTAACGGCGGAATAACGCGGCGCAGCAGGCGCAGCGGCGGGTCGGTGACCGTGTAGATCCCCTCCGCGATGAGCAGGAGGATCCCTGACGGCCGCCACGAGCGTGCGAATACCTGGACGAAGTCGAAGATGAGCCGCCCGATGAAGACCAGCCAGTAAAGCCACAGTATGGTAGCGAGAATCTCGCCTACGGCACTCATCAGCTCTGGTTGTAGAACGGATCTTGGGCGATCTGAGCACGAGCCTCGTCACCGACATCGACATTCGGCGGGGAAAGGAGGAAGACCTTATTCGTGACCCGCTCGATCGAGCCGCGCAGACCGAAGACCAAGCCAGCGGCAAAATCGACGATTCGCTTGGCATCGGAGTCATCGAGTTCAGACAGGTTCATGATGACCGGGACGCCCTCGCGATATTCCTCGCCGATTCGTCGGGCGTCGTTGTAACTGCGCGGGTGCACGGTCTCGATACGGGTGATCTCGGCGCTGGCAACCGGTTGCCAATCGGTGAGCGGCGCCACTGTCTGACGTCGATCGGGAATTGCCTCTTGGCGGAATGTTCGCACCGCGCGGGTGTCGGAGAGGGTTCGAACCCCCCGACTCTCATAACGCGCATCAAAACGATCATCGTCGCGATCCCCCGAGCCCAATCGTTCCCCGACCCGCGGATCACGGCCGCGAACATCGCGACGTATGTGATCGTATTCCTCGAAATCCTCCTCAACCACGTCATCCCCAACGAGGCCGAGATAGACGCCCATCTTGCGCATCGCGCCAGCCATGAACCGCCATCCTTCTTCGGGGGTGGGAATATTCTCCGTGGAAATCAAGGTGCTACTCAAATCTACCTGACAATTGCGCGATTCCCGAGTATCGCTCCCCCGATGCGCACGTGTGTCGCCCCGTGACGGATAGCAACCTCGAGGTCACCGCTCATTCCCGCTGAAATCCTGTCCGCATCGGGAACCACGGTTCGCAGTTGCCGGGCGACCAATTCGAGTAGGCCGAACGCTGCATCGGGGTCGCCGGGATAGGGCGCGATCCCCATAATCCCTCGCAGTGTCAACCCCGGGAGTGCAGTTGCCCTCGTGGCAAGATCTGGCACCTCAATTGGCCGTACGCCACCCCTGCCATCGGAATCATCGGGGTCCAAGGAGACTTGAAGGAGGATTTCGATCGTCCGATTCGCCGCGACGGCACCTGCTGAGAGTGCCTCGGCGAGCGATAGCCGATCAACGGACTCGACAACATCGGCCCAAGTCGCCACCGACCGCGCCTTATTGCGCTGAACCTGTCCGATCATGTGCCAGCACAAGGCGGGCGTGGCATCTGAGAGTTCGGCCACCTTCACCCGAGCTTCCTGGTCCTTATTCTCGGCGACGTCTGCGCAGCCCAGGCGCTGAAGAATACTGACGTCGGAAACCGGAAATGTCTTCGTCACAACGACGAGAGTGACGCTGTCGGGCGTCCGATCGGCAGCCGAACAAGCACTGTCGATACGCGCTCTGACCTCGCTCAGACTCGCGGCAATCTCTGCTGCGCGGTCTGGATCGGACCCTGAATCAACGGACACCTGCACGCCTCTCGGTCTTCCTCGCAATCCCGCGCCGAATTCAGCGAAGCATTCACGGTCTCATCATCAGGCCCTGCTGATCATCATGCCCTGCCGGCCAGTCACGGTGTCGCGCCGGTAGGAGAAGAGATCGGTCGACTCATTCGTGCAGGCATTCACGTGGTGTGTCTCGATGCCGAGGAGCGCTAGTTGCACCGACACCCCCGCTCGAACGTCGATGAACGACCCTCCTGCGTGATCGATGCACGCAACGCCACTCACCTCCGTGGGTACGAGTTCTCGCAGGTACTCCGTGCGTTCGGCGGGCACCGGATAGCAACGAGCGCAGATCGCAGGCCCGACCACCGCCTCGATGCTCACCGCGCCGAGGTCGCGCATGGTCGCGAGGGCAGCAGCCACGACTCCGGCGCCGACGCCACGCCACCCACAGTGCACCGCAGCGATGACCCCGGCTCGAGCATCCGCGAGGACGAGCGGAACGCAGTCAGCAGCCAGCGCGAGCAGGGCAATTCCCTTGGAGGCGCTGACGAGAGCATCGACCCCGGCTACGAAACCCCCGCACGACACCACACCAACGCTGGCGCCGTGAACCGCTCCCATGACGGCGAGGCCATCCACACCGACACCGACGAGTCCGACGGCCCGTCGCCGGTTCTCTGCGACCGCGCCAGCATCGTCGCCCACGTACTCGGCTAGATTCAAGGATTGGTAAACACCGGTGCTCGCCCCCCCATCGCGCCCCGTAGCCGCCCACATGCAGGTCTCAGCGCTTGGCTCACTCGAGCCGAGGGTGCCGGAGGCGAATGCGATCAAGTGGCCGGCCGCTACTTCAAAAAGTCCGGGACATCAAGTTCATCCTCAGGGTCATCGAAGAGGATCCTGCGTGGCATCTGGATCGGCGGCTGCGATACCGGCACCTCGACGACAGGCTTCGACGCCTGCCGGATCTGCTGCACAGGACCCGACTCCTCGGCTGGGCGCGAGCCCGAAGTTGAGCCACGCCGTGCTGGCAGTTCGCCGCCGTCGAAGCCCGCGGCAATGACGGTAACGCGCACCTCGTCGCCCAGCGTGTCGTCGATGACGGCACCGAAGATGATGTTCGCATCCGGGTGCGCTGCATCGCTCACGCGTTGCGCCGCCGCATTGATCTCGAAAAGTCCGAGGTCACTTCCGCCGGAGATGGAGAGCAGGACGCCGTGGGCCCCGTCAATGCCCGCCTCAAGGAGCGGGCTGGCGATCGCCTTCTCAGCCGCCTCTATCGCCCGATCCTCACCACGCGCGGTTCCGATGCCCATGAGGGCTGTCCCTGCACCATGCATGACACTGCGGACGTCGGCGAAGTCGAGGTTGATGAGCCCCGGAGTCGTGATGAGGTCGGTGATGCCGGAGACGCCCTGGAGGAGCACATGGTCGGCCTGCCTGAAGGCATCGATGACGCTGATATTGCGGTCCGAGAGCGAGAGTAGGCGGTCATTCGGGATGACAATGAGCGTGTCGACCTCAGCCCGAAGGTTCTCGATGCCCGCCTCAGCTTGTGCCTGACGCCGCCGGCCCTCAAACCCGAACGGGCGGGTGACGACACCAAGGGTGAGTGCGCCGAGGGATCGAGCGATCCGAGCAACCACCGGCGCTCCACCCGTGCCCGTGCCTCCGCCTTCCCCTGCGGTCACGAACACCATGTCGGCGCCCTTGAGTACCTCTTCAATCTCGTCGGCGTGGTCCTCGGCTGCCCTCTTGCCGACCTCGGGGTTCGCCCCAGCGCCCAATCCGCGGGTGATCTCGCGGCCGATGTCGAGCTTGACGTCGGCATCGCTCATGAGGAGGGCCTGAGCGTCGGTGTTCACCGCGATGAACTCGACCCCCTTGAGTCCGACCTCGATCATTCGGTTCACGGCATTCACACCACCGCCCCCGATACCGACAACCTTGATCACTGCCAAATAATTCTGCGGACCCGCCACTGCTGCTCGTCCTTTCATCGTTGTTGGCCGACGCCGCCAGATCAGCGACCTTCGCCCTCGTCTTCGCACTGGACGACTCACCCTCAACCTCTAGTTCAGGGTGAGGATTTACCCGTCCATCAGGTCGCCGGAGGCTAGAGGTTGCGCGCTCATGACGCAAACGAGCATCGACTAACCCGTCGGTGCCAACGGCTGACCGATTGTGGTCGGCAGTTCTGGGGACGCGACGTCGTAGACCCTGGCCCTTGTCTTCATGAGCGCCGCTAGGACACGCGCCTTGAGGAGCGGCCGCTCCGCGCTCCCCCACCTGATGACGATTCCCGAGTCGAGAATCATTTCGACGTCATCGCGGGTTGTCGCTGAGACGAGCGCCACCCGTGAGAGGAGTTCCGGCGGAATAGTCCCGAGGACTCTCATGGCGGTCACCAGGCCCACCCCGTCGCCTCGCACGGTCGGAAGCCCCGGCTCGAGGGGCTCTGGGGGGACGAACACGGCGCCGCCAGGATCCAATGCTGCCTGGGAACCCTCGAGGAGGGCGGCCGCCTCCCGCGGCTCGACCACGATGACCACACCTCTGGGCCAGGACCTCACGACCGCCGATGCCCGAACCCACGGAAGTGTCTCGATCCCCGCCCGCACCTGCGTTGTGTCGAGTCGAGCCATCTGCATCCCGATTGGCACATCGGCAGCGTCAAGCACCCGATTGACGAGGATTCCCGACACGCCGGTGACCTCGACCTTGCGGATCACTAGGACCGATGAGAACCACACGACCCATACGAGTCCGCCCGCGATGATGACCGCGATGATGAACACGAATCGAAACACCCGCCAGCGACGGCTCCGGGCCGGGTCACGGGGTGGGTCACGGAGTGGATTTCGCTCCTCCTTGGTACGGCGAGGCCGATCGTCTGTCGCCATCAGGCCGGTCGCATCGGCGCTCACGCACCTTCGCGCAGGCGCAGGAGGTCAAGGACTTCGAGCCCGATCATGCCGATGTCTCCGGCACCGAGGGTCATGATGATGTCGCCACTGCTCGACCGTTCCACGAGGTGGCCCGCAACGGCAGACCACGAGGGCTCGAACACCACGTGCGAAGCGTCCAGCGGCACGTTCGCCGCCATCGTCTGCCCACTCGCGCCCGGGATGGCGGTCTCGCCCGGGGCGAAGACCTCAAGCACCACGACCTCGTCGGCGAGGCCGAGGGCTGCACCGAATTCGGTGATGAACATCGCCGTACGGTAGTAATGGTGAGCCTGAAAGGCCACGACGACGCGACCCTCCCCCGCTACGTCGCGTGCCGCGAGCAAGGTCGCCTCAATCTCGGTCGGGTGATGGGCATAGTCATCGAAGACCCGCACTCCACCGACTTCACCCTTGAAGTCAAACCTGCGACGGGTTCCACTGAAGCCCGAGAGCCCCTCGACCATCGCTGTCGCCGGTTGACCGAGCCCGACGCCGGTGACGAATGCGGCGAGGGCGTTAAGCGCATTGTGGCGTCCGGGTACCTGGAGCGCGATCCTTCCAAGCGTCACACCGAAAGGGTCCACTACTCCAAAGGTCCAGCCCCGTCCGGTCCATACGAGATCTGTCATGGTGAAGTCAGCATCCGACGTGCTTCCGTAGGTGCGGACATCGACTCCGGCCACACCTGCCCGTTCAGCGAGCCGGGCCGCACCGGGGTCGTCGGCGCAAACGACGAGGAAGCCTGACCTGTCGCGGATGCCGATGGCAAACTCCAAGAAAGCCGCTTCAATCGCCTCGAAGGTACCCCAGTGATTGAGATGGTCGGCCTCGACATTCGTGACAATCCCAGCGAATGGCGCGTAATGCAGGAACGCCCCATCGCTCTCATCCGCCTCGACCACGAAGATGTCGCCACTTCCGAGGTGAGCGTTCGACCCGGATTCATTGAGTTCGCTCCCGATGGCGAAGGACGGGTCAGCGCCGCAGTGCTGCAGCGCGATCGTGACCATCGACGTCGTCGTCGTCTTGCCGTGCGTTCCAGCGACGGCAACCGACAGGTAACCGTCCATGATCATGGAGAGCGCATCGGCGCGACTCAGTTCCCGTAGCCCGAGTTCGGCTCCCGCAAGGCGCTCAACATTGGATGCCGGAATCGCCGTGGAGACGACGATCGTCTGCGCACCCTCTACCTGTTCAGGGCTGTGGCCGACATGGACGTCGACACCGATAGCTCGGAGTGCGTCAAGACGCCGCGAGTCCTTCGCATCGCTCCCCGAGACCTCAACGCCGCGGGCGACGAGGATTCGGGCGATGCCAGACATGCCGGCGCCCCCGATGCCAATGATGTGAACTCGGCCAAGCCGCTCAAGTGCATCACTCATCCTCGTACCCTTCGTCCCGATGCGATCCCCATGACCGTACGGGCGAGGTGTTCATCGGCGTCGCGCACCCCGTGCCTAGCCGCCGCATCGGCCATGGCATCAAGCCGGGACGGGTTACCGAGAAGCGGTTCTAGCGCCATGAGCAGCGTTGCGGCACTGAGGTCGGCATCGTCGATGATGACGCCCCCGCCGGCCCTCACGACCGGCAGGGCGTTGAGTCGTTGCTCGCCGTTTCCGATGGGCAGCGGCACATACAGGGCGGGCAGCCCGACTGCCGCAAGCTCCGCACACGTCATGGCTCCCGCCCTCGTCAGCGCGATATCGGCTGCCGCGTATGCGAGGTCCATCCGGTCGAGGTAGGGCACGCTCACGTAGCCAGGATGTGCTGGAGGCTGGGGATTGCGGGCCCCATACGCATGAAGCACCTGCACGCCGCGAGCGGTCAGCTCCGCGATTGCGCCGCTCACCGCCTCGTTGAGGTGTGCCGCCCCCTGCGATCCGCCGAAGACGAGGAGCACCGGCGCATCGGCGCTCAATCCATAGGTCTCGCGGGCCTGCGCACGAAGGGC
Source organism: Bifidobacterium breve (assembly GCA_945861925.1). Lineage (GTDB taxonomy): Bacteria > Actinomycetota > Actinomycetes > S36-B12 > S36-B12 > WLND01. The sequence goes on along the minus strand of CAMAWO010000067.1, from coordinate 6,258 downwards.
CGTCCTGTCGAGGTGGGATATCGCCTGACGCAGAGGCAACCCGACGACATTCGCGCCGCGAATCGTCCCGGGGACCGAGGAGAACACATGCGCGGTGAGGCGGGCCCCGACCCGATTGGCAAGGCCCGGTTTGGCATTCGACTCGTGCACCACGAGCGGCACCCCACGGCGGCGAGCAGCGAGGTAGGTCGGGAGGGCTGCATAACCGCCGAAGCCGACCACAATGTCGGCCCTGAACCCATCAAGCAGCCTGGCGGACTCCAAGGTCGCGCGCCAGGCACCGGGGACCACTCGGACGAGATCAAGGGACGGCCGCCGTGGCATCGGGGCCGACCGCACGGTCACGAGGGCATAGCCGCGCGCCGGCACCAGTGACGTCTCTAGGCCCCTCTCGCCCCCGATGACGATGATCGACGTGGCCGGCTCGATTCGGAGCAGGGCATCCGCCAGATTAAGGGCAGGCTCGATATGCCCGGCCGTTCCACCGGCGGCGAGAACAACGCGCAGTGCGTCAGACGCTGCGGCGCTCATCAGCGCCTGCGATTCGTGGGAGTGGTCGACTTCCGCCGCATTGCCACTCGGGCACCTGGCTCCTGACGGGCGAACGCCAAAAGCATGCCGATCGCGGCGAGGGTCGGGAGCAGGGATGAACCACCGTAGGACACCAGTGGCAGTGGCACACCCGAAATCGGGAGCAGGCCGAGAACCGAACCGATGTTGAGGATCGCCTGGACCACGATCCAGCATCCGACTCCCGCCGAGGCCAGCCGAACAAACGGATCCTTCGTCTTGCGGGTAAGTCGGAAGATCCCGAAGGCCAGAACGCCGAAGAGGATGAGGACGATGAACGTGCCGATCAGGCCGAGCTCCTCCCCGATGACCGGAAAGATGAAGTCGGTGTGCGCCTCAGGGAGCGCTCCCCACTTCTCGCGGCTGGCGCCCAGCCCGACGCCCCAGAGGCCGCCGGTCCCGAGTGCGTACTGCCCCTGCGTCAACTGCCAGCCAGCCCCGAGCCGGTCGGCGGCCGGATCCATCCACGACATGACGCGAGCCATTCGATATGGCGCGGCGAGGCTGAGCAGGTAGATGGCCACCAGGCCCACGGCCCCGAGGACGACGAACAGTCGAAGCGGGGCACCGGCCGCGAACAGGATGCCCGCGGTAATGACGGCAAGCATGAAGGCATTTCCGAAGTCACCCTCAAGGAGCACGAGCACAATCATGAGGAAGGAAACCGGGAGCAGCGGCACGAGCAGGTGAGACCAGGTGTGGATACGGAGATCCTTGCGGGTGAGGAGATCGGCGCCCCAAACGATGATCCCGAGCTTGGCGAACTCCGATGGCTGGAGTCGGAAGGGCCCGAACAACTCGATCCAGTTCTGCTGGCCCCTCACCTCAACGCCGATGATGAGAACCGCCACAAGGAGTGCAAGGGATCCCAGAAGAAGGGTCCAGGCAAGGCCCCGCCAGAACTGAATTGCGGTCCGGGCGGCCAAGAACATGACAAAGATGCCGATGACGGCGAACATCCCCTGTCGCTGGGCGAGTGTGTACGCGGAGCCGAACACCTTGAAGCTCTCAATACTCGATGCGGAGGTGACCATCACCACGCCGATCACCAGGAGAAGGAGGGTCGAACCGGCGATGATGTAGTAGGTGCTTAGTGGATTGTTGAACGCGAGCCTGATCCCGCTCGAAGGGGGACCATCGACCGTCCGACTTCCATCGGTCATCGTCATGATGTCTCACCGCCTCGCGGCGCAGCCGCTAGCATGTCAACGGCCGCCGCGAACTCATCCCCGCGATGACCGTAGTCGCGGAACATGTCCCAAGAGGCGCAACCGGGCGCGAGAAGAACCGTGTCGCCGGGAAGTGCCAGAGCCATCGCAGCGGCCACAGCGTCCACCATCGCGCTCGGATCACCTGAACTGATCACTGTTGTCGGCACGGACGGTGCGTGCCGCCGGAGGGCTTGAGCAATCAACTCCCTATCGACCCCGAGGAGCACGACTCCGCGGAGCCGATCCCCCACCGTCTGGACCAACTCGTCGAAGTTCTGACCCTTCGCCATTCCCCCTGCGATCCAAATGACGTTCGGAAACGCCTTCATCGAGGTGAGTGCGGCGTGTGCGTTTGTCGCCTTTGAGTCATCGACGAATGACACCCCGTCAATCGTTGCGACGTGAGCGATCCGATGAGACGCAGGAACGAAGGCCCGAAGTCCCTCACGGATCGCAACCGCGCTCACGCCGTAGGCACGTGCCAGCGCTGCCGCTGCCAGAGCGTTCGCGACATTGTGGGGCGCTGGCGGCCTGACATCCTCGATACTTGCCAGCTCCTGTGCCGAGGAGGCACGGTCGGGAACGAAGGCCCGGTCGATGAGCAGGTTCTCCACGATCCCGAGCATCGAGAGGCCCGGCGCGCCCAGCGTGAAGCCGATTGCGCGGCATCCCTCGATAACATCAGCGCCCTCCACCATCGCTCGAGTGCGCTCGTCCTCGACGTTGTAGATGGCTGCCACCTGAGTCTGCTCATAGATTCGGGCCTTCGCCGCGACATAGGCCCCAAGGGTCCCGAAGTGGTCAAGGTGATCATCCGCAATGTTGAGGCACACCGACGCCAGTGGGCTCATCGAGGTGACGAACGGCAGTTGGGGCGCGCCCACCTCGACGGCGATCACATCGACCTCGTCATGCATGACGACACCGACGAGGGACATCCCGATGTTCCCTGCGGAGCACGTGCGCAGCCCAGCGGCGCGAAGCATGGATTCCAGCATGAGGGTGGTTGTGGTCTTGCCGTTCGTCCCAGTCACGACGAGCCATGGCGCCGGTGAGACGGCCGGACGCAGCCGCCAGGCCAGCTCAAGCTCACCCCAGACGGGCACCCCTTGATCACGTGCCTGTCCGATGATCGGGCTCGTGGGCGGCAGGCCCGGTGACACGATGAGGACGTCGCACTCGGGGAGCCCGCCGGTGAACCCGAGGCGGACATCGACGCCGATCACGTCAAGGATCTCTGCGCGCTCACGCAGCGCGGGCGAGTCCCCCGAGTCGATGAGGACCACTCGAGCGCCAAGTTGCGCGAGTGCGTCGGCGCAGGCAAAGCCGGCAACACCAATCCCCGCGACCACCGCGTTGACGGCGCTCCAGTCTGACGTTCGATGCAGCGACTCGATCACGCGCGGACCCACTCGGCGTAGAACACCGTGAGCCCCGCCCCAATACACAGGCCCTGGATGATCCAAAAGCGCACGACAATCTGTATCTCAGCCCAACCGAGCATCTCGAAGTGGTGATGCAGCGGCGCCATTCGCAGGATTCGGCGGCCGGTGAGCTTGAATGATCCGACCTGGCCGATCACCGACAGGGAGGTGATGAGGAACAAGCCGGCAAGCATCGGGAGAAGAAGCTCGGTTCGGCTCAGGATGGCGAGGCCAGCAATGCCCCCGCCGAGCGCCAAAGACCCGGTATCGCCCATAAAGATCCGAGCCGGCGCGGTGTTCCACCACAGGAATCCAAAGCTCGCCCCGGCAGTGGCCGCTGCCACGATCGCTAGGTCGAGCGGATTCACCGTGGAGTAACAGGTCGCTGGATCGACGTCGAGGAATGAGCAGTTCTGGCCGTATTGCCAAATGCAGATGAGCACATACGACAGGAAGGTCATGATCGAGGCACCGATCGCAAGTCCGTCGAGTCCGTCGGTGAGGTTCACGCCATTCGTGGTCGCGGTCACGAGGAACCACACCCACAGGAGGAAGAGTGCAACGGGAAGGACGAGCGAGGTATCGCGGACGAACGAGACTGCCATGGACGCAGGCGTGGGGCCCCCATCGGTGAAGTGCAGCGACAGCCAGGCGAAGCTCAATGCCACCACGGCCTGACCGATGAGCTTCGTGCGAGCCCGGAGACCGGTACTCCGCTGCTTGAAGATTTTCAGGTAGTCGTCTGCGAAGCCGACGAGCCCGAGGCCCACCATGAGGAAAATGACGAGGAGACCCGAGGGGGTCATCGGTCGCCAGGCAAGGAGATGGGTGAGGACGTAGCCGGCGATGACTGCCGCGATGATCGCCGCGCCGCCCATTGAGGGCGTCCCGCGTTTACCCTCGTGGGCGGGGTACAGCTCACCCTCAACTGACACTCGAATCGCCTGCGCATAACCACGGCGTGCGAGCAGCCTGATGAGGAGTGGCGTGCCGACGAGGGACACGATGGTTGCAATGGCCGCCGCCATGACGATGAGTCTCACAACCGGCCCTTCGACATGAGGGCCGCTGCTAGCCGTTCGAGTCCGATACTCCGCGACGCCTTGACGAGCACCACATCACCGGGGTTGAGCTCACTGCGAAGCAGGGCGATCGCCTCATCGGGGGTCGCGACCCACGTCGCCTCCGTGAGCGCCGAGCCCTCGGCCTTACACGCCCGCTCCATGGGACGTGCGCCCTCGCCGATGCCCACCAACCTGGTGATTCCCAGATCGCAGACCAGCCGGCCGATTGCCTCGTGCTCCGCCTCCCCGGTCCCGCCGAGCTCCTTCATCTCGCCGAGAACAGCCCAGCTGCGATGACCTGCCGACATCGAGGCAAGGACCTCCAGGGCCGCGCGCATCGAATCGGGGTTCGCGTTGTAGGCGTCATTCACGATGATCCAGCCCTCTTCGGACTCACGCACCTCCATGCGCCACTTGCTCTGGGGCGTCGATGCGCCAAGTGCCGAGGCAATCTCCTCGATCGGCACCTCAAGGGTGACGCCCACCGCAGCCGCGGCCAGCGCGTTGTGCACCGAGTGCTCGCCGTGCAGAAGCAGTGCGACCGGGACAGCCCTGTCACCGTGGTGGAGGGTGAATGCCGGGCAGGCGCGGTCATCGAGTCGAAGGTCGGTTGCGCGGACGTCGCAGGAGGGGCCAGTTCCGAACGTGATGACGGTGGCCATGGTGCGGCGGGTCTGGTCTATCACGGCCGCATCGTCCCCATTGACGATCGCAACCCCATCCCTTGGCAGCCCTTCGAGGATTTCTCCCTTGGCCCGCGCGATTGCCCCGACCGACCCGAGCATGCCCAGATGGGCCGAGCCTATATTGATGAGGACGCCCACGGATGGAGCGGCGAGCTCGCAGAGGTAGCGGATATGACCCTCACCCCTCATCCCCATCTCGAGCACGAGGTACTCGGTCGTCTCGTCGGCCCGCAAGATGGTGAGCGGCACTCCGACCTCGGTGTTGAAGGAGCCCGCTGCGGCAACGGTCCGGCCACTGCGGCCCAGTACCTGGGCGACGAGATCCTTGGTACTCGTCTTGCCGCTCGAGCCGGTGATTGCCACAACCTTGCACGTCAGCCGGTGTGTGCGAACCCAGCGGGCCAGCCGACCGAGTGCGAGGACCGGATCGTCGACGACGAGGCATGGGCCGTCAATCACCCGGCCAGAAAGTGTCACGCAGGCCCCACGCTCGCGCGCCTCCTCAGCAAAGGCATGTCCATCGGCCCGCTCACCAGCAATCGCCACAAACATCGCACCCGGCACGGCCTCACGCGAATCGACGACGACATCGGTCACCCAGGTCGCGGCATCAACCTCATGACAGACACCGCCAACGGCGTCAGCGATCTCCCGTACGGTCAAGGGAATCATTGATCACCATCCGACATCCCCAGAGCCTGTCGAACCTCGTCACGGTCGTCGAACGGCAGCATGGTCCCTGCGATCTCCTGCCCCTGCTCATGCCCCTTGCCGAGCACGAGCACGATGTCGCCGGGTTGAGCGAGTGTCACGGCACGTCTAATCGCAAGTCGCCGGTCGGCGACCTCCTCCACTTCTGCCTGGGAGCCGGAATCCAAGGCGCCTTGCATGACCGCGGCCCGAATCGTTGCCGGATCCTCGGAGCGTGGATTGTCGTCGGTGACGATGACCACGTGTGCGTGAAGTGCAGCGCGCTCACCCATCATCGGCCGCTTTGCCCGGTCGCGGTCGCCGCCCGCACCGATCACGGCGATGACTCGACCGGTCGTGTCCTGGCGGACAGTCACGATCGCGGCCTCGATGGCGTCGGGTGAATGTGCGTAGTCGACGATCGCGGTCACCGGTCCGCCCCGCCTGATCCACTCCATCCTTCCCGGGACATGCACCTGCGAGAGGCCGACTGCGGCCACGGAACCCTCGATGCCAAGTTGGCGAAGCATGACGAAGGCGCAGAGCGTGTTTGCCCGGTTGAAGGCGCCAGGGAGGGGCATGTCAAGGGGTGTCCGCTCCCCCCTAGGTCCGT
>CAMAWO010000066.1 GCA_945861925.1 Bifidobacterium breve | reverse complement strand
GTCCAGCCCTTCTGGGCCTCCCGTGTTGCGAAGCGGATCTCGTACTCCGACTTCTTGAGCGGACGGTTCACTCCCTGTGCGCGCTTGCTCACTTCAGGCGTGGGTCGGGAACATCGACCGGCTCTGCCAGCCAGTGCAGGTCACCGTCGGGAATGTACCACGCGCAATCGCCTGGGCTGACGACCGCCACGCATCGAAGACCACGAGGACACGAGTGAATTCTGCGATCGCACCGCATGCCCTCGTCACGGAAATAATCTCCTCGGCGAACTGATCGCGCGCCTCCGGAGTCAAGAACTCGATCCACGGAAATGGCTGCCGTAATCGCTCCGCAAGCGGAGCTCCGTAGGTGTCAAGGCATGCCCACATGAGGTCTGCCGCAATCTGCACCGCCCGACGTTCCTGTGCCACGGCACTGGCCAGGGAAAGCACGAAATCCTCACCGTCGCGACGGGTGATGTTGATCGGCCCTTCCTCGGCGGCAGCGAAGACGGCAGCAGGATTCCGGGACAGCTCAGAAGACTGGACGCTGCGATGGACGATGTCGGTGCGCATGATGCCAGTATTCAGAATACGTTCAGAATGTTCAACCCCGCGGGCCCCCGCAACGTCCATGAGCGCACTCGCGCGAAACATCGTGGCAGTGCCCGTAAGCACGAACACCCTGCCGCGACGGGCTCGAATCTGGAGGCTGTAGCGGGCGTACTCATTGCGCTGAAACTGCCCGATGAGGCCATGGCCCGGCTCGCCGAAGAACACCCCGCCTACGGCGGCGAGCTCTGGATCGCGCTCGAGGTTCGCTGCCGACACCTCGATGAAGCGGGGGCCAAGGCTGGTGTCTGCGTCCATGACGAGCGCGACATCGAAGGCATCGGTCAAGGGCAGGATCAGTCGGAGGGCTTGATTGAGGGCGCCGCCCTTCTTGTAGGCATTCTCGTGGGTCTCGAATGCCTCATGTCCCATGTCGCGGGCGATGGTGACCGTGGCGTCGGTGCAGTTGTCTGCGATGACGATGACGCGGTCGGGGGGTCTTGTCTGGCGGCCGAGCGCTGCCATGGCGATGAGCGCGAGGACGATGATCTCGCCGGGCGGCCGCTCCTGCGAGATGAGCACGGACCACCCGCCAACCTCTGCTGCCGTCGGAGACTGCGGTGCTGCGTCCATCTCGAAGCGCTGGCCCACCGCGAAGGCGAGGCCCGCGGGCGGCTTGACACGCCGCCATCAGCAGCCTGTTCGGTCTGCGGTGCCGTCACCATTTCATTGTGTCAGCCATTGAACGGAACCTGAGTTGCGTTCGCCCGTGCCTTGTCCGGAGACTTGCGGCGCCCAAGTGCGGGTTCGCTCACCGATCCAGCACAGTTGAGGAGCCGGACCCGGCCTGTTGAGCGATCACAGGCCGACCGCGTTCACTCCATAGGTCGACTGAGACTTGGTAAAGCGGTTCTTCGCACTTAAGCGGGGTGTTCGGGTGCTGGCGGTTGACGCGGCCCCGGCCCTGTGTCCTTGCACTGCCATGCGGCGGCGATCTCACCGGTCGGGTCGTCGGTCGCGAACAGCGCGTCGAGCCGAGTGCGCGACTTGTCGCCGAGGCGGTCCGCGCCGACCCCAGGTACTTCGGCCGCCCGACTGTCCTTGTCTCGCGGTTCCCTGCGTTCTTCACCACCGTCCCCACCGATGTCATGGACACCGTGGCCGCGGACAGGACCCATCGCGGCCACGCCATCATCGAGCAGGTCTTCGACGCCTCAAGGGCTCCGCCCTCGCCCACCTGCCCTCCGGCAGGTTCAACGCGAACTGCGCCTGGCTCGTCCTCGCCGTCATCGCATTCAACGCACGGCTGGGGCGCGGGCACCATCGCCGGCGGCAGCCATGGCAGGAACCCCGGCCAACCCGACAACACGTGGAACCCCCCCCGGAAGAACCGTCCTGCGGAGATCAACCACGCCTCAGACCGCAACCGAGCCCGAAACGACAATCAGAGCCGCAACACGTCTCCCATCTGTGTATTCAGGTTAAGTGCGAAGAACCGAATTAGTTGAATCGAGTAGCTCCCGAGGATAGAGGTCGCTCTAGTGTCCGTGGGCAGCCGCTTGGAGTGACGACGACAGGGATCTCTCGTCCCCGTCTCGCTCGGAAGCTTTCTTCGCGTTGCACCGGAGGACATCTACACACTTCGGATCATGATGAATTGATTCAGTGGCGAACGGATGGTTGTCGCCATGTTTTTCTGAGACCGTTTCTGGACGGGCATCAACGGTTGTCACGGTTGTAAGCGTCGACGCAATGTCGCTGCGGGAGAGGCCTCGTGCGATCGGGCGTCCGCAGCGGCGTGGTCGGCACGTGGGTGCAGGCGCGGTGGCGTTCGAGTCAGTCGGTGCCGGCGAACTCCACCTGATCGACCCGCTGTCGGCTACATCGCTCGCCACACGAGCAGCACACGCGCGTGAGTCGAATGGACAACGACCGAGTCTCTACTCAGAGACGCAGTTGGGCACCTCAGTAAGCACGGCGCGCTATGGTCTCAGCACTGAATGTCGCTGACAGCGGACAACAGTTTTCCATGGACGGGGGCCTATTCATGAACACGCAACACTTGAGAACGGCAATTGCACGACGATCGACGGTGGGCGTCATCGCGTTTTTCCTTATAGTGGGTACGGGGATCGTGGGTAGTCCGAGCGCGAATGCAGCCTCTGCTTCCGGGATTCAACTGTCGACAAGCGCTCCGTGCGCGCGACCGAGCGGCAACTGCCCAACGGGTAAGAAGTGGCAGTGCGTACCGACGCGCATCCGCGTCGGACGCTTCTGGGTCGTGCGACCCGTCTGCGCCTGCATTCGCGAATGACGAGGGCACGGCAACGGCATCTACCCCCCGGGTTTCATCACCGGGCTGTTCCCGGACACCTCAACCACTGAAACCGAATACCGCGTCAATCTGGATCGCCGGGACTCTGAGGGCAAGAGCACGCAGTGGTACACGAGGGCCGGGAAGGACAGGGAGGTTTCATCTACGCGCCATGGTGCTGAAGGAGGTCAGCGCTATCGTTCCTATACGGCATGCATGACCAAACGGGGATTTCAATGAATTCAGCAACGATTGTCCGCAGCATCTTCCCATTCATCGTCGGAGCGGCGTGCTTCACGCTGTTTGTCGGGTCGCCAGCAGCCTCGGGCGCCAGCATCTACGACCCCGGGCCCGTGTCGCAGGTGCAGGGATCCACGGGAGATGGAACGTTGACCGTCTCCTGGGCACCGGCGAATCCCGGAACTAGTTCGTACGGAACTTCATATTCGATCGTGAGTTACAAGGTCCAGGCAAACGTCCCGGGCGTGAATTCGGTCGTGGCATCCTGCGAGACGCAGACCACGACGTGCACCCTTCGAAATCTTGTCAATGGAGTCGATCACTTCATTCAGATTACCGCGACGAACAACATGTACGGGACTTCGAATGTGTGGAGCCAGGGCCCTTGGAGGCCTTGCTGCTCCGTGCCTACCGCACCAGCATCAGTGGCCGCAGCGGCGGGGGACACGACAGCCTCAGTCTCCTGGACTCCACCGGCCAATGCGGCCAAGGCTGTCGGTCCCTTCAACTATCGTGTGGTGAGCGAACCTGCCGCAGTCGAGTGCAACACGTCTGGCCTTGCGTGTGAATTCCAGGGGTTGGTAAACGGAACGAGTTACTCATTCGTGGTGACTGCCAGCACCAGTTTTGGCACGAGTGCGGGCGCGCGATCCCCCTCAGTTTTACCGAAAGGATTGCCGGGGGCGCCCTCGGGCGTTGTCGGATACCTCGGCGAGCGCGGGCGTGTTGACGTGACGTGGGTTGGGCCGGCCTCGACGGGAGGCGTGACAGTCGTCGAGTACGTGGCCACTGCCAGCCCAGGAGGGGCAAACTGCATCTCCGCCGGCGGCATCTCGTGCACTATCGAGGGGTTAACGAACGGGCAGGACTATACGTTCACTGTTGCGGCCCGAAACGAGGTGGGATGGGGACCGGCGTCTGAGCCTTCCGCGGTGGCGCGGCTCATCGCAGGTCCGGGAAAGCCCAGAACCGTGAAGGTCAGTGTCGTACGAGGAAGTGCCAATGTTGCGTGGCAGTCGCCCGCTTCGACCGGGGGTCTCGTCGTCAGTAAGTACCTAGTGATGGCGAGCCCGGGTGGTCGCTCGTGCACTACGACGAAGACAACATGCCGGGTAACCGGGCTGGCTGACGGTGTCACGTTCACGTTTTCGGTGCAGGCATTCAACAAGAAGGGCCCAGGGTTGCCGGCTTCCTCAACCGCAACTCGCATGCCATCCGCTCCTGCGGCGCCGGCACCACCAGAGAAGCCGTCTCAGTCGCTGAGTTGAGATCCGCTACGATGAATGCGTCTCTGGTAAAGGGACAGGAATCTCGGGGGAGTCAAAAAAGTGAGTACGGGGAAGATGTGCGTTCTCGGTCACGCGAATGTGGCTGGGGCGTCCTTCTGTTCAATCTGCGGTCAGGCGCTCAGTGGTGGGCGTGCCGAAGTGCAGACCGGCACTGGCTCCCTCGAAAGTCCACTGCCCCCACCACGACGGAAACCTGCGACTCGCATCGCGGTACTGATGGGACTTGGGATTCTCGTCCTAATCGCCCTTGTCGCATGGTTCCCGGTGCGTTCAGCCTTGAACAGTACGACGGTCCCGAACGTTTCGGGTATGAATGGCAAGGATGCCGAAGCCGCAGCCGTGAGCGCATCCCTCGGGGACATCGTTGTCACGTCGGAGTATTCGAATACCGTAGCCGACGGGCTTGTTATGTCCCAGCAACCTTCGGCAGGCGAGGGAGCCACAAAGGGCAGTTCACTGGCGATTGTGGTGTCTCAGGGTCCACGACTGGTGACCATGACCGTCACAGAGGACGTTTCCGACGGGCTCTTGGATCTGGATCTTGATCTCGAATGTTCGACCTACATCATCCTGTTCTCGGCTACCTATGATGATTCTGTCGTGGTCGACGAGAACAACGTCAGGCTCAGTAGCATGACGTCAGCAGGCTGGACTGAGGATCCGTCCAATGGAGCGTACTTCCCTTGCAACGCGCATGCGACGTTCGAAGGGGTGCCTGAGAACAGGGCCAAGTACCGGGTGAACCTGAGTATCGACGAACCGGAGAACAACAATCTTGGATGGGTTACGGGCGACGAGGCTCGTGCGCAAGATTTTCAACTAGTGGATTAGGCGGGGGCGACATGAACTGCTCTGCGGGACACCAGAACGTCGAGGGGGCAGCATTCTGCGCCTCGTGCGGGCTCGCCATGGCCGCTGCCCCACCGGGTGCACCGGCTCCTTGGCCACCGGCTACGGTGCCTCCCACTCAGTGGACAACACCGCAGACCCCCACTCCGTGGACAACACCGCAGACCCCCACGGCTTCGTGGCCGGCGCTACCGCCCGCTGTCGGATATGGGCAGTATCCGTCGTTGCAGCGGCCCCAGAACGGAATGGGAACGGCGGCACTGATCCTCGGGATCCTTGGGCTGTTGTTGTTCGGATGCATCTTCGGAGTGCTCGCTGTCATCTTTGGATCGATCGGGATCAGTCGAGCGAACGCTGGGCGGGCCAACAACAAGGGCGTTGCGGTCGCTGGTCTCATACTCGGCATCGTGGGCATCGTCGCCTGGTCGCTCATTATTCTCGCTTCCGCAGGGGGCTAGCGGACGTCATGGCTATTTGCATGAGTGGTCACGCGAACGCACCCGATGCAAAATTTTGCGTCGTATGCGGACTTGCTGTTGCCGCGACCGCGCCCGTTGCTGCGCAGGAATCCCTCGGCCTTGCCCGGCCGGTGCCCGAATTCGGGACTGGTTTCAGCGCCCCGATGCCGGCCGTAAACATCACGATGACGATCTATGGAACCGACGGCTGCTCGATCGGGCTTGGCTACCTCGACGTACCCGGCTCGATCGTCGTGCTCTCGGCCTCGGAACTGAAGGGAAACTCGTGGCTGTTTCAGGCGACTCTCGGGGACTGACGAGCGGGCAAGAGGTGCACCGATGAATTGCTGCTACTGCCTTGCGACCGCTCATGCTGAACGTGCTCCACGTTGCTGGCATTGCCAGGCTCTGCATCATCGCGACTGCTGGTACGCCAATGGTGGATGCGCGCAGTTCGCGTGCCCGGCTGGCCCGAGAGGTGCGTCCTGAGATGAACCCACGAATCCGAAGGCTCGAAGCGGACTACCGCGAGCTCCGTGCCCGATTCGACGGTGATCCCAACATCACGATCACCCCGATCGGGCCCATGCCCCCTGAGAAGTACCAGTTGATCTACCGCGTCCAGTCCCTCCGCCTTGACGGCTCGAATTCGCCCGTCCGCAGCAACATGACGGTTGTCACTCTCACCCTTCCGGCGGACTACCCGCGAGGCAAGCCCTATGCCGAGACCATCGACCAGGTGTTCCATCCGAATTTCGGGGCCTATGTCTGCATCGCTGACTTCTGGGCTCCCGGGCAGACACTTGCAGACATCGTCGCGAGCATTGGAGACATGCTTCAGTACAAGAAGTACAACATTCGAAGCCCCCTCAACGCGGTGGCGGCCGAGTGGGCGAATACGCATGCCGCGAGCCTGCCGATCGGCAACGTCGAGATCGGATCATTCGGACAGTCAGTGAACGTGACGATGGGCTCGGTGTCCGTCGTTTCTGAAAACGAGGGGGGAACCGCATGAGCGATCAGGACCAGCCAAGCCAACGTATCCGAATCACGGAGGATGATGTCAGCACTCCGGAGGTGAGTCGCCGGGTCGAGGAAATGTCCCAGGCACAGAAGGTCGCACTCGTCCGGACCGTCGGTGACGCCCCCGCACGCAAGTCGGGCGCTGGCGTGGCCATCCTTACCCTCACTATCGGGGGTGCTGCGGGCGGACTGCTCGCCTTCCTTGCTATCAAGCTGCTCGACGCGGTACCGGGTGTCGGCGATGCCCTTTACGAGAACTCATTTCTTAGCAACATGAGCTTTACCTTCATGCTTGCCGTTTTCATCGGCGCCGGCGTATCGCTTGCGGATGTGGTGATGAACAAGAGCTGGGCCAAGTTCGGCTCGGTCGCTGCCATCGCCGTGCCCGCTGCGATCGGGGCTGCGATCGTCATGGGGCTGGTCGCCCACATCTTCTACTCGGCTTCGATCGACTGGCTCTACAACTCGGCCGTCGACAAGGTCACGACCGGCGAACTATCCGAATCGCAAGCCGAGTCTTATGTGTCCTTGAGGATTCACCCCATTCGAGGCTTCGCTTGGATGCTCGTCGGGGTCAGCGCCGGTATCGCCGCCGGTGCCGCCTCGCGATCATGGAAGCGGCTCGGTCTGGCGGCCCTGGGCGGCGCGATAGGAGGCTTCCTCGGAGGCTTTCTCTTCGACTTCATTGCTACATCGGATTCGACCCTGTTGTTGGCCCAGATTGTCGGAATCGTTCTTCTTGGCACCCTGATCGGCTTGGCAACTGGCCTCATCGAGCAGGCCGGCAAGAGCCGTTGGATAGAAATCGTTTCCGGAGGATTGGCTGGCAAGCAATTCATCCTGTTCAAGCAGGAGGTCACCTTGGGTTCATCGCCAAGTGCAGACATCACCTTGATCAAGGACGCCGGCATCGCCCCTGTTGCCGCCGTTTTGAGGGTACGAGGCAATGCCTGCCAGGTTGAAGGTTTGCCGGGGGTGAATGCGCTTGCGGTGAATGGGATTCCAGTCCAGTTCAGCATGCTGAGCGATTCCGATGTGGTGACCATCGGATCGACGCAGCTGCGCTTCCGTGAGAAATCCTCCGACAACACTGTCCCCGGAGCTTTGAAGAATTGAGCCTGATCACGCTCGGCCTCGGCGTGGCGGCCCTGGCCTTCGGTCTGGCTCCAGCAGCATCGCCATTCGACGTCCTCGACAGCTGCTTCGTCGTCGAGACGTCTACGGGGGCAGTGGGAGCCGGGTTCCTCGTTGAGCCAGATCTGATCGCGACGGCTGCCCATGTGGTTCAAGACTCGAATGGTGTGCGATTGTCGACAGCGGCGCCGAGTGCCCGACAACTCGAGGGCGAAGTTGTGTTCGTCGACGTGCAACGTGACGTGGCGCTCATTCGCCTAACGGGGTTGCCGGATCTACCCGTACTGTCGCTGGCTCGAGACCTCCCGTTGCCGGGAGTGACGGTCTACGCCATAGGCAGCCCGATCGGCGAACTTGTCGCGTCGCGGGGCTCGGTCACCAGAGTTGAAGGTGGACTCATCGAGTCCGATGCCCCGGTGGATCCGGGAAGCTCCGGCGGGCCGCTCATCGATGAGGCAGGCGCAGTTCGCGGGCTGGTCGTGAAGCAGGGAACCTTTGGTGGTCATGCCTTCGCCGTTCCATCAGCGGTGGTCAGCAGCGTCATCGCGACATGGAGGGAGTCGGGGGATCAGGGCTCGTCGAGCGCGACCGACTTTGGCCAGCCAACGTCTGGCGCCTGGCCTTTGGCCATGTGGGCGCCGATCGCCCTTCTAGCCGCTGGGACCGTAGTGCTGATCTCGATCGGCATCACAAGTCGTCGCCGGATGCGAAGGCAGCCGGGTCGAATAGTTATCAGAATGGATGAGGAGTACAGGAATGTCTGAACTGAACGTCGTGATCACGGATGCAACGGGGGCGCGCAAGCAGGAGGCAACGGTCCCGGCCAACGTTCCATCGGTACGCATCATCGCGAAACTCGTTGAACTGCTGAACCTTCCATTGACGGCACCTGACGGTCAGCCGATGTCGTATAAGTTCCACCACCTCCAAACGTCGAAGCAGCTCCTAGACAGTCAGTCGCTCGCCGACGCGATGGTTTCGGACAACGACACACTCCGGCTCGTACCTGAAATCACAGCAGGCGGGCTCCGATGCTTGACCTGATTGAGAGCCGCTACGACCGGCAGGAACGCATTTCCTGGTGGGATCAGTCGAAGCTCAGGGCGGCCCGAGTGCTCGTTGTCGGTGCAGGAGCCCTTGGAAACGAGATCGTGAAGAACCTCGCCCTTGTCGGAGTGGGTCAGATCGACATCGTCGATATGGATTCCATCGAAGGATCGAATCTTGCGCGGTGCGCATTGTTCCGGGATAGTGACCGCGGCCGGCCGAAAGCCGAGGCTCTCGCGCATGCCGCTGCGGAGATCAACCCTGAGGTCAGGCTGGCCGCCTACGTCTGCCCAGTGCAGCAACTCGGCGCCGCGTGGCTCCTCCAATACGACGTCGTCATTGCTGGCCTTGACAGCAGAGAGGCCCGTCTGTGGCTGAACGCTTCATGCCGACGCATGGGTATGCACTGGATTGACGGGGCGATTGAAGGGCTGCAGGGCATAGTTCGCGTCTTCGGACCGGAGGGCGCTTGCTACGACTGCACGCTGGGTGAGAAGGACCGGGCGCTGATCAGCCATCGCCGCTCGTGTGCGCTGCTCTCGCCAGAGGAACTTGCGTCAGGCAAGACACCGACAAACGCGACGACGGCATCTGTGGTGGCCGGACTTGAGGTGCAGGAGGCCATCAAGATGATCGTCGGCCGATTGGACCTGCTAGCACTCACCGGAAAGGTGTGGAGACTCGATGGCGAGACGATGATGACCTCGGTCGTCGAGTACACGGAGGACCAGGACTGCATGTCGCACGAGTTGGTGGAGACGTGGGTCTCGGCACCAGCCGAGTACGCATCGCTGCAGGACGTCATCACTCAGGTTGCGCTGGCACGGAACTGCCCGGTCGATGCCGTCTATTTTCCGGACGACGTGATCACAGTGGAGCCGTGCGCCAAGTGCGGGGGAGGCGAGCAGGTCATCGGCCTGCGTCCGCTCCTGAGTCTTGGCGCCGGTCGTTGCGTGTCCTGCGCATCCGCGCTCCGGATGGAGAGCCGAACCTCGATCGACACGACGGATGACCTGAGTTCAGTCGCATGGGATAGGTGGCTGTGGCCCAGACGTGAAGCAATTTCGTTGCGCGTTGGTGACGAATACGTCCATGTGATCTTGGAGGGTCGGTCATGACTGATATTTCAAGCGGATTAGTGCGCCTATCGCCGTCGGCGCAAGGCATCGTCGAGGACCATGCCTTCAGCCGCATTGATGTCGAGGTTGGGGGGTTTCTCCTAGGTCGAATCCGAGGCGACGATACCGAGATCGTGTCGGCCAAGCCGGCACTGACAGCGGAGTCGAACCAGACTCACTTGACGATCACGCACGAGGCATGGGCCGAAATCCTTGAGGTCATGGACTCCGACTACCCGGGTCTTTCGATCGTCGGCTGGTACCACACGCACCCTGGATTCGGCTTGTTTCTTTCCGACTACGACGTGTTCATTCAGCAGAACTTCTTCGGCTCGCAGGGGCAGATCGCAATGGTGGTGGATCCGCTGATCGGGGAGTTCGGGTACTTCGTTGCCCACGACGATGTTGCGACACAGATTGGCGGGGGCGCCACTGCCCGTCCAGCAGCGGCGTCACCTGGAGTCGAGCGAACTCAAGCCGTCGCGGCTGTCCGAGCTGGATCGGCTCGATCCGGCCGCGTGTCATGGAAGGCCCCGGTGGTCGCCGTGGCAGTGACAGCAGTCCTCGTCGGTTCGGGGGCGTGGTTCGTCGGCAGTATGCAGGGCCAGGATGCCGGACGGTCGGTTGCCACCGGCGAGTTGGCTGCTGTCGACGCGCAGGTTTCACAGCTGCAGGGACTTCTGGCATCTGCCGAAGCGCAGGCACCGGCACTGCAGGCACCCAGCGCCGAGGTTCCTGCTGCGGTGCCGGGACTGGTGCTGCAGTCGGGTGACCCAGTCTCGGTGGTGGTCGCGTACATCGTTCGAGACGGTGATAGCTGGTGGAGAATCGCCCAACGTCAGTATGGCGAGGGAAGCCGCTTTCGGGAATTGCAGGACGCAAACCCAGCGATCACCGTGCTTGAGCCAGGCCTCGAGTTGAAGATTCCCCAAAATGCACTGATCCAGCAGGGCGCGACGGTGGTCACGCCGTGAGCGGCTACTGCAGCGCGTGCGGACAGCCGCGAGTGCACGGAGACATCTTCTGCTCCGGTTGCGGCACCAAGTTCCAGTCCGTGCCACGGCTATGCCCGACATGCGGTCAGACATGGCCAGAGCAGTCTCGATCTGAGCAGCCTGCCCTTCAGCTTCAGCAGGTCGACGGGGCGCTTGCGTCAGTTGAAGTGCGCGCCAATGACGCGTTTCCCGATGTACCGGCTCGAGGTGCCTACTCTTCGGATGACGGCCCGGTCTATTTTGATGGTGCCTCCTGGTTCCGCTCGCGCGACCTCGGCGGCGTGTGGATTCCTATTGCTTCCGAACTCCTCGCTGCATTCGACCCCCTTGCACGTCATGCAGCACTTCTCGTTGCCGAGGCGTCACGTCAAGGAAATCTAGACCTGCCTCGGGGGCCGCTGTTGGGACCGGACTACGTACCGGAGCGAGATTGCGGAAACTGCGGCTTCGAACGGCCATCGATGGCGGGACCTTGCCCGACGTGCGGGACGCTGAACACAGGTCCGGCGTTCATCCCAGGCGGCGGAAGCTGAGAATCTCTGCGTAACGCATGACTGGCTCCGACAACCTTGGGCTCAGCGCGCAGATGGTCAGCGCGAAGTTGCTCAGCCTGCGAAACAGGAGGAATGCATGGAACCGCTGCAAGTGGGCGATCCTGAGACCATCGACGGATGGCGACTCGTGGGCAGGCTCTGGTCAGGAGGATCGATCGCTGCCTACATGGCCACAAAAGGCTTGCTGAGCGCTGAGTTGCAGGTGCTGAGGCTTGACACACCGACGTCTCACTTGATGGAGGATTCCTTCCAAGCGGAGGTTGAGCGCGTCGCTGCTCTGGGCGGTGGGCGCCTGCCATCGGTGCAGGGTTCGAGTATCGGCGACGAGCAGGCGTGGATGGCGATGGAGTACGTCCCTGGCACCGTCCTCAGCGACCTCGTGGCCACACGCGGGCCACTGCCTGAGGCCCGGTGGCTCGTCCTGGCTGACTGCCTGATCGGATCGCTCAAGGAAGTCCATGGTGCCGGTCTCGTGCACCGCGAAGTGACTCCAGCGAGCGTCGTGTACGCCGGTGACCTTCCTCGAATGACTGGCCTAGGGATCGCGCAGGTGGCATGGAATGCGGGATTGCCGGCGTCAGGGCTCTTCACCCGAACGCTGATGTGGCTTTCCCCCGAACAGATCGAGGGATCTGAGGCAACTGCAGCTTCGGACCTTTTCTCAGCAGGGAGCACCCTTTCGTTTGCGGCCACCGGCCGACCCCCGTGGGGACCATTCGGCACCCCCACTGCAGAAGTTGTCGACCGGATCGTCCGGTCGGCACCCAATGCCGAAGGCGCGTCGTATGAGCAACTGCGACTCATCTCCGCACTCACCGCGAAGGCGAGCTCCTTCAGGTCTGGCAATCTCGACAGGATCGGCGAGGTACCGGACGAAGCTCTCCAGTTCACTGACAGCACCTTGAAGGTCGAGCCTGACGGGGCGAAAGTCGACGGCGCGCAACCTCCCGAGGAATTGCGCGACGACCACGCCGAGGTCTTGGGCACTGACGCCTCCGTTGCGTCGTCGACACAGGTGACGACGAACCCTGCAGTCCCGGTCGCAATGACGGTCGACCGGTCTGATGCCCCCCATGCGATGGCAAACCTGCGATCGAAACGGAACGTTTTGGTCGTGGGCACTGTGGCAGGCGTCGTCATCGTGGCTCTTGGCCTCCTCGCGATCGTCGGTTACCGATCCGCGACGGATTCCTCCCAGGATGCGGCGCCCGTGCCCGTGCCCGTGCCCGTGCCTGCTCCGGCATCGTCGCTAGGCAGCAACCCAGAAGCCTCGGCCGAGGCAGGTGCCGCCGCGGTGCCACCAACGTACGCAACGCAAGTGGACTACAAACAGGGCTCGATCCCCGATGGGAGTTTCCCGGGGACCCTCGAGTGGGAGTTCGATGTCTGTTCATTTGACGGGCAATTGGCCGAACCGAAGACGTTAGGCAGGATCGCTCTGTACGAAGTCAGGGGAGGCAAGTGGGCGAGGGTCCCTGCGACGCCTGTCATTTTGAAACCCGGACGATGCAAGGAGGGTCAGGTCAATGTCACGATTCAGGGGGCTGCGACTGCTCCGAAGGCGGACCAAGTCGGGCTCGGTTGGCTTGACTGCGTGAAACACCGGGTCATCACACCGGAGACAGAGAAGTTCGCCAAGTCGTACATCGATTTCTGCGTGCAGGCCAAGGCCGATGCAGCATGAGGTCGGAACCTGATGGGTCCGAGGCGGCCACGATCACAGTCTTGGCCACATCCGGCGAAATGGCGCCACCAGGTGTGCTGAGCACGACGTCGAAGGCTGCGGTCGAGATTGCCATGACTGACGTGATGGCGGCGTGCACTGAGGTTGGCGGACCGATGAGTTGGGGGGAGTGATGACTGTGGGCATGTCGTGGCCGTTGGGGGGTGATGCATGGTTGATTGGATTCTGAATCCATATGGGGTAGGCCTTGACTCCTACATCATCCTGTGGATTGCGCTGCTGGTGATTGTTCCTGTCTCATTTGTTGTTGCGTTGGTGAAGGTTCTGCGCAAGAAGCCTTGACTGCCGCTGCGGAAATCTATTGGGCATCCCTGACCCATGAGCGTGACGCTTCTGGTGCGGGCGTTGACCTCCCGCGAGCTACGGCGCACCGTCGTGGAGGAGGGCCGGAGATCGATGCACTTCCCCGGGCGTCGCGAGCGCGCGCTCGAAGTCAATGAAACGATCGAAGAGGTCAACCGCCTCGAACGCCCGGTTTCGCCGCTTGCCGACGTTGACCTGACGGATCACGCCAACCTCGACGAGCCTTGCGATCGCCTCGTTGACCTTCTGAGGTGGGCGGGAAAGGTAGCTGGCCATCGTGCCTGCCGTGAACACTGGGAGGGCCGGCAGGGCGTCGACGATCGCCGCCGCGGCCGACGCCGCGCGCAGGCGCCCGGCGCGATCGCGCATCTCTCGGTTCCATGTGGCAAGCGTGACGGCAACCTCCTGGGTGTCACGGCAGGCGCGACCGGTCGCGTCTGTGAACATGTCCACCCAGTTCAGCAGTCCCTGCTGGCTGCCGTCTGTCTGGCGGGCCCCCACGAAGACCTCCTATGAACGGTTACACCCTAACCGTTCATACTGACGGTGCGTACGAACGGTTAGGTAACACGGTCGTGTGGCACATTTCGCGGAAGTATCGGGAGATTACAGTTTGTGGGATTGGGCAGGGCTTGTAGCAGAAGGTGATCGCGGATTCGCCCGGCTACCTTTCGTTTACGCCAATAGAGTTGTAATACGCCCATGATTGACGCTACGGATTGCGTTGTGGACTTCCGCCGGGGCTGTGGGTTACAGTTCTTTCACCTTGGAGGTGCCATGACTGTTCAGTTCATTCGTAGCGAGGCCGACGTGTTCCCCGCGGAGGCTTCTTCACGCACGGCCAAGCGCATAATGAGGGTTGATGTCGTGCTAGCTGACGGCGAGCGCGTGGAACTCAACGACGTCGCCGTTGAGTTGATGGAGCGCCTGCGCGAGGGCCTGGCGGAGTCCAAGGTCGCCCACCTGGAGATGGACGAAGAGACGATCTCCGCGGAGCGCGCAGCTGAGTTGCTGGGAGTCACTCGCCCCACCATCTACACGTGGCAGGACCGTGGGCGCCTCGGGCGAGTGAACGTCGGCGCGAAGCGCATGGTTCCCCTCGCGGACGTGGAGAAGCTGACGAACTCCGAGGTCCGCCGGGACACGTTTGCGGCAGCCCGTAGCCAGAACTTGCACGAGCCGGAGAAGCCGCTCACCAAGGATGAGATGCGCGACTTTCGAACGTTGTTCGAGTAGCCCAGGGTGACGGACGCGACACCAGACGTAGTTGTTCTGTTCAGTGGGTGCGTCATCCTGCGCGCCTTCGACGAGTTGGTCAGGGGCGGGACGCCCGATCTCGATCCGTTTCCGCCTGCCGATCCGGCCACTCCTGCTGCATCCGCGTTGTCAACGGGAGCCTCGCACCGAGTAGACAATGCTGGCTTCCGAATGGTGCTCGACGAACGCACGCTGACCCAAGCGTTGAAGCATTTACAGTCCGGGGTGGCGGCGCCTCGCTTCGCCGACATTGTTCAATAGTGGGAGCCGGACTTCGTCATCTCCTCCGACGCCCGCGTTGTAGCTCGCTTCGAGGATGAACGGTGCGTGTTCCGACCTTCGGCATGGGTCAGGAACTGCATCGCGGTGATCCGGTAGCGGCGCAAGCGACCATGCCGTCTGGCAGTATGGCGGTGATTACAAAGAGGACGGGGACAGGGTGCTCGACGATTCACCGCACTGGCAGGACGTCGGCGAACCGGCGACCCCGGCCGAGGCCGAGGCCCTCGATGCGATCAAGGCGATCCTGCCCGACGCCAGCCTCGTGTGGGCGTGGTCGAACCTGTCCTTCATCAGCGTGAACGGAAGGATGGCGGAGGTCGATCTCCTGCTGCTCACTAGGTCCGGGCTCACGGTGGTCGAGTTGAAGGGGCTGCATGGGCGCATCACCGGCAATCAGGGCTACTGGCGTCACAATGGCCGCGAGCTGAAGAACCCGATTCACGCGACGAACGACAAGGCGAAGTGGCTCAAGGGCGTGCTCGAGCACGAGGTGACGAGGGCCGGGGGCAACGGGCAGTTCCGGATCCCATTCGTTGAATCGATCACCGTCCTGCATGGGCGTGATTCGAAGGTCGAGCTCGACAGTCTCGCGAAGCAGAAGACCTACGGCCTCGACGGGTTCAACGTGCAGGGCCTGCCGCTCTTCACGAAGTTCCTTGACGAGGCCACGGCGAACGGGCCGCGGGCGCTTGACATGCAGCGGGCCAAGGCGGTGAAGGCGCTGCTCGAGAGCGCTGGGTTCGCTGCTCCGGCCAGGGTTCGCATGGTTGGCCATTACGCCGTTGATCGGGCCGAGCCAGCAGATCAGGGTCCTACGTGGAGTGATGTGATCGCCGAGCACCCGAACCTCACGGGCGTTCGCAAGCGCATCCGGCTCTACGACATCCCGCGCGGCGCCTCGGCCGAGCGCCGGCA
>CAMAWO010000065.1 GCA_945861925.1 Bifidobacterium breve | reverse complement strand
ATTACCAAACAGCGGCTCATCGTGCCCGCAGCGGCAGCCAAGGGTACGAAGGTGCTTGAGGCCAATGAGCAGGGCGCCGCTGCCCTGGTCGACGTCTTCCGTGAGATCGGACTCCTCGCATGATCCTCGTCCATGTCGACCACGACCGTGGGGCCGTTGACGCGGTCTCGCTGCAGGCACTCACCCTCGCCCGAAGCCTCGACTCCGATGTGCAGGCCGTCATCATCAGCGGTGCCGAGTTCGCTCCCGAGCTTGGCGAGTACGGCGCCTCGACCGTTCATGTCGCCGAGCACCCGGGCCTCACCGACTACGCACCGCAGGCCACCGCGCGGGCGATCGTCGGCCTCATCTCGTCGCTGTCACCTGCCGCGGTCCTCGGTGCGGGCACCGCACGAGGCAACGAGGTGCTCGCCCACGTCGCAGCGATGACTGATCTGCCCTTCGCCGCGGACTGCACCGAGATCACCCTCGGCAGCCCGGTGCGCGTCACGCGAGCCAGGTGGGGCGGCAACCTCCTCGAGGAGTCAACCGTCATCACCACGACCCTGCTCGCCACGGTGTTCGCGCATGCGATCCCAGCGGTGCCATCACCTGCCGCCGGGGCCGTTTCGGCCTTCACCCCTGAGCTGAGCCCAGCCGACCTCGCCGTCGTCATCATCGAGCGCGCCGGCGCAGCCAGTGCCGGAGTCACCCTCGCTGAGGCGAAGGTGGTTGTGTCCGGTGGTCGCGGCATGGGCGGCCCCGAGTCCTTCACGCTGCTCGAGGACCTCGCCGGCCTGCTCGGCGGCACCGTCGGCTGCTCACGCGTCGTGACGAGCGCCGGATGGCGCCCCCATGCCGAGCAGGTCGGCCAGACGGGAACGAAGATCGCCCCCGACCTGTACATCGCCTGCGGGATCAGCGGCGCAACCCAGCACCTTGCAGGGTGCAAGAACAGCAAGACCCTCATCGCGATCAACACCGACCCGGATGCCCCGATCATGCAGATCGCCGACTACGCGATCGTCGGCGACGTCCACGCCGTCCTGCCGCAGATCATCGCCCTCACGAGGGCGGCCGCCGCATCCTGAAGCCACGCATGATCGCCAGACAGCGGAGCCTCCGCCAGCAATAATCAATAGAACACGGGACGAGGACAAGATGCCATCAGACATCGAGATCGCTCAGGCGGCGAATATGAACCGCATTCTGGAGGTGTCGACAGCGCTAGGGATTCCCGCTGATTACGTCGAGCCATACGGGCACTACAAGGCGAAAATCTCTCTCTCCTACCTCGCCGAACTCCCGGAAAACCCGAATTCCAAGCTCGTCCTCGTTACCGCCATCAGCCCCACCCCGCCGGGCGAGGGCAAGACCACGACGAGCGTGGGCCTCGGCGACGGCCTGCGTGCCATCGGCAAGGACGCGATGATCTGCCTGCGCGAGCCATCCCTCGGCCCGGTCTTCGGGATGAAGGGCGGGGCCGCCGGCGGCGGCTACGCGCAGATCGTTCCGATGGAGGACATCAACCTGCACTTCACCGGTGACTTCAGCGCCATCGCGCTCGCGAACAACCTGCTTGCGGCCCTCATCGACAATCACATCCACCACGGCAACGTCCTCGACATCGACGTGCGGCGCATCACCTGGAAGCGCGTCGTCGACATGAACGACCGGGCGCTGCGCGATATCACCGTCAGCCTCGGCGGCCCCGGCAATGGCTTTCCGCGTCAGGACGGGTTCGACATCGTCGTCGCCTCCGAGATCATGGCGATTTTCTGCCTCGCCACCTCTCTTGAGGACCTCAAGGAGCGGCTCGGCCGGATCGTCATCGGCTACACGCGCGGCCGCGAGCCAGTCCGCGCGATGGATCTCAACGCGCACGGCGCAATGACCGTGCTCCTCAAGAACGCGCTCGCGCCCAATCTCGTCCAGACCCTCGAGAACACGCCCGCCTTCGTTCACGGCGGTCCCTTCGCGAATATCGCCCACGGGTGCAACAGCGTCATCGCGACCACGTCGGCGATGAAACTCGCCGACTATGTCGTGACCGAGGCCGGATTCGGCGCGGATCTCGGCGCTGAGAAATTCGTCGACATCAAATGCCGCAAGTCCGGGCTGCGACCCTCAGCCGTCGTCATCGTCGCGACCGTGCGCGCCCTGAAGTACCACGGAGGCCACGATCTCAAGACGATCACCGACGAGAGCCTCGACACCCTCGGGGCCGGCATCGTCAACCTCGAGCGACATATCCGAAATGTCCAGGAGGTGTACGGCCTGCCGTGCGTCGTCTCGATCAACCGCTTCGACTCCGATACCGCAGCCGAGATCGACCTCCTCAAGTCAAGGGTCGCCGCACTCGGCACCGAGGTGGTGCTCGCCTCGCACTGGGCCGACGGAGGCCAGGGCGCAAAGGACCTCGCGAGCGTTGTCGTCGAGCTGTGCGAGCGGCCGTCCACAATGACCTACGTTTACGAGGACGACGCGAGTCTGTGGGAGAAGGCCACCGCCATCGCAACGCGGGTCTACGGTGCCTCCGAAGTCACCGCCGACGCGAAGATCCGCCAGCAGATCGCAGACCTAGAGGCGCAGGGATACGGCCACTTCCCCGTCTGCATCGCGAAGACCCAGTACTCGTTCTCGACTGATCCGACCCTGCGCGGCGCCCCCGAGCACCACAGCATCAACATCCGCGAGGTGCGCCTCGCTGCCGGCGCAGAGTTCATCGTCATGGTCTGCGGCGACATCATGACCATGCCTGGCCTGCCGA
This sequence comes from Bifidobacterium breve, assembly GCA_945861925.1. GTDB lineage: Bacteria > Actinomycetota > Actinomycetes > S36-B12 > S36-B12 > WLND01. Next base: position 13,580 of record CAMAWO010000065.1, on the reverse strand, counting down.
AGGTGCCGTCGAGCGAGCGCATCGACCTCGTCGGTGGCCAGGTCGTGGGTCTGTTCTGATGGCCGCCGAATGGGCATAACGACGACGCGCCGTCCCACCGTTCGAATCAGCGGGCTGAAGTGGGATGAACGCAGTGACGCAATCGCTGTCGAGTCCCCACTCACCCTCGTCCTCGACGGGGAGGTCGTCATCACGACGATGCGCACGCCCGGGCACGATCTCGAGCTCGCCGCCGGGTGGCTCGTCAATGAGTCGGGGGTACGCGAAAGCACGGACATCACCGGCATGGGCGCGTTCGCAACGGCAGAGCGGACGGATGACGATTCGGAGGACCCCTCCGAGATCGAGGACGTCATCGACACGGTGCGATTGCGCCTGCGCGCCGGCGTTGATCCGCCAAGGCCACGCGCCTTCGTCACGACGAGCGCTTGCGGGGTTTGCAGCGCCGACGTTCTCGCGGCCTTCACCGGGCCCACCGCCCCGTTGCACACATCCAGTTGGCGGCTTTCCGTTGACCGGGTGCACCCGCTGCTCGAAAGGATGCGCGCCGAGCAGCGGATGTTCGACCAGACCGGATCCCTGCACGCAGCGTGCCTCGCCGACCCAGCACTTGAGCCTTTGTGGGTCCGCGAGGATGTCGGCCGGCACAACGCGGTCGACAAGGTCATTGGCCGGGCGCTCTTTGAGGACCGACTCCCACTGACCGATCATGTCCTGGCCGTGAGCGGCCGGGTGTCGTACGAGATCGTCCACAAGGCCCTCACCGCGAGCATCGCCGGGATCATCGCGGTCTCGGGCCCGACGAGCCTGGCGGTCGATCTCGCCCGAACGCACGGGCTCATCCTCATCGGCTTTGCACGTGACAATCGGATGAACGTCTACGCTGGGGCAGAACTCGTTGAGCAGGGAGCCGAAACGTGACCGTAGCCCGTCCAACCTGGTCGATCGACGCCGCTCGCGCGGTGCTCGCGACCTGCGATGAGCCCGGACCCGTACTCATTTCCCTCCAGGCCCTGCAGGAGGCCTTCGGCTACGTCCACGCCGATGCTCCCAAGCTCATCGCCGACACCTTCAACGTCTCGCGAGCCGACGTCTACGGGGTCCTCACCTATTACAGCGACCTGCGCACAACGCCACCGTCCGATGTTGAAGTTCGTGTCTGCATGGGCGAGGCGTGCCAGGCGGTCGGAGCGCGCGATCTCATGGCAGCAGCCCAGCGGCACCTCGGGCCTAGGTGCGACGTGCAGCAGGTGTTCTGCATGGGCAACTGCGCACTCGGCCCCACCGCGGTGGTCGCCGACCGGCTCCTCGGGCGCGTGAGCGCCGACGGCCTCGCAATGGCAGTCTCTCGGGCGCTCGTTTCGGTCGATGGGCAGGGCGCCTCATGATCACCGTGTACGTGCCGCGCGACAGCGCTGCCCGTTCCGTCGGCGCCGATGAGGTGGCCGAGCAGTTGGCATCCCTGCTGCTTGACACGACAATCATCCGCAACGGCTCGCGGGGCCTGCTGTGGCTGGAGCCACTCGTCGAGATCCAGACTCCGGCCGGTCGCGTCGCCTACGGCCCCGTCACCGAGAACGACGTACCGTCCCTGGCCGCTGCCCTACAGGGCGACGGATCGCATCCGCTTAATCTCGGCCTCACGGGCGACCTGCCATTTCTCGCCAGCCAGGAGCGCCTCACCTTCGCCCGGGTCGGGATCATCGATCCGCTCGATCCGGATGACTATCTCGCCCACGGCGGCATGGCCGGTCTGCGTCGCGCCCTCGCAATCGGACCGGAGGAGATCATCACGGAGGTCGCCGAGTCAGGTCTTCGCGGACGTGGCGGGGCCGGATTCCCAGCAGGCATCAAGTGGCGCACCGTCGCCGCGACACAGTCGGCCGAGAAATTCGTGTGCGTGAACGCCGATGAGGGCGATAGCGGCACCTTCGCCGACCGCATGCTCATGGAGGGCGATCCCTTCACCCTCCTCGAGGGCATGTCGATCGCGGGCGTCGCCACGGGGGCCGCGACCGGCTACCTCTACATCCGATCCGAGTACCCCGATGCCATCGCGACGATGCGCTCGGCGATCGCCATCGGCCGCGAGCGCGGCTGGCTCGGCAGCGACCTGCTCGGCAGCGGATCCCGCTTCGACGTGCACGTGCGGGTCGGCGCCGGCAGTTACGTCTGCGGCGAGGAGACCGCGATGCTCGAGAGCCTCGAGGGCAAGCGGGGGGTCGTCCGCGCAAAACCGCCGCTGCCCGCAATCGCCGGCCTGTTCGGCAAGCCCACGGTCATCAACAACGTCCTCACCATCGCCGCCGTCCCCTACATCGTCGAGCACGGAGCAGCGGCCTACTCGAAGTTCGGCGTCGGCAGGTCCCTCGGGACATCGGTATTCCAGCTCGGCGGCAATATCGCCCGCGGGGGCATCGTCGAGATCGGATTCGGGATCACGCTGGCAGAGCTCGTGACCGGCTATGGAGGCGCGACGCGCAGTGGTCGTCCCGTCCGCGCCGTGCAGGTCGGCGGCCCCCTCGGTGCCTACCTGCCTTCAACGGGCCTCGATGTCTCAATGGACTACGAGTCACTCGCTGCCGCCGGCGGCATGCTCGGACACGGGGGAATCGTCGTGTTCGACGAGACCGTCGACATGGCCGAGCAAGCGCGATTCGCGATGGAATTCTGCGCCGAGGAGTCCTGCGGCAAGTGCACACCGTGCCGCATCGGCTCGACCCGTGGAGTTGAGGTCATCGACCGGATCCGACGAGGCGAGGACCGCGAATCGAATACGGCCCTCCTCATCGACCTGTGCGAGGTGATGACCGACGGCTCCCTGTGCGCGATGGGCGGCCTCACCCCGATGCCGGTCCTCAGTGCGCTCCGCCATTTCAGCGAGGACTTCGATCGGAGCAATGATGACGATTCTGCGTGATCTCGACTACGGCACCCCGGCGCGGGTAGCCGAAACCACCGTGACCCTCGACATCGATGGCGTCGCGGTCACCGTGCCCGCGGGTACATCGGTCATGCGCGCCGCCGCCGAGGCCGGGGTGTCCGTTCCGAGGCTGTGCGCGACCGACAACCTCGAGGCCTTCGGGTCCTGCCGGCTGTGTGTCGTCGACATCGATGGCCGCAAGGGCACGCCGGCTTCCTGCACGACCCCGTGCGAGGACGGCATGGTGGTCCACACCCAGACCCCGCACGTCGCCAAGATCCGCCGCGGCGTCATGGAGCTCTACATCTCCGACCACCCCCTCGATTGCCTCACCTGCCCAGCCAACGGCGACTGCGAGCTGCAGGACATGGCCGGAGTCGTGGGACTGCGCGAGGTCCGGTACGGCTTCGACGGCGAGAACCACCTTGAGGCGCCGAAGGACGAGAGCAATCCGTACTTCACCTTTGACGAGAGCAAGTGCATCTCGTGCAGTCGGTGTGTGCGGGCCTGTGGCGAGGTGCAGGGCACGTTCGCCCTGACCATCTCGGGCCGGGGATTCGGCTCGAAGGTCACCTCCGGGGCCGGCGAGTCATTCCTCGAAAGCGAGTGCGTGTCGTGCGGAGCGTGCGTGCAGGCCTGCCCGACGGCGACCCTGCAGGAGAAGAGCGTCATCGAGCTTGGCATGCCAACCCGAACGGTCAAGACCACATGCGCCTACTGCGGAGTCGGCTGCTCGTTCAAGGCTGAGCTCCGCGGCAACGAGCTCGTGCGAATGGTCCCCGACAAGGACGGCGGCGCGAACGCCGGCCACTCGTGTGTGAAGGGCCGCTTCGCGTGGGGCTACGCCAGCCACCCTGATCGCAAGACCCAGCCCATGATCCGTGAGGCGATCACCGACCCGTGGCGCGAGGTGTCGTGGGACGAGGCGGTCGACTACGCGGCGCTGCGCCTCAAGGAGATCCAGCACGCGTACGGCATCGACTCGATCGGCGGCATCACGTCCTCGCGCTGCACCAACGAGGAGGTCTACGTCGTTCAGAAGATGATCCGTACCGCCTTCGGGAACAACAACGTCGATACCTGTGCGCGGGTCTGTCATTCCCCCACCGGCTATGGGCTCAAGCAGACCTTCGGCACGTCTGCAGGCACGCAGGATTTCGCATCGGTCGAGGAAGCCGACCTCATCATGGTCATCGGCGCGAACCCGACTGATGCACATCCGGTGTTCGCATCGCGGATGAAGCGCCGCCTTCGGGCTGGCGCCGGCCTCATCGTCGTCGATCCTCGCCGCATCGACCTGGTCCGATCTGCCCACATTGCCGCATCCCACCACCTCCAATTGCAGCCGGGTACGAACGTAGCCGTCGTCAACGCGATGAGCCATGTCATCGCGACTGAGGACCTCATCGACCGCGAGTTCGTCGCGGAGCGGTGCGACCTCGCCTCCTTCGCAGCGTGGGAGGAGTTCATTCGCCTGCCGGAGAACAGCCCTGAGCACCTCGCCGACCAGACCGGCGTGCCCGCCGATCTGGTGCGCACCGCTGGCAGGGCCTACGCCGCGGCACCGAACTCCGCCATCTACTACGGCCTCGGCGTCACCGAGCACAGCCAGGGCTCGACCATGGTCATGGCCATGGCGAACCTCGCGATGGCGACCGGGAACATCGGCCGCCGCGGGGTCGGGATCAACCCGCTCCGCGGCCAGAACAACGTGCAGGGCGCCTGCGACATGGGCTCCTTCCCGCATGAGTTTCCCGGCTACCGCCACGTGTCGGACGACACGGTGCGTGAGCAGTTCGAGACCCTCTGGGGCACCTCACTGCGAGGCGAGCCGGGCCTTCGCATTCCTAACATGCTCGATGCCGCCACGACCGGTGAGTTCCGGGCCATCTACGTCCAGGGCGAAGACATCGCCCAGTCCGACCCGAATACTGCCCACGTAAAGGCCGCGCTCGGAGCGATGGACCTCGTCATCGTCCAGGACCTCTTCCTCAACGAAACCGCTGCGTTCGCGCATGTCTTCCTCCCCGGCACCTCCTTCCTCGAGAAGGACGGCACCTTCACCAATGCCGAGCGCCGCATTAACCGGGTGCGCCCCGTTATGCCGAGCCGCACCGGCAAGTTCGAGTGGGAGGCCACCTGCGCCCTCGCCACCGCCCTCGGATTCCCGATGCACTACGACAACGCGGCCCAGATCATGGACGAGATCGCGTCCATCACCCCGACATTCGCCGGGGTCTCCTTCGAGATGCTAGACCGCGTCGGCAGCGTCCAGTGGCCCTGCAACGAAAGCGCGCCGGAAGGCACGCCCATCATGCACGTCGACGGCTTCGCCCGCGGCAAGGGCCAGTTCATCACGACCCCCTACGTGCCGACCGACGAGCGCAGCACCCGCAAGTACCCGCTGCTGCTCACCACCGGCCGCATCCTGAGCCAGTACAACGTGGGGGCGCAGACCCGCCGCACCGCGAACGTCATCTGGCACCCCGAGGACCTCCTCGACATGCACGAGTCCGACGCCGAGGTCCGCGGCATCAGCGACGGCACATGGGTCGAGGTGAGCAGTCGCGCGGGCCGCACGGCAATGCGGGCCCGCATCAGCGACGAGGTGCCGCCCGGCGTCGTCTACACGACCTTCCATCACCCGGTGAGCGGGGCAAACGTCATCACGACTGATAACTCCGACTGGGCGACGAACTGCCCCGAGTACAAGGTGACCGCCGTCGAGGTGCGCCCCGATTCCTCGGCAGGCGCACGCCAATGATCACCTCAAGGCTCGTCGCCATGGCGAACCAGATCGCGCTCGGCGTACCCGACCGCGCTCACGTTGCCGCCCAGGTCACACAGCATCTTCGCAGCTTCTGGGCGCCCTCCATGATCAATGAGCTTGCCGCCCATGCGGCAGCGAGCCCCGGCGACCTCCAGCCCGAGGTCATCGAAGCGCTCACGACCCTACGACCCAAGGTGCTGAACCATGGCTGAAGTGCAGGTCACCCGCTGGCGCGAGATCCCCTCGCTCATCACCGCCCGCGACGGCGAGGATGTCGTGAAGGTTCCGCTTCCCGCTCGCTTCCAGGAGGCGATCGACGAGGCCGCGATGCGCATGGGCGCGATCGACTCGGACGCCTATCTCGAGGGCTGGGGTCGCGGGGAATGGGAACCCATGGAAGGGTCTGCGGTAGAGGCGGCAGAGGCCGCCACCATCACCCTCGAGGCATCGTGGGATGACGCGACGCTCCAGGCGCTCGTCGGCTCCTACGGGCCCGCCGATTCCGGGAGCACCACATGAGCGACCTGCTCGCAGCAATCCGCGATGGACGAGTTCGCGTCGGTGACGGCGCGATGGGCACGATGCTCCAGGACGCCGGCCTTGACGACGGTGGTGCCCCGGAGCTGTGGAATGTCGAACGTCCCGAGGTCATCACGAGCATCTTCGATCAGTACGTCGCGGCCGGGTCGCGCATGCTCACGACGAACACCTTCGGGGGCAATCGCCCGCGCTTGGCAATGCACGGCCTCGAGGACCGGGTTTCCGAGCTGAACATCGCCGCTGCACGTGTCGCACGATCGGTCGCAGACCGCCAGGAGGGCGTATTCGTCCTCGGCGACATCGGGCCGTCCGGCGATCTCATGGATCCGATGGGCGATCTCACGCCCGAGACTGCGCAGGCCCTCTTCGCCGAGCAGATCACCGCACTCGCGGAGGGCGGTGCCGACGCCATCCTCATCGAGACGATGAGCGATCTCTCCGAGGTCGAGGCCGCAGTCGTCGCCGCCCAGTCCGTCGCCCCGGGACTGCCGATCATCACGACGATGAGCTTCGACACCAACCTGCGCACAATGATGGGCGTGACCCCCGCCAACGCGGTGGTCGCCCTCTCCGGCATGGGAGCGCACGTGGTTGGAGCGAATTGCGGACGCGGCACCGACGAGATGCGCATCATCGCCACGGCGATGGCTGAGAATCGCCCGGAGGGCACGCTGCTCATCATGCAGTCGAACGCCGGCCTGCCAGTGCTCGTCGGCGGCGAGTTCGTCTACACCGGCACTCCTGACGACATGGCATTGTTCGCGCGCGAGATGCGCGAGCTTGGAATCGATATCATCGGGGCCTGCTGCGGTTCCACACCAGCCCACATGGCCGCGATCAGCGAGGCGATCGCGAACTAGTTCGCCCGGAGCAGCACGGTGCCGCGGGCGACGAGGTAGGCCGGGCCGTTGAGGAGGAGGTTGCCTTCTGCCGTCTCGGTGATGCGAAGCGACCCACCCGGGACGTCGACCCTCATGGTGCTGATTGGCAACTTGCCTGTCGAGCCTGCGCCAGTGTTGCGGCGTGCCACCCACGCGACGGCGCAGGCTCCGGTACCGCAGCTGAGGGTTTCGCCCACCCCTCGCTCGTGGACCCGCATCGCAACGTGATCAGGGCCGATTCGGGCGACAAACTCCACGTTGACCCCGTCCGGAAACACCTCTTGCGGAGCGACCAACGGTGCACACAGGAGATCACCAGCCTCCTCGAGAGACTCGACGAACACCACTGCATGGGGATTCGGAATGTGCACTCCGGTCGCCGCCCAGGTTCGCCCTCCGACGCTCACGGTGAGCCCCTCGCCGACATCGACCGGATCGGCCCGACCCATGTCGATCGTGATCGACTCGTCCTCGTGCATCGAGGCGTTCACGACGCCACCTCGAGTGCCGATTGTGACCTCGCTCCCGGTAATGAGTCCAGCAGCCTTGAGGTACCTGACGAAGACCCGGGCGCCGTTGCCGCACATCTCCGCCAGACTGCCATCGGCGTTTCGATAGTCCATAAAGAACTCGGCCGCGCCACTGCCGGGCACCGATTCCGGAGCGTACTCAGTGCGAACGACCCGCAGGACTCCATCGGCTCCGATCCCGGTATGCCGGTCGCAGAGGAAACGCACCTGATCAGCAGATAGTCCCCGAACGCCGTCGAGATCGGGGATGACGACGAAATCGTTGCCGGTGCCATGGCCCTTCAGGAACGGCACCTCGTTGATCGCGGCCATAGTGCAACACTAACGCGGGGGCTCAGGCAGTGGCTCGCAACTGAGCGGCGAGATAGGCGTCGTGAACGAGTCCGAGCACGCGTGGCCAGGTGTCGGTCGGCGGGGTCGATTCATTGTGGTGGGCGATGCGACTGAGCAGCGCCCGATCCCTGGCCAGTCGCATAATCGCCTGAGCCAGACCGGAGTCGGTGTCCGCGAGTACTCCCTCGATCCCGTCGCGGACGAACGCAGTGGTGCCGGTCTGGCTACGGGCGAGAATCGGCAGGCCGGCGCATCTCGCCTCGAGCGCGGCAAGACCGAAGGATTCCCTGACCGACGGCTGCAGGAAAAGGTCAGTATTCGCGAAGACCTCGAGAATCTCGACGCGATCGAGCCTGCCAAGGAAACTTACCGTGGCCTCAAGACCGTGATCACGGACGAATCGTTCGGCCCGCGCCCGGTCGGGCCCGTCTCCAACGATGGCGACCCGTAGCCGCGGGTCGCCCTGCAGGGCTCGCTGCGCTTGGTCGATGACTCGCAGGAACGGGATGATGCGCTTGCGGGGTGCAAGACGCATGACGGTGGAAATGCGCAACTCCTCCGGTACGCCCTCGACACGGTACGTCCGCCAATCCACTGGGTCGATGGCATTTGGGAGTACGAGTACCGGCCCCGCGCTGGGTAGGGCACGAGTGATCTCGGCGGCAGCGACGTCGCTCACCGCGGAGAGTTGGGCTCCCCACGCGTCCCAGCGGATCGCCGCCCTGCTGGCCCGGAACCCCGGGCGGGCGAGCGGACCCCAGACGCTGTGGACGGTGACGAGTGCGGGGGTACCGAGCTCATGGGCCGCACGCAGCGCCCCCCAGGCGAACGGCGACACCACTCCCGCGTGAATGTGGACGACGTCGACGGGGTGCGCACCGAGGACCTCCACCACCTTGCGACGAGTCCGCGGATGGATAGGCAGATCGAAGGGCAGGTGAGCGGCGATCCGGTGCACCGGCATTCCATCGACGATGTCATCGCCTGCAAAGACCTCGGCCGAGCCGCCGGTCGCGGTGACGATACGGACATCGTCACCATGCGCGCGCTGCTGGAGGGCGAGGGCCCGGACCTGGCTCTCGATGCCGCCGGTCCTGGGCAGGTAGCAGTCGGTGACGTGTGCGATTCTCACGGTGTGACGGTACGACACAATGGCTACATGCTTCGCACCCCCACGCGCAGGCGCACGATCGTCTTCGTCCACGCACACCCCGACGACGAGGCGCTCCTCACCGCCGGGACCATGGCGCGCGCTTCCTCACAAGGCCTGCGCGTCGTCCTCATCGTTGCAACCGATGGCGAGGCAGGGCTCACGTCAGCCGAGCTCTCCGGCAACCTCGCGCTGCGTCGCCGCGCTGAGCTCGCCGCCTCCGCCGATGCCCTCGGCGTCGATCGCATCGAGTCGCTGGGCTATCCCGACTCGGGGCTCAACGCAGAGCACCCCCTCGGGTTCGCACACCAGGACACCTTCGCCGTGGCCGATCGCATCAGCGCGATCCTCGACGAGGTCGAGGCCGACATCGTCGTCGGATACGACCCCTCCGGCGGCTACGGCCACCCCGACCACCTCCAGGTGCACCGGGTAACCCGTCAGGCAGCGGCCCTCGCACACCAGACTCCCCACCTCTTCGAGGCCACGCTGCCCCGTGAGCCGATCGCCCGCGCGGTTGCCCTCGCCGCCCGCACGCGGCTGACCCCGAGCGACTTCGATCCGGCGTCGTTCGCCGCCGCCTGGACGCCGAGCGCCCAGATAACCCACCGCATCAATGTGCGGCCCCACATGCGCAGCAAGCTGGCGTCCCTGCGCGCGCATGCGTCGCAGGCCACCGCTGATGGAACGATCCGCACCCTTGCCGTGCTCACCCGGGCGCCCGGCCCGCTTCAGCACCTGCTGCTCGGCACGGAGTACTACGTGGCCGTGCCCGCCTCGACCAATGAGAGCACGCGCTCGACCGCGTCCGGAGCGTCGTAGGGGATCCAGGTGATGCGCTCGTCTCGGCGGAACCATCGCTGCTGACGCCTAGCGAACTTGCGCGTCGCATCAATGGTCGCCTGCTGCGCCTGCTCTGCGGTGAGGGTGCCGGCTAGGTAGTCGAGCACCTGCGAGTAGCCGAGTGCGCGTGCCGCCGTCCTTCCATCGGCCAGCCCGGCCGCCAGGAGCCCCTCCACCTCGGCCACGAATCCATCGGCCCACATCTGCCGAACTCGGGCCTCGATCCGGGCGTCGAGCACGTCGCGGTTCAGGTGGAGCCCGATGCGGACGGTCGGGAAGATGCCGACAGGGGCCGGCAGGGTCGCGACGAACGGCTCGCCGGTGATCTCGATGACCTCGAGTGCCCGGACGATGCGGCGTCCGTTCGACGGCAGGATCGCAGCAGCGGCCGCGGGATCGACGGCGGCAAGACGCGCATGGATTGCAGCCGATCCGAGCACCACAAGTTCTGCCTCGAGTGCCTCACGAACCACCGGATCCGTGCCGGGGAACCGCAGGTCATCGAGCACCGCCGATACGTACAACCCGCTGCCGCCGACGGCGATCGGGATCGCCCCCCTGCCGGATACCTCGACGATGGCCGCCCGCGCCGCCGCCTGGAACTCGGCAACGGTGAGCTCGTGGTCGGGCGGCCAAGCGCTGAGCAAGTGGTGGGGCACCCCCCGCCACTCCGGCTCGAGGGGCTTGGCAGTTCCGATGTCCATGCCCGAGTAGACCTGCATCGAGTCGGTGTTCACGATCTCGCCGCCGCAGCGCCGGGCCACCTGCACCGCGAGCGCGCTCTTGCCGGACGCGGTCGGCCCGACGATCGCGACGACGAGCATCAGTCTCGGGCGCGCAGGGCCGGCAGGCCCAACATGACCGCCTGCGCGCCAGAGGGGCCCCCTGGACCGGACTCAGGAGAGACCCGCTCCCCCAGGTCGCCCGCGCGGGTGCGCCGGACGGCGAGCAGCCGATCTGCGTTCAGGTGATGGGGAGCCGCGTACGTGATCTCGGCGAGGACGATGTCGCCTGGGCGCGGGGTCGGCAGGTCAGGGTTCGGGCCCACGTGGACGAGCCTGTTATCTCTCGCGCGCCCGGACAGTCGCTCGGTTGCGGCGTCCTTCTTGCCCTCGCCCCGCGCGATGAGGACCTCCACGGCCTGGCCCTCGAGTCGCTGGTTCTCCCGCCACGCGATCTCCTTGACGAGCGCGATGAGCCGCACGTACCGCTCCTGGACGACCTCGCGAGGGACCTGATCCGGCATGGTCGCAGCAGGCGTCCCGGGTCGCTGCGAGTACTGGAAGGTGTAGGCCCCCGCAAACCGCGCCTCACGGACGACGTGCATCGTCTGCTCGAAATCGGCCTCGGTCTCGCCCGGGAAGCCAACGATGATGTCGGTCGTGATCGCGGCATCGGGCATCGTCGCCCGGACGCTGTCGATGATGCCGAGGTACCGCTCCTGACGGTACGACCGGCGCATCGACTGCAGGATGCGATCCGAGCCGGACTGCATCGGCATGTGGAGCGATGGCATGACATTGGTGGTCTCGGCCATCGCCGCGATGACATCGTCGGTGAAGTCACGGGGATGGGGGCTCGTGAAGCGCACGCGCTCGAGCCCGTCGACCTTGCCACATGCCCGCAGCAGCTTGCCGAACGCCTCGCGATCACCGAACTCGATGCCGTACGCGTTCACGTTCTGACCGAGAAGGGTGATCTCCAGCACGCCCTCCGCGACGAGCGCCTCGATCTCAGCGAGGATGTCACCCGACCGACGGTCCTTCTCGGTACCGCGCAGCGCAGGGACGATGCAGAACGTGCACGTGTTGTTGCATCCCACGCTCACCGACACCCAGGCGGAGTAGGCGGAATCCCGCTTCGTCGGAAGCGCTGACGGGAATTCCTCGAGGGCCTCCTTGATCTCGACCTGGGCCTCCTGGAGGACGCGCGCCCGCTCGAGCAGCACCGGGAGGGACCCGATGTTGTGGGTGCCGAACACGACGTCGACCCACGGGGCCTTCTCAAGAATGGTGCCCTGGTCCTTCTGGGCGAGGCACCCGCCGACGGCGATCTGCATGCCCGGATTCTCTGCCTTGATCGGCACCAGGTGGCTAAGGTTCCCGTAGAGCTTGTTGTCCGCGTTCTCGCGGACCGCACATGTGTTGAAGACCACGACATCGGCGGTTTCGCCCTCGGGGGCGCTCACGTAGCCGGCCGCCTCGAGCAAGCCGGTCAGCCGCTCGGAGTCGTGCACATTCATCTGGCAGCCGTAGGTACGAACCTGATACGTCCGTCCTTCGCTACTCGACACTCCACTGGGCACGCCCCCATCCTACGGAGCGACGCCGAATGTCACGAAGGGCGAAGTCCTCGGCCGTGATCTCATAGATGTCCTCGGGTCCCTCCTCCTCATCGATCTGCTGGCCGCGGTGCTCTCCCCCGAACTTGGCGATGATCGCCTGCGACGGCAGGTTGTCGGGCGCCACCGTGTAGCGGAGGATCCGCACTCCGGGCTGTCGCACGACCCAGCCCCACATGCCGGCGAGCAACTCAGTCGCAAGCCCTTGGCCCTGCCACTCAGGCACGATTCCGAGACCGATCTCGATCATGCCAGAGGCATCGGGAAGGTCATGGAATCCGGCGCTGCCGATGATGATGCCCTCGCTCCTCGCCACCGCCATTCGCAGCAGGTAGGGCGCCGCATCCGGATCGGCGAGGATCCTCGGAATCCGGTGCACGAGGGGACCTGGAACATCGACGAGATGCCCGTGCGGATTCGAGAATCCACGATCAATCCAAAGTCGCGAGTCGCCCCGATCCACGGCGAGGATCGCGTACTCGCCCGGCAGCACGGCGTGGAGGTCGAGGCGCTCGGTCCTGATCACGTGGCTACCGTCCGATGTCATGAGCCCCGGCATCCTGTGCCATCAGGCGAGGCACGTCAGGGGCCTTCCTCCGTTGAACTCAACCATGTCGGCGAGGGCGGCATGCGCGTCGATCGGCGCACCGGGCGGCAGGCCATCGATCTCGGCGAGGGCGCGGTGCAGGTTCCCGACGATGCGCTCGGGATCCGAGAGCGCCGCGAACTCGCCTAGATCGAGGTCCCTCGCGATCTCCAGAGGCGTGAGACCCGCCGCGTGACCGCCCAGCGCAGCCATCTGGACGAAGGCGAGATAGAGATCAACCTCCTCAATCGCCTCCGGACCGCAGACAAGGCCGTGGCCCGGAACGATGATCTGGGCCCCGAGAGCCCGAATCGAGTCAAGGGCCGCCCGGGCACCGCTGATCGAACCCTGCAACATGAAGGGCATTCCGCCGTTGAAGATGAGGTCGCCGCTGAAGAGTACCCCGCGCTCCGGGATCCATACGACGGAGTCGCTGACCGTATGAGCCGGCGTGCCCACATGCGCCACCTCGCACACGAGTTCGTCAACGTAGACGCGCACCCGGTCCTCGAAGGTGAGGAACGGCGGTACGAGTTCCACGGGTCCCCATTCCACCTCGGTCCAGAACGGTGCGGACTTCGGCTCACCCCATGCCGCCATTCCCTGGCGCACGCCGTCGTGGGCGACGATCGTCGCCTCCGTGAACAGATAGTTGCCGAAGGTGTGGTCGCCATGGTGATGGG
>CAMAWO010000064.1 GCA_945861925.1 Bifidobacterium breve | reverse complement strand
TCAGGATCGCGTCAATGACATCGTCTATTGGCAGAGCACCGTCGTGAACCAACTCGGAGCCGACTCACCCATCCTCGATCGATTCATCTTCGACACCGAGGTCAATTACGGTCTCGCCGGGCCCGGAGCCACACCGGGCCGTTCATACTCCGACGCCGAGGGCGCCAGCCTCATCCAGCAGACCTACCTCGACTCCCAGAGCCTCGGCATCGACGCCACCTTCTGGTACCTCTATACCGCCGCCCAGTACAGCCTGCTCGGTGTTCAACTCTGGTCTGGCACTCCTGATTCGCTCGCAGCCTGGTCCGCCATGCGTCGCGCCTTCTCCCCCGGGACCTCCTGCCCCGCTGCCGGGGCACAAAGCCCGTTCGAGACCGATCGCAAGCTCGCGGTCGTTGCAAGGGGGGCCTCAGTCGAACCGGAGAAGGTCTCCGTTCTCGATAACGGAGTCGACGCTGTCGCCACCCCTCCACCTACGATCGTTGGATCGCGACTCACGACGAGCAGTGCGGGCTGGACCCTTTCGGCAGCGACCACGACCGTCCAATCGACAGCAGCGTTCGGTGCTGGGGCAGGGAGTAGCGTCGCAGTCCTCGGCAGCGGATACTCCCCTGGCACGACCGTCTACCTCTGGTTCACCGCACCGAGCACCTTCCTCGCCGCAGCCACGGCGGATGCGAACGGTGCCTTCAGCACCACGGTGACCATCCCGGCAGATGCCAGCGCAGGAAACCATGTGCTTCAGGTGAACGGATTCACGCAGGACGGCTCAGTGCGCAGCGCATCCATCGGGCTCAGGGTCTTCGCGAAGGCCACGAGCCCTGCCAAAGTCGTCCTGACCTTCCCAGCCGGCAAGAAGAAACTCGACGCATCAGCGCGAGCCGCCCTTCGAGACCTCGTCGCGACGGTGCCCACGGGTGTAGGCACTACAACCGTCGTTACGGGTGAGATGCACACGTCGGACACCGACACTAGAACGCTCGCCCGAAAGCGGGCCAAGAATGTCGTGGCCTACCTGAAGGAGGCTGGGCTCGCGGGCCCGTTCGACATCGCCGTCACCGCAGTCCCGCAGAAGCGTGACAGCGACCATGTGAGCGTTGCCGTGACATGGGGCGCCTGAGTGAGCAATGATGCCAACATGAATATGCGTCGCGTAGCAACGTCCACCCTCTCTCTGGTACTCCTTGCATCAGGACTCCCCTTGAGCATCGGCCTCGCGACCCCCGCCCAGGCAGCCACGACGACCTACACCTTCGAGCAACTCGTCGACACTGTCCCGGTCACGCCCCCGCTCTATGTCGGCTATCGGGGGCCCACGCAGTTCATCCCCGCCGCCACCGCGCTCAAGAAGGACGCCAAGGGCTGCAACCTGCGCCAGCGCATGATCATCTCCCTCGCACAGGTCAAGCCCAAGGTCGGCGCTCGCTGCAAGATGACGGGCGGCACCTGGGTCACCGCGCTTGGCGCGACCGTCAAGACCGCAAAGGGTCTGAACATTGCTCCGACTATGGGCTACAAGCAGGCTTGGGGGCAGGGCGCCTACGCGTGGACCCCGGCGCAACGCCTTGCGTGGGCCACGAACACGTCCACCGCCCCGACGAGGACGAGGGCCAAGGGTGTCACCCCACTCCAGGTCACCCAGAAGCTGTACACCGCGCAGGAACTCGCTGCCCTGATCCGTGTCACCTCCGATGCAGCGGAGGAGTCCGACGAACTTCGTGAGTTGTTCGCCATCTGCGGTGGCGACTTCGGCTGCCTCATCTTCGTGTCAAGCGCATGGCGAATGCGGACCGCCTTCGGGCAATCAGATCTGCAGGCCGGCGTCGACGCCTGCAACGGGGTTGTCGCCCGGCTCACGAATATCGCTGCCTGGGGCCTATCGATGACCCCCGAGGAGATCGCCGACCTCAAGCTCAGGACTGACCGCTGCGCGTCGAACACGCTCTACACTGTCGAGAATTTCGCGGCTCTTAACGGCATCGCCGCGGCAGTACAGCCGGCCGTCGTACCCCAGGGCGCCAGTGAGGGCAGCGCCGCGAGCGGCGGCCTCACCCTCCCCTTCACCGGCTACGCCGCTCCCGTCACCGACCCCGTGACGTCGTCGCTCTTCGGCCTCACCGCCCCGGTCGACTGGGTGAGCCCGCAGGTCCCAACAGGATCACTTCGCCTCTGGGATGTCGGGGTCTCCTGGAAGGAGATCGAGACGTCGAAGGGCGTCTACGACTGGTCGAAGCTCAGTGCAACAGTGCAGCGGGCATCAGCCATCGGTGCCGGCGTGCTGTATGTCCTCGGCAACACCCCCGCCTGGGCCAGTGGCGGCAAGGGCGATAGCGCTCCACCGAGCAACCTCGATGACGCCGCCGACTTCCTCAAGGCCATCTGCACCAAGTACGGCGGCGCGATCGGGTCGTACGAAGTCTGGAATGAGGGCAACATCTCGCGATACTGGTCAGGCACCCAGCAGCAGCTCGCCGACCTCACCGAGAAGGCGAACGCCGCCCTCAAGGGCTGCTCTGGCTCCGTGCAGGTAGTCGCCGCGAGCACCGGGGTGCGCGCGTCGGGCACCTTCGCGAACCAGTACACCCAGTACCTGTTGGCGCTGAGGGAGAAGAACTGGCCCGTCGACGCGTTCTCGGTCCACGCCTACCCGCTCCCCAATGGAACTCCCATGACCCGAATCGAACTCGTCGCGCAGTTCAAGACGATGCTCGCAGTCAACGGCGCCCCAGCCGACCGCGAGATCCTCGACACCGAGTTGAACTACGGCCTTGCGAGCTCCGCTGAGGGGCGCGTGCCACTCAGTGATGCGACAACCGCGGCCTACATCTCACAGTCGTTCATCCAGACGGTGCAGTACGGCATCGACTCGACCTACTGGTACCTGTGGTCCGGCAGCGACTACGACCTGCTCGGCGGGCAGTTGAACCCCGGTACTCCAGCCGCGAAGCACGGCTGGAGTACGACCTACTCCTGGCTCCTTGGCTCACGCATGCAGCGCTGCGGCACCGCTGGCCCGTCCGGGTCTGTCCAGATCTGCCAGGTGACCGGCGCCGACGGCAAGAATTACTCGCTGCTCTGGACAACCAGCGCAACGGCGACGGTCGATGCCACCGGGCTCGGATCAACCCTGTGCCGCCTCAACGGCACCTGCACTGCGGTCGGCTCCCCGACCAGCGTTGACGTCACCGAGTCACCGATCCGGATTGGCGGCTAGTGGCGCAGGAGCGGAAGGATGTCTCCGGCTTCGAGAGTGACCCCGCTCAGCGGTCCCGTCGCAATGAGGAACGCGGCAGCGGCAACCTCGTCAAGGGTTGGCCTTGGGCGCACCACGGGTTCGTGCGCGTTGAGGCTGGCGAGAAACTCATCAGCGTCAGCGCCCCGGTATGACGAGGCCGGGTCCAAGAGATTCGGGGCAACTGTGTTCACTCGGGAACCATCGTTCAGCGTAGCTAGCTCGGCTGTTCTTCCTCGGACGAACGATCGGTCGAGCCCCTCGCTCCGCGCCTCGGCCAGCACGTTCACGACCGACCCGCTCATCTCCGCGAGTGCTTGCGCGAACGCAGCCCGGACAAATGCCTCGCCCTGCTCGCCGAAAACCGGAACCTCATCGGTGTTCACGACGCAGTCCAGACCGTTGCCGAGCCGTGCCGCGCGGCGAACCGCTCGAGAGTAGGAGTCGATGTCGGCGAGGTCGGCCTGCAGGTGTGCCCGAGCAAAGTGGGAGGTGCGGGGCGACGAGTCTGCCCCGACAACGAACCAGCCGTGGCCCATGAACTCGGAGCCGAGATACTCGCCTACCGCTGAGTGGATCCCGGTGACGAGGACGCTGGGCCCGTGATGTGCTGGCATGGCTGCATCCTCTCACTTCTTACCCCGGAGCCTGCGCCACACTCGTTCCCACGTTGTTGCGTGCGGCCCGCTTCGAGATGTGGCAGGGTCGGGCCATGAAACATCTCAGCCCGATGCGCCGTGCCATCGGTATCGTGCTCATCATGGTCGGTATCACCTGGTTCGCCCTCGGCTCGGGATTCCTCCAGGGCAGCGTGATGTCCGGTCAGGTGATCTGGGCGGTCATCGGAGTCGCCGTGGCGATCGGCGGCGGATTCGTCATCTATCGCGGGATACCGCGACGATGACCGCGGCCTTGGCGTACTGCTCAGAATGCGGGCAGCCGCTCACCACACCCAGCGCGAAGTTCTGCTCAGCCTGCGGTACCCCGGTGGCCGTGCCGGCACCTGTCGCTCCCGCCCTGTCTCCCATCAGCCCGCGCGTCCAGCCAACCGGGCCAACTGCAGCGCCTTCCAGCAGCGCGCCGCGCACTCCAGAGCCGCCGCGTCGGGGCGGCCGCGTCGTCCTGCTCGTGGTCCTTGTCGCCCTGGGCCTCGTCGCGGCATTCATGCTCGGTGCGCGCACGAATGGCGATACCGCCGCGACGAGCGAGATGCCGAGCGACAGCAGTTCGGTCGAACCCAGCCCCGCTGGTATACCCGACTCCGCCACCGGGGAGCCTGCGAATCCGACCAATGACGGGTCGACGGCGAATGTCACACCCAGTGACCCGGCTGCCCCGGTGATGCCGTCCGTCGTCGGGATGGTGTTGCAGGACGCCCAGGACCTACTGCAATCCCAAGGCAGCTACCTCATGGATCAGGTCGATGCCTCCGGCGCGGGCCGCATCCAGTTCTTCGACACCAACTGGAGGGTCTGCTCGCAGGAACCCTCAGCCGGATCGCCCCTTTCCTCGATGGACGTCGTCACCCTGCGTTCCGTCAAGCTCGACGAGTCGTGCCCCTGACCGACCGCATCGTTCGACGAGGCTACGGACGAATCCGCCGATCGCGCGCATGTCGGCCATGACGAGATCGAGCATCTGCCCGGAGGCCTCGTCCCAGTTGGCGATTGCCGCATAGGCCACCTGCATCCCATCGCGCGACACCAGGCCGCAGTCAGCGCGCACACCGACGTCAGTCCCCGTCTTATTCACCAGCGATAGCGAACGTCCAACATCGGCATGGGCGAGCGGGTCGAGTTCAAGGCTGGCAACCACCATCGACAGGTCGGTGTTCAGCCCGAGCCAGCCCGCGAGCATCCCAGACACGGTCGGCGTGAGGATCCCGCCCTCGGCAATACGAGCGAAGAAGTCAGCGAGTTCCCTCGCCGAACCGGATGAGAGCCGTGGCGGATCAGTCGTTCGTCGGACGTCGCGAACGAAGTCGTGCAGCCGAGCATCCTTAAGACCCAGCGCCTGCGCGACCTCGTCCATCGCCGCTAACCCAACATGTCGCAGCAGTACATTCGTCGCAAGATTGTCGCTCACCGCAGCGACGAGGACGGCGGCGTCGCACACCGTCAACGAGTCGGTCGAAAGGTGCTGCCACAGCCCCGAATCGGCAACCGATTCGGCAGGTGTCCGCGTCAGACACTCATCCGGCGAGAGGCTGCCATCCTCAAGTCGGCGTGCGACCTCCGCGAGGAGCAGAACCTTGCCAACACTCGCCGTTGACAATGCGGTTGCATCGTCGCGGGCGAATGTTGCGCCGGTGGTCAGGCTGCGCACATGAATTGACCAGATAACTCCGTCCGATTTCAGGTTGACGGGCAGGCTCACCCCACCTGCCGCGTCATCGACACCACGACCCCTCAAGCGAGGCAAAGGAACTACATCCCAGCGGCCTTCTGAACCGCCCGCTTGGTGAGCACGCGGGTGAGGTGATTGCGGTACTCGGCATCAGCGTGAATGTCGGTCGTTGGCGCCGTGCCATCTGCCGCCGACTCGGACGCCGCCGCGATCGCTGCCGCGTCAGCAGCCCCGACGAGGGCTGCCTCCACCGAGCGAGCCCGAATCGGTGTCGTGCCAACATTCGTCAGGCCGATGCGGGCCTCGGCAATGCGCCCGCCCTCCATTCGAACTGCAGCCGCCACACCCACGATCGCCCATGCCTGAGCCGTCCGATTGAACTTCTCGTAGTGCGAGCCCCAGCCCTCGCGCTTCGGGAAGCTCACGCTCGCGAGCACCTCGTCGTCACCGACCGCCGTGGTGAAGTAGTCGACGAAGAAGTCGGACGCCCCGCCTGTCCGCCGGCCGCCCGGACCCGCGATGGTGAACGTGGCATCGAGCGCCGCCGCGACAGCAGGCAGATCACCTGCCGGGTCGGCGTGGGCGAGGGATCCGCCCATCGTGCCCCGGTGCCGGATCTGCGGGTCGGCCACCGTGGCGGTCGCCTGCGCGAGCAGCTTCACGTAGCGCTTCACGAGGTCGTTGTTCATGACCGCGTGATGGGTCGTGCCCGCTCCGATGACGATCGAGTCGCCCTCCTCGCGAATGCCGATCATCTCGTCGATGCGCGAGCAGTCGACGATGAGGGACGGTGCCCCGAGCCTCAGTCGCAGGACCGGCATGAGCGACTGACCGCCGACCATCACCTTCGCGTCCTCGCCGCCTGCGACGAGAGCCGCCACTGCCTCGTCGACCGTGCTCGGTCGCACGTAGTCGAATGCAACGGGAATCATGCTGCTCCTCCCGCCTTCGCTGCCTGGATTGCCCGCCACACCGTCATCGGTGCCGCAGGCATGGTGATATCGGTTACGCCCAGTGGACGCAAGGCATCGACGACGCCATTGATGATCGCCGGAGTGGAGGCGATGGCACCGGCTTCGCCGACGCCCTTCGTACCGAGCGGATGCGTCGTCGAAGGGGTGACCGTCGTGTCGGTGATGAACGACGGCAGGTCCATCGCGCTCGGAATCAGGTAGTCCGCCAGACTCGCGGTCTGGAGGTTGCCGACCTCGTCGTACGAGGCACCCTCGTACATCGCCTGGGCGATCCCCTGCGCCACGCCGCCGTGCACCTGGCCTTCGACGATCATCGGGTTCACCTGGATACCGACATCGTCAACGCACACGTACTTGCGCAGTTTCACCTTGCCGGTCTCGGTGTCGACCTCCATCGCCGCGAGATGCGTGCCGTGCGGAAAGGAGAAGTCCTCCGGGTCCACTGTCGCCTCAGCCGAGAGGGTCGGCTCGATCCCTGGCGGCAGGTTGTGAGCCGTGAATGCCTCGAAGGCGACGGCGCCGAGGGGCTGCACCTTCTCCGGATCCCCCTTGACCCGGAACATCCCCTCGACGAACTCGATGTCATCAGGGCTGCACTCGAGTTGGTGCGCGGCGATGACCTTCGCCTTCTCGACGAGACGGTCACACGCGCGCTTGATCGCCTGCCCGCCCACCGCGAGGGAACGGGACCCGTAGGTGTCCATTCCGTACGGCGCACGACCGGTGTCGCTGTGGATCACCTCAATGTCCTCGACCGGAACCCCGAGCACGCTGCTCGCGATCTGGCTCCAGGCGGTCTCATGGCCCTGACCATGCGGCGAGGTGCCGGTGACGACCTCGACCTTGCCGGTCGGCAGCAGCCGAACGGTGCAGTGCTCCCAGCCGCCTGCTACGTACTTCAGGGCGCCTAGGGTGCGAGACGGTGCAAGTCCGCACATCTCGGTGAAGGTCGAGATGCCAATACCGAGCTGCACCGGGTCGCCCGAGGCGCGCCGCAGAGCCTGCTCGGCCCGCAGACCGTCGTAGTCGAACAACTCCATCGCCCGAGCGGTGGCAGCCTCGTAGTTACCGGTGTCGTACGTGAGCCCGGCAACCGTCGTGAACGGGAACTCCTCATGGGTGATCCAGTTCTTCTTGCGCAGTTCCATCGGCTCCATGCCGAGCTCAGCGGCGAGCTCATCGACAATTCGCTCGATTGCGTAGGTCGCCTCCGGCCGGCCCGCGCCGCGGTAGGCATCGGTCGGTGTCGTATTGGTGAAGACGCCGGTGCACTTGAAGTCGTATGCGTCCATCTTGTAGATGGCCGGATACATGAACATGCCAAGCAACGGGACGCCCGGGGTGATGATCTGCAGGTAGGCACCCATGTTCGCGAGCAGGGTCACCTTGAGTCCGAGCATCTTGCCATCGGAGGTTGCGGCGATCTCAATGTCCTGGATCTGGTCGCGCCCATGATGGGTTGCAACCATGTCCTCACTGCGAGTCTCAGTCCACTTGACCGGCCGGCCGAGCTTGCGGGCCAGCTGTGTCACGAGGATTTCCTCGCGGTAGCACTGGAGTTTGCCGCCGAAGCCACCGCCGACATCCGGCGCCACGACCCTCAGGTTGTTCTCCGGGATCCCAGTCACCAGGGCGAGGAGCACCCGAAGAACGTGCGGAATCTGGGTCGAGGTCCAGATGGTGATCTCGTCGCTCATGCCCATCGGTGCGGCAACAACCGCACGTGGCTCCATGAATGCCGGGATAAGCCGCTGATTGATGAAGCGGCGCTTCACGATGACATCAGCCTTTGCGGCAACCTCGTCGTAGCCTCCTCCGAGGTTGTAGACGTAGCAGGTGTTCGTGCCCTTGTCGTCATGGACGATTGTGCTGCCATCGGCGATTGCGGACTCCATGTTCACCACGGCCGGAAGTGGCTCGTAGTCGACCTCAATCGCCTCCAGCGCATCAGCCGCATGCACGGCGTCGGTCGCGAGGACAACCGCGACGCAGTCGCCAACATGGCGCACCTTATCGATCGCGAGCGCCGGGAACCCGGGCATCACGATGTCGTCGGTGACGGGCCAGACACAGGGCACCGAGCCGTTGAGGTCGCCGAGCTCTGCGGCACCGAAGGCCGCCACGACGTTCGGCATCTTCAGGGCGGCCGAGACATCAAGCTTCGTGATGCGGGCATGGGCCATCGGGCTGCGCAGGATCGCCATGTGCAGGGTCCCTGGCAGTTGGATGTTGTCGGTCCAGTTCGTCTGGCCGTGCAGTAGCCGCGCATCTTCCTTGCGGCGAATCGGGCGGCCAAGGGCCGTCGGTGTCGTCACTTCCATCTGCGTCATTTTGCAGAACCTCCCATCAAATCAGCCGCATACGCGACACTCTTCACGATGTTGTGATAACCGGTGCAACGGCAGAGGTTTCCTTCCAGACCCTCGCGGATCTCAGCCTCCGTCGGGTTCGGGTTCTCGCTCAGCAGGTCAACGGTCGACATGACCATGCCGGGGGTGCAGTACCCGCATTGGAGTCCATGGCACTCCTTGAAGGCGGTCTGAACGGGATGCCACTCATTGCCGTCCGAGATGCCCTGAATGGTTGTCACCGTCGATCCGTCAGCCTGAACGGCCAAGACGCTGCATGACTTGACGCTACGTCCGTCAAGGAGAACCGTGCATGAACCGCAGTTCGAGGTGTCGCAGCCGACCACCGTTCCGACCTTGCCGATTCCTTCACGCAGCCAGTGGACCAGAAGGGTCCGAGGTTCGACGTCAGCCTGATAGGCCATACCGTCTACTGTTACCGAGATATGCATAGGGGTCAACGCCCTTTCGTCGGAGGTTGGATCGTCGGAGGTTGGACGATCCTTTATCTGCGAAAGGTACGCCCGCAAGGGCAATTCCGCTGAGGAATTCGGAAAAATGTTTCGGTCTACTCTGGCGGCATGGCACTCGACGTCCGCGGCTCGAGGGGAACGCTCGGGCTTTACGCACTCATCGCGACAGCGATCACTACCTCGCTCCTCGCCGTTCTCGCCTACTATCTACTGGAGCCGTTCGTCTTTCCCTCGGTGGGTCCGACCATCTTCATCCTGTTCTTCACACCGCTCGGCCTCCAGGCAGCCCCGCGGAACGTCCTCGGTGGGCAGCTCATCGGCATCGTCTGCGGCTACCTGTCGCTCGTCATCTTCGGCGTCAACAGTGCTCCGCCAGACATCTTCGACCTCACCGGCGCACGGATGGGATCAGCGATCGTGGCACTGTCATTCACCGTGGCCCTCATGATCTGGCTCGGGCTGCCCCATGCACCCGCGGGCGCCACGACGCTGATCGTCGCGCTCGGCCTCGTGCATACGCTGCCTCATATCGCGATCCTCTTCACCGCCATCGTGCTCGTAGTCATCTGTGCTTTCGTTGTGAACCGATCGGCCGGGATCCCCGTTCCCTGGTGGCGGCCACCCACGCCCTAGGCAGGTGGATCAGCCCAGCGTGTACGCGATGACCACCTGCACCATGCGGCCTCCCGGGCCACGCTCGGCGGCCTGTCCTCGTCCGCTGACGTAGGACCGTCCTCGAAGCGCATCAGACCGCTTCGCCAGCAGTTCGTTCATTGCAAGCATGGCGTTCGTAGCCCGACCGGTCGAAAGCGCGATGTCGTTCGACGCGTTCTGGCTGGGCTGCACGTACCCGATCGACTGAATTGTGACCCCAGACGCCTGTTTCGGGATGCGCCGCATGAGGCCTGCAAGTCGCTCCTTTGCGGTCGTGCTCAGTACCGAGGACTCAGCGGCAAAGGTGATTCTCGCCCGGACCTTTTCGACCACACGCACCTTCTCCGCCGCAATGACCAAGCCGACAGAAGCCGAGCGCACCTGCAACGCCGGGGTGTAGCCGTTGACCTGCGCCACGAAATCGCCGGGGGTCAGAGTGTCTGGAACCGGCACCGACCCAGCGAAGGTGCCGTCAATCCCCACGGTGAGGTTGCCCAGCAGCAGTGGTCCAGATTCGGGCACACTCGTTCCGGCACGCACGGTACCCACAGCGGACCTGTTCAAGGATGCGGGGAAGATGTAGATCGAGGCTTGGGTACTCGGAGCGAATCCTGCCCCCGCTGCTGCGAGACCGTGGCCCTGCACCACCCGCATCGTGCCATTCGCATCGAGCGGTGCCGGGGTACCGTTCGCGCGCGTTCCCGCCAGATCAAGCCTCCAGCCCTCGCCGGATACCTGCATACCATCGCGCTGAGAGTTTTGAGCCACGGTGACAGTGGTCGGAACACCACCCACGAGCACCACCGCGCTGCCGGGTGACACTGACTGGGTCGTCGATTCGACAACAGGCTCGAGGAGACCGGACGGTGTGACGGTGAGGGTTGCCGCGGCAGAAGGAGCCGACGTGGGGGTCGTAGAACCGCCTCCCCCGCTGCTCGATCCGCCTCCGGCAGCAGCGGCCGCACGGCTGATCGTGACGTTGTAGGTCTGGACCGTCGTGCCGTCCTGCGCCGTCACGACGACGGGAATGATGTTCGAACCCACGTAGAGCGAGATCACCGCTGACGTCGCAGCGGATGCGACCGTCGTTCCGTTTACGGTGACGGTTGCATTGGCGTTGGTGACCGTGGGCGTGACCGTCGTAGACGTGACGGTATCGGCAACGCTGGACGTATACGAGGTCGTGCTCGAACTGAAGGACGGGCTCAGGGATCCAGCCGACACGACAAGGTTCGAGAGCGTGGCGATCGTTGATGCTGCGCTGCGAGTGACCGTCACCGTGTAGGTGCGAGTCGCAGCATTCTGGGCCGTGACAACGACGGTGACGGTGTTCGCCCCCACGGTCAGCGGTATTGCTGCCGACGCCGCACCCGAAACCACCGTCGAACCATTCACGGTGACGGAGGAACTCAGCTGAGTGACGGTAGGCGTGACGGTTGTCGACGCCACCGAGTACGAAACCGAGGTGGTGTAAGAGGTGGTGCCAGAGGCAAAGGTGGGGGTGAGCGATCCGGCGCCCAACACGAGACTCGTCAGCGTCGTGTCGCTGAAGGCAACTGATGGCGAGTATCGAACGACGAGAAGGCCTGATCCGCCGCTTGCGCCGGCGGCACTAGTAACTGAGGAGCCGCTCGTTGCGACGAGTGCAGCGCCTCCGCCTCCGCCACCGGTATTCGTCGAACCGCCGACGGGCGCCGTCGAAGTCGCAGTGTAGGTGGCGGCGGCACTTGTTCGAAGCACCGTCGTCGTGCCACCGGTGCCGCTGCTTCGAACGGTGTCGCCCGAGCCTGCGGTCGCAACGCCAACTGAGGATGATCCCTGCGAGATCGCCCCACCGCCGCCACCGATACCGACGGTGCCGGCCGCGTAGTTCGAAGCCTGATCGGATCCGGCCCCACCATTGCCACCTGCCGAAGTGCCGTACGTGAAGGGGTTCGGGTTGGTTCTCGTTGCGCTGGTTCCAGCAGCGTAGGCACCGCCACCGCCACCGCCGGCGCCTACTACGTTTCCGGTCAATCCTGTCGTGCTTGGTGACGGCCAAGAATAGCTTCCGGCACCTCCGTTCCCGGCACCACCGGAGATGGGTGACTGGTCGTTCCCGCCGTTGTTTCCTCCGGACAGACTCTCTGCCTGCTTAGCGTTGGTACCGCCCATCCCCCCAGCTGCACTGGCGGTCCATGTCCCATTGGTTATCGACGTCGTGCCCCCCCGGGATCCAGTCCCTGCCGCGCTCGTCGTCTGGGCCGGTCCACCCGCTCCGCCGGTCCCGATAACGATCGTCAGGCTGGCGCCTGCAGTGACCGAGTTACTGCCCTGTGTCTTCACCTGACCGCCACCGCCACCGCCCCCGGCCCCGAGGTAGAAATCCGATTCCCAATACGAACCACCGCCACCGCCACCACCACCGACCGCGAGAACGTCGACGCTTGTGACACCAACCGGCACGGTCCAGCTGCCGCTTGCGGTGAATGAGTGAACGCACGTCGTGCTGGAAGACGGGGCCAAAGCTGCGCCCGGATCAATGGCATTGCAAGGGTCGCCGACCGCCATTAACGGGGCGCTGATGGTCACGGTGGCGGCACCGACTGCCGCCACTGCTGCGAACGCGATGAGCCGACGGCGGCGGGAATGGATGTGGCGCGACCGCGGATTTCCGGTGCCCGACATGTCCCGCACGTGCTTATTCCGAGTCATGTCTCGACGTTAATGACGTTGCTGATCAAGCAGGTTGAATTTGTGTGGTGGTCCTCCCGTGCTAGCGCGTAGGTGCTACCCCACTCGTGCTAGCACCTGCTGGGGGTCACGGGGTAGCGTGACGGCTGGGGGTTTGGTACGCGAGGAGGCGATGCTCTGTGGAAGGGTCGCTCGGGAGTTGTGCGTGACGACCGTCATCGTTGTCGAGGACAGCGGCTTCGCACGCGCCCTAATCTCCGGTGCGCTGCGCGATGCGGGGATCACCGTGCACGCCGCTGTCGCCTCAGCGACCGAGGCGATGGAGGCCGCCAAGCTTCACCGCCCCGAGGTTGCCGTCCTCGATCTGAATCTCGGCACCGGACCAAACGGCATCGACCTTGCCCAGGCACTGCGGCGCAACGATCCGGCGATCGGGATCGTGATCCTCACGACCTATGAGGATCCGCGGCTCCTGCCGATCGACGCTGATTCACTTCCGCTCGGGAGCCTCTACCTCGTCAAGGATGCGCTCACCGACATTCACATGCTCGTCGACGCAGTGGGTGCTTCGCTGGATACCTCACGTCGACTGCGGATCATTGATCCGCCACTCTCGGACCGACTCACCGACGCTCAGGCCGACACGCTGCGAATGGTTGCCGAGGGCCTGACCAATGCCGAGATCGCCAGGCAGCGAGGTATCTCCGAACGCACCGTCGAGAACACCATCGGCCGGATCGCCTTGCGTTTCGGCATCCAGACGTCGACAACATCCAACCTCCGGGTCAAGCTCGCTGGCGTCTTTCAGTCAATGACAGGCGGAAACGTCAGTGGATAAGCCGCGATCCCCGACGCTGCGCGAGCGCATCGGCGGTCGATGGGCAGTCTCCTGGCCGGCGTTCATCATCTGCCTGTCCTTCACGAGTCTGTCCCGTCTCCTAGATCCGCTGTTCGCGCAGCCAAGTGTGCGCATGTTCGGACTCCTCATTGATCTCGTCACCTTCCTCGTCTGCTTCGGCGGAACCATGTGGTTGTCAACCATCACCGTCCTGCGCAATCGCCGAGTCCGGCCAGTGCCGGTTGCCCTCGTCGCGGCCGTTGGATTCGTTGCTGCGGCATCGGTCATCGTGGCCCAAGATCTTGTGGTGACCTTCGTCGGAATGGACGGATCAGGGTACGTCTCACGCCCTTGGTTGGTAGCCGCTATCACCGGCGCCATCGCCCTGTGCTCAATCGCCTATCTCCTCGATGCCCGTGAGCGCTTCCGATCCGAACGCGATCGTCTCCTCACCACACTGGCGCGGAGCGTCGATGCTGATGCCACCGAGCAGGAGGCACTTGATCTCCTACGATCGCAGATGTGGCAATACGCAGCCTTGGATGCCGCGTCAGTCCTCCCATCCGGTGCCACGAGCACGAACGACGAGGATTCGTTGGGAGAGGCTCGTTCGGTCGTCATCGCGCTTCGGTCCAGCTCGGATCGTGCCCTGCGATCACTAAGCCACGGAATGTGGACGCCTGAGCGCTCCGGGCAGCTGCGTCCGATGATGGCAGTCCGCGCCCTTGCTGCCCAGCAGCCGTACCAGCTCCTTCTGCTCGCCTTTCCGCTCTTCATCTT
Organism: Bifidobacterium breve; assembly: GCA_945861925.1. Lineage (GTDB taxonomy): Bacteria > Actinomycetota > Actinomycetes > S36-B12 > S36-B12 > WLND01. The sequence goes on along the minus strand of CAMAWO010000064.1, from coordinate 2,275 downwards.
CACGACCCTTCGCCTCACCCAAAGCCAGCCCGTCACAATTCAATTGGTGTCATTAGCGCTCCTTGCTGCCTACGGCAGTGCCGTGTCCCTCATCGTTAATGCGGCGACGCGAATGGCGCCGCACTTCGCCGTGGCCGTCGTCATCGGTTCGGTGCCAGTTCTGGCACTGTCCTGCATCCCGCTGTACTTCGTGCTCGTCCAGACTGGCGGAGACAACCGCATCGCCTTGCGGCTGGCACTCGCCGGCGCCCTATGGCTCGCGGGCGTCTACCCACTGTTCAATCTCGCGCGGGGATTGTCCATCGCAAGCGAAGACCTCGTTCTAGGTCTGCGCCAGTCAATCACCGAGGGCGACGTCCGGCGGGCCAGCCGAGCCCGTGAGCTCGAAGAGCTTCGACGCGAGATCGCAATGCACCTGCACGGCACTGTTCGCGGACTGCTCACCACAACCGTGATGCGGCTCGAATTCGCCATCAGTTCGCGAGACTCCGAGCAGGCACGCCTTGCCTTGTCGGAGGCCAGGGCACTCCTCGAACGCGCCGGCAACTCGCCATCGTCAATTGGGGCTCCCGATTTGGTGGCTTCCTCGTCCTCAATGCTCGCTGAGCTGAGCGGGCTCCAATCGGCATGGTCAGGACTTGTCGACGTCCGAATCCACGCGGACGACGAACCTACTCCTGGCGATTCCGCCAAAAGGAAGCTCCTGAGCATTGTCACCGAGGGCATCAACGACGCCGCGCGCCACGGACAGGCAACCTGCATCGAGGTGACGATTCGTCATCGCCCGGACGGCTGGGAGGTCATCGTCGACGATAACGGGTCGACAGACACCACGCTGGTGAGCGCCGCGACCGGATTGGGGTCCCGATATTTCGATGCGGTGGCTGCTGAGGACTGGAGTCGGGTTCGGACGCGCGACAACCTTACGCGGCTGAGAGTGAGCGTGAAATCACGGGAAGAAAGCCCCTCCTAGGAGGGTTTGCCCGGCTGCTAAGCGGGCGCCAACGGATCCGATCCCGGCACCGAGGCTGGCGGCTGCTTCACCACCGGCTCCTTGACAGGTTCTTTCGCAGCATCGGCCGCAGCATCCTTCTCCGTCTCCGGTCCAGGTGCGGCAGCCTTCGCCGGCTCTTGGGGCGCGGCGGTTGCGGCAATCGCCTGACGCGGTGCATCGCCAGGGGTTCGAATGACCGGCGGCCGATCCGACTCAACCTGCTTGTCGCCTGACAGGGTTTCGAGCAGCGGCGGCTCACCGAACAGGCTCGCCTGCGAGAGATCTGCGCCCGTGAGGTCGGCACCAAGAAGGTTCACGCCCGCTAGGTTCGTCCGAATGAGGGTCGCCTTGGAAAGATTTGCTCCAGAGATATTGGCATCGGTGAGATCCGCACCGGTGAGGTCGGCGCCAGAAAGATCGGCGGGCGAAAGTTGAACGTTGCGCAGGGTGGCCTTCGGCAGCTTGGCGCCTCGCGCAATCGCCCCGGTGAGGTTCGCGCCGGTGAGATCTGCGCCCGACAGGTTGGCACCAGACAGGTTCGCAGAGCTCAGATTGGCGCCCTTGAGGTTCGCGCCGACGAGGTTCGCCCGGACGAGGTTTGCCCCTGTCAGGTCGGCCCCGCTCAGGTCAGCGCCATTAAGGATCGCCCGACTCCCGACGATGCCCGCAAGACCGGCGTTGCTGAGATTTGCCTCGGTCAGCACGGTCCGGGTGAGGTTCGCGCGAGCGAGCAGCGAGTACGAGAGGTTCGCGCCCGTCATCTCCGCGCGGGTGAGCATCGCCTCGCTCAGGTCGGTTACCTTCACATCGGGGTCATCGGCCGTGCTTGACGCACCATCAACGGGTGGAGGTGTCGCGAGATCGGCCTTGCCCAACTTCGCGCGGGTCAGGTTCGCCTTGCGTAGATCGGCGCCGGTGAGGATCGACCCGGTCATATCGGCCCGCGTGAGGTTGGCGGAGCTGAGGTTGGCCTCGACCATGTTCGCCCAGCGTAGGTCAGCCCTAATGAAGATGGCGAGGTGCAGATCCGCGCCGGTGAGGACAGCGCCGGAGATATCTGCCTTGCGGAGGTTCGCCTCCGAGAGGTCGGCTCCGGACAGGTTCGCCCAGCGCATCATGGCGCCTGACATATCCGCCTTGCGCAGGCTGGCCTCGACGAGGGATGCCCGAACCACATCCGGCCCGGGGGTGCCCAGCGACACGACATCTGAAGTCGTGACGCTTACCTCAGATCCACGGACGCTCATACTTACCCTCTCCTCAATGATTCGTGCATAGCCT
>CAMAWO010000063.1 GCA_945861925.1 Bifidobacterium breve | reverse complement strand
CGGATCCCATGTGTACCACCGAAGGGAGAAGCCCTGCCACACACTTCTCGACCGACCAGCATTGAACGAGAACAGGATCGCGACGGCGACCGGGACGAGCGACCACAGCAGGTAGATGGTCGTGATGGTTGCGAGGCCATGGGCATGTGGCCCGCCGCTCTTGGATCGGGTGCGGCGCGACGGCAACTCGGTGATGGTCATGTGCGCACCTCAGAGGAGTACATCGATCGGGTGTACCAGATCATCGGACCGGCGAGGACGAGCAGCACGAGCAGGAGCAGCGCGGCGGCCTGCCCGGACTGGCCGGGGGTCGAGATCGAGGTGTTGATGAGGTTTCCGATCATCGAGGTCTCCGGTGAGCCGGAGAGCATGTCGGTGGTGAAGTAGTCGCCCATCATGGGGAGTGCGACGAGGAGGATGCCGGCGGCGATACCGGGAATGCTCATCGGCACGATGACGCGTCGGAAGACGTCGAAGCCCCCGGCGCCGAGATCCCGGGCGGCCTCAAGCAGGCTGGGATTGATGCGGTCAAGCGCGGCGAAGAGCGGAAGGATCATGTAGGGGAGGTAGCCGTAGATGAGGCCCATGACGACCGTGTAGGACTTGCCGGAGAGCCAGTTCACCTCGATGGGCAGCACTCCACCGAGGGAGATGATGGAGTTCACGATGCCGTCGGTCTGAAGCAGGTTGACCCACGCGAGCATGCGCATCATGTAGCTGATCCAAAACGGCGCGACGATGAGGGTCAGGACGAGGGCCTTGCGCCTGCCGGCGTACTTCGCTGCGTAGTAGGCGACCGGGAACGCGATGATGAGGCACACGACGACCGCGATGATGACGAAGCTGATCGTTCGGATGACGGGTGGCAGGTAAAAGTTGTTGGCACCGAAAAGTCGATCGAAAATGATAAGAATCTGCTCGAGACGCCAGTTGAGCGGGTTCCAGATGGGAACCGATGTCCGGAACAGCGGGTCGACGTCACCGAACGCAACGCACAGGACGACGTAGAACGGCACCGCGAGGAACAGAGCCAGCCAGGCGAGTGAAGGGAGGGCGAGGATTGGCCAGGTGAGCCGGTTTACCCGCTGCCTGAGGTCAGCCACCGGCTTTGAATTGCTGCCAGATCGCCTGCCACTTGGCATCGACCTCCGGCGCGAGCTCAAGGGCGCGGTAGCCGGTGTTGAAGTAACTCGGGAGCACGACGGCGGACGCGAGGTTCTCCGGGATGAGCCCCTCCGACACCAGGCTCGAGGGAGTGATCGAGACCTGTGGCGGCTGGTAGCCGGTGAAGGTGAAGTTCGTGAGTGCCGTCTTGGCATCCAGCAGGTGGTCGAGGAAAAGGTGCGCGAGCACTGGATTCTCGCCGCCCTTGAGGACGACCATCGTGTCGTTGTTCACCATGCCCTTGCCATCACTGGGGAACCAGTAGCGGAGAACGCTTGGGTCAACCCCCTCAGGTAGGTAGCTCACGGCGGTGATGAGATCACCCGACCAGGCCTGCGAAAGGTCGAGGCGGCCCTCGGGCAGATCGGTGTAGCCGGTGATCGTCACCCGTGGCTGGGTGAGCTTGTTCATCTCAAGCATGGCGTCACGGGCAGCGTTGAGGAGCGTATCGTCGCCGGTGTTGACCTCGGTGCTTCCGTTGCGGAGCAGGGTCATCTCGATGACCTCGCGGTAGTCGTCGAGCACTGCTAGATGCTCGCGGTACTGCGGATCCCACAAGACGTCGTAGGGGTTCGCTCGCGCACCAATGTCCTCGCTGATGCGGTCGGTCCGCCATCCGATGCCCGTCGTGTACAGGACGTAGGGGACGGTGTACTGCCAGTCGACGTCATAGAACGGGTTCTGGAACTCCGGATAGGCATTCGAGATATTGGGAATGTAACTGTGCTGGAGTGGCCGGACGAGTCCGCCGAGCACGAGTTTCCCGATGGCGTCGTAGCTCGGGAAGTAGATATCGAACGGTGTGCCAGCGTTGCGGATCTTCGTGAGTGCCTCGGGGGTGTCATTGAAGGTGGAGATCTCGACCTTCACCCCGTACTCGGCGTACTTGGCCTCGAATGAAGTAACGACCTCAGGGTTGAGATAGTCGGCGTAGTTGTAGAGGCGCAGGGTGGCATTGCGCTCGGGCTCGAGCCCGGCTGCGATGGGCTCGTTACCCGCGGCGATGGGCCACTTGACCGGATTGGTAGGCGAGGCAAGTTGCAGGCTGGGCGCTGCACTGCTTGCGGCGCCGGCGCCGGCCGAAGTTGGGCGAGCACACGCCGAAAGCGCCATGATGCCCGGAACAGCCAACGCCGAGGCCTGAAGAAGCCTGCGCCGGCTCAACCGTGCGCCTGCCGCGTTGCGCCGATTCTCGCCTGTGCCGTTGGTCATCGATTCTCCTTGTCCGCGCCGTTCCGGGACCCTAGACTGACCGACGGTTCAGGATTCCGCAAGGGCTTCGGATGAACTGCTCCGCGAGATTCGAATGGGCCTTGAACGCACCACACTAGAAACCGGCTGATGACGGCCGATCACGCCTCACGAGAGACCGGAGCTACGCTCATGCAGCCAGCGGCATCCATGACCGGCGGAGGCTGACATGGCGGGTGGCGCAATTGAGCTCATTGGCCTCGAGAAGTCCTACGGCGACGTAGCCGCAGTCCGGGGCATCGACGTGTCCATCCCGGCTGGAGAGTTCTTCTCGCTGCTTGGGCCTTCTGGGTGCGGCAAGACCTCGACCCTGCGAATGATCGCGGGCTTCGAGGAGCCCACCGCTGGACGGATCCTCATCGATGGCGTGGATGTCTCGAAGCTGGCTGCGAATGAGCGGCCCGTCAACACAGTTTTCCAGAACTATGCGCTCTTTCCGTTCATGACCGTTGCTGACAACGTCGCGTTCGGGCTGAAGTACGTCGACCTGACGAAGCCGGAGGTTCAGCGCAAGGTCAGCGAGGCGCTCGAACTTGTGCGCATGAGCGAATACGCGAAGCGCAAGCCGGCGCAGATCTCTGGCGGGCAGCAGCAGCGGGTGGCCCTCGCGCGCGCCCTTGTCCTCGGCCCGAAGGTCCTGCTCCTCGATGAGCCCCTCGGTGCCCTCGACGCCAAGCTGCGCAAGGTCCTACAGGTCGAGTTGAAGGCTCTGCAGGAGTCGGTCGGGATCACCTTCGTCTACGTCACCCATGACCAAGAGGAGGCACTCACGATGAGTGATCGCCTCGCGGTGATGGCGGCCGGCCGGGTCGAGCAGATGGGGTCGCCGAGCGAGGTCTATGAGCACCCGGCGACTGCGTATGTTGCTGATTTCCTCGGCAGCGCCAACGTGCTGCCGATCGATGTCGTTGGTCCCGCAGCTGAAGGGCACACGCTGTTTCGGCTCGGGGAGCTTCTCCTGGAGTCTGCGGGGCCGTCCATGGAGCCGGGTCCGGCAAAACTGGTGATCCGACCTGAGCGGATTCATCTCGACCCGACGACCGATCCGTCAGGGGCTATCTCGGTGACGGTCGAACGCACCATCTATCTCGGGGCCATGACCGACGTCGTCGTCGGGCTCAAGTCCGGGCAATCACTCGTGGTGCGAGTCGCGAGTGAGCGAGCGGCCGGTTTCGAACGCGACGACCAATTCACCGTGTACATCCGGCCGCGCGCCATGAGGATCGTGCCGCAGGGTGGCAGCTAGCGCCTTCGGCTCAGAAGAGCACGTACAGCTTGCGCAGCGTCTCGTGGATCTCCCAGGTGCCCTTCCAGCCGACCGGCACAAGGAAGGTCGAGCCGGGTCCGGCGAGGAATGACTCCTCGCCGTCGCGCGTGACGGTCATGCTGCCTGAGAGCACATGAACGAATTCGTTCTGCTCAAGGCTCCAGGTGGATGGTCCCGCAGTGCACTGCCAGATGCCGGCCTCGGATCCATCGCTTGACCACAGGGTCACCCCTGAGGTGAGCATTTCGTCGCCGGTCGCCTCCGCGAGCGGACCCCAGTCCTCAAGCTCGGTGACGGTGCTTGCGGCCTCGATGAGGGGAGTGGTGATCACGTGGTGACCCTTTCGCTGGGGTTTTTGGCGGGCATGTTGGCGAGTGCGGAAATCGGGAGACCTGAGTAGCCTCGGGCAACCATGGTGACGAACTGGTAGACGGCCTCCTCCGCGGGGGAGAGTGGTCCGGCTTCGGCGAAGCCTGAGTCGAGCCCGCGGTACACGGACTCGCACGCGGCCCAGTCCTCGCGGTTCGTGATGTCCCAGAAGTCCATCGCGAAGGCTGGGTCGAAGGTGGGCTGCTCGGTGGCGTGGACAGGGAACAGCCAAGAACACTCGACCCACGTGCGACCGGCCGACAACGGGATCATGCGATGGGTCATCACATAGTCGGGGTGCAGGCTGATGAGGAGATTGGGGAAGACCCCGATGTAGTCGACTCGACGTAACTCGGCGTCGGAAAGACCGGTGATGGGCAGGCTGTCACTGTGACCGTCAAGCGACATCGTTGCTGCGTGCGCCTGCAACTCCTGCCAGCCACCGACCCAGGCGCCCGGTGACGGCTCCCAGTTTTCGCCGCTCTCGTGGACGCTCACGGCGCACAGTTCAGGGTGGATCGCGGGGCAGTGGTAGCACTCCTGATAGTTCTCGACGATGATCTTCCAGTTCGACTCGATGACGTATTCGTGGCTTCCGCGCACCACAAGGGTCTCGGGGCTGTAGGGCCCCACCCGCTCCTCGAGGCCCTTGAGATGTGCATCAAGCGAACCAGCAGTGCCTGACGGGTCAAGGAAGATCCAGCCATGCCACTCTCGAAGGGGCAGGGCGCGGAGCGGGAACTCTGACTTGTCGAAGGATGACTCCTCGTCATACCCGGCGGCGCTGAAGAGGTCGCCGTCAAGGCGGTACGACCACAGGTGGTACGGGCAGGTGATGGCGCGCGCAGTCTTCTCGCCGCCGCAGGGCAGGATCTCGTGGCCGCGGTGGCGGCAGACATTCGCGAATGCCCTCAGGACGAGGTCTTCACCTCGGACGAGAAGCACCGTGGTATCGCCGACGCGGTCGGCGCGCTGCATGCCAGCCTTCGCGATGTCAGCGCTACGACCGATGCACTGCCAACCGGAGAAAAAGTTCGCCTGCTCCCATTCGAAGACCTCGGCGGTCGTGTACGCCTCGGGCGGGAGCATCCGACTCGAGCCGAACGGGGCGAGGGCCCGGGCGATTGCTGCTAGGTCAGCTGGTGCGATCGGATGCTGACTGGCCATTCAGGAATCTTACGGACCGGCCTCGTCGGCGTCCACCCCTGCGGTGAAAGTGGGCTGCCTGACGATCACCGCATCGGCCGCGACGGCACCGTCGGAGGAGACGATGACCGGATTCAATTCGATGAGCGACGCGCCGCTGTCTATGAGGAGTCGGCCGACATTGGAAGCAAGCTGACACAGCGCGTCGACTGCGTACGCCCGTTGGCCCCGTTCCCCGCGCAGCACCGCCGACCCCCTGAGGTGGTTGAGGCCCTCGCGCACGCGCGCGGCATCGGCCGGGAGGGGAATGACGACGACGTCCCCGAGGGCCTCGGCCCAGACGCCGCCGAGGCCGATAACGAGCGCGGGCACGACGCCTGTGCGAGTGGCGGAGATGAGAACCTCAACGCCCAATAGGAGTTGTTCGACGAGAATGCAAGTACCCGGCGGGAGTGCCTCAAGGTCGAGGATACGCGCCGCCGCGGCGCGTACGGCCGCCGCGTCTGCGAGTCCGACGGCGACCGCCCCGAGATCGCTCTTGTGGTCGAGCCCTGCGGCGCATGCCTTCACGACGACAGGGAAGCCGATGGTGGCGGCGACATCGGCTGCCGCATCCGGATCGGCGGCAAGCCCGCCCAATGGAATGCCCACGCCAGCGACCGCAAGTAAGGCCTTGGCCTCAGCCTCAGAAAGGCTGATCGCCGCACCGCCCGATTCGGCCTGGTCAGGTGAGATGGCAGCGACTTGACGTGCGGCAACGGCGATCGCCATCAGGCGGTCAGCGCTGGGGGCGGGTCCTTGGAGTGCAGCGATCGCAGTGAAGGCGGCGCCGAGGCCGCTCACCGCGGAGTCCGGCTCCTGGCCCGGCATCGTGCTCGTGAGCATCATGGTGGTGCCGGCCCGTCTGGCCCCGAGTACTGCGCCGGACCGCGTGGCAACCCACTCCTGCACGGCAGTGTCGGGGAGCCTCGCTGGCTGATCCTGGATGTAGACGAGGTGGCCGACGTTGGGGTCGTGTGCGATGACCTCGGTGATGCCGGCGACGGCCTCCGTATCGGCCCAAACGAGGTTGGTGTGGTCGAGCGGATTGCCCGGGGTAGCAGTCACGGGCAGGAGCGAAGAGAGACTGTCGAGCGTTGCCGACTCGAGGTTCGCTAGGTGTGCGCCTGCGTCGTCCGCAATATCCGCGGCGAGGGTGGCATCGCCCCCTGAGCACGTGAGGACCGCAGCGCCTCGTGGGTCCCGGCGTCCGGTTGCGAGAGCCCGCGCCGTCTCGATGAGCTCGGCGGGCTCTCGGACGAGCACCGCGCCTGCCTCACGCATGAGTGACTCGAAGACCCGTTGGTCGCCGGCGAGCGCGGCGGTGTGGGTCTGACCGGCCGCTGCCCCGAGTGCGCTGCGCCCGGCCTTGAGGATGACGACTCGAACATCGTTTTCGGCGCAGACTGCCAAAGCCGTGGCAAGCGCGACTCCGTCACCATCGGCCTCGAGATACGCGGCAATGACCTTGACTTCATCGGTGGTGGCGAGCTCCCCGATGAGGTCTGACGCTCCGACGATCGCAGTGTTGCCGACGGAGAAGACAGAGTGCAAGCCCAAGCCTTTGCGGTGGGCGAGAAGCCCGACTCCGATGTTCCCGCTCTGCGAAATGAGGGCGATGTGCCCGGGGTCGCTCGGCAGTGCCGCGTGGTCACCCCACAGTGCCGCGCGGGTCCAGGCGTTGACCAGACCATTGCCATTGGGACCGAGCACGGCGAAATCGCGAGCGGCAGCAACTAGTTCATCGTCCAACGAATGATCACCGACCTCGGCAAAGCCTGCGGCAAACACAACGGCGCCACCGCAGCCGAGGCGCCTTGCCTCTGATATGTAAGCCGAGACTGTTGAGGCCGGGGTAGCAATGACGACTACATCAACACTTCGCCCAATCTCCCCGAGTGTTGGAACACATCGGAATCCCAGGGCCTCGGCTCGCGTCGGGTGAACTCCGATGACAGGCCCGGTGAACCTGCTGGCGATGAGGTTGGCGAGCACTGAATGCCCATATGAGCCCGGGCGATCGGTTGCGCCGACGACCGCCACAGAGGTTGGTGAGATGAGGCGGGTGAGATCCATGGTCGAGTCGAGGGGTTCCTAGGTGAGCATCGCGGTGACACCGCGGCGCTCAAGTGACCGCAGAACGATGATGCGCTGGATTTCGGAGGTCCCCTCCCAGATTCGGTCGACCCTCAATTCGCGCCAGAATCGCTCGGCTGCCGTTGTTCGCATATAGCCCCGTCCACCGAACAGTTGGACGCTTCGATCAGCACAGCGATTGGCGGCCTCGGAGCAGAAGAGTTTCGCCATGGACGCCTTCCCGTGAATGAGTTTGGGGTCGGCACCCTCGTCGGCAAGCCGGGCAACATCGAGCCCGAGGAGCCGGCCGGCTGCGGCGTCGGCAGCACTGTCTGCGATCGGGAAGCTGATCCCCTGATGATCGAGGAGCCGTGCGCCGCCCTGCTCGCGATTGGCCGCCCAGTCGATGGACTCATCGATGAGACGTTGCATGGCGCCGATGCACCGGGCGGCGATGGCTAGGCGCTCCTCGGTGAACCAGAGGCGCTGCAGGTTGTCGCCGTTGCCGAGGCCGCCGACGATGTCGGCGTTGGTGAGTTCGACATCGGTGAAGCGCATTGTCGGGTGCCCGTGGGGGTAGTTGTGCGTGAAGGGCACGTCAGCGATGATCTCAACGCCGGGCGCATCAGCGGGAACGGCGAACAGGGTGGGGAGGCGATGATCGCCCTCGATTGCATGCGCCATAACGATGATCACCTGGGCGGTCGAACCGAAGGTCACGAACCACTTCTCGCCGTTCAGCACCCATCGTCCAGACCCAGTGCGATGCGCTGTCGTCATGATCCCCGAGGGGTCGCTACCGGACTCGGCCTCCGTGACGGCATAGGCATCGTGCAACTCGCCGCGCAGGGCAGGAACGAGCCAACGCTCGATTTGCTCCGGGCTCGCCGCCTTCCAGACGTTGTAGGCGTTCGGCATGTACCAGGAGACGCCGTTCGTTGACCGGCCGAGTTGTTCCTCGACGAGGAACCATTCGGTGGTCGACCAGTTGTTTCCACCGTGCTCGCGGCGGTGAAGCCCTCCGTGAAGCCCGCGCTCGAGGGCCTCACTTCGAATCCTTGCCTGGTCTTCGGCAGGGAGTGGTCCGCCGGCGAGTTCAGCGGTCACTTCGAGGGGGATGAGGACTTCGTCGACGAATGTGGATGCTCGCGCGCGGAGTTCTTCAACGTGAGTGGGGAGCGCGGCCATGTCTCCTGATCCCTCCTAGAATTCTGTGGGACGCCGGGAGTTGGTGTCCGCACGCAGCGTATCCTGAACGACGGTTCAATATGCGCGGCGTGACGAAGTTTTCCGTATCGGCTGGAGGCTCATGGCACGCGCAGCGCTCGCCGCGAAGGCACCCGAGGAGCGACGTGAGCGAATCATGCTCGCCACAATCGCGGTCGTGCGTGAGCGCGGTTTCGCCGGTACCCGAGTCGCCGACATCGCACTTGAGGCGGGCACCTCGCAGGGGCTCGTGCTGTACCACTTCGGTTCCCTCGCCGGAGCGCTCGCGGCCTGCCTCACGATGCTCGAGGACGAGTTCTACGACGATTTCGCCCACCATCTCGCGGCGGAGGATGGGCCTGTCGAACGCCTTCGTTTCATGGCGGAGCTCGCAGCTGGGCGAGGGGCCGCGGTCGGCAACTGGGGACTGTGGCTCGAATTGTGGGCACGGGCGCTGCGTGACCCTGACTCACGCGCTGTTCGCGAATCCCAGGATCGACGCTGGCGGGCCGCGCTCAGGCGGGTGATCGACGAGGGCGTTGCGGATGGCTCGTTCTCCCCAGGCAATGCCGCGAAGTCCGTCCTGCGCCTTGCTGCACTCATGGACGGGCTTGCCGTCCAACTCGCGCTGAATGAGCCCGGGATGACAACGCGGAAGTTCACCGAACTGTGGTGGGAATCGGCGGTTCTCGAACTCGGAATCACCGAGCCGGCGAAGCGAGGCAAAGCCCCGCGATAGGGCGCGCACGCGCCGTGCCAGGCATCAATGCTTGCTGAATGAGCACTCAGGATGCTAGGTTCACATCATCCTGAACGGCTACTCAGCATCAAGGATGTGAAGTCATGGCGCTGGAAAGTCGTCCTGACGACTCGAGCGAACAGGTTGTTGCCCGAAATCGACTCCTCCTCAACTTCACCGATCTCAGTAACTTCAACGATGATCCGATCCCGCTCATCGTTCGAGGCGACGGCTGCGAGGTGATCGACGTAGCGGGCCGCCGCTATATCGACGGCATATCGGGGCTCTTCTGCTCGAATCTCGGACATGGCTTCGGGGCCGAAATCGGCGCAGTAGCGCAGCGCCAGCTCTCCGAGCTGGTGTTTGCCCCGAACTGGTCGTTGACACATCCGTCGGCAGCGCAACTCGCCGAGCGGTTAACGACTATCGCCGCACCACTTGGCATGGAGAGACTGTTCCTCACCAGCGGCGGGGGCGAATCGGTTGAGGCGGCCTGGAAAATCGTCCGTCAATGGCATATCGCCAACGGCCAGCCGCAGCGGACCAAAGCGATCGCCCGGAACCTCGCCTACCACGGCACCTCCCTCGGCGCCTTGAGCTTCACCGGCCTCGACGACTGCCGCGAGCCATTCATGCCATTGCCGATTCCGGTGTCATTCGTAAGCAATACCAATGCTTACCGGCATCCTCAAGGCTTCGACGAGGCACGATTTACCAAGGCACTCCTCGATGAGGTGCACGCGACAATCCTGCGCGAAGGCCCCGATGAAGTGGCATTAATCATCGCCGAACCGATCCAGAATTCAGGCGGCGCTTTCGTCCCTCCCCGTGGCTACTGGCAGGGGCTTCGTGCGCTCTGTGATCGTTACGGCATCCTCCTCGTGGCCGACGAGACAATTAGCGCATTTGGTCGCGTCGGCGAGTGGTTCGCGTCAACCCGATTTGATGCCGAGCCCGACATCATCACCTTCGCAAAGGGTGCAACGGCCGGCCATGCGCCGCTCGGTGGCGTGCTCGTCAATGCGAGGGTGGCCGAACCGTTCGGCTCTGGCCAGGTCACCTATATGCATGGCCTCACGTTTGGCGGGCACCCCCTCACGACTGCCATCGCCCTCGCCGTCCTCGATATCTATGAGCGCGAGGAGGTGTTTGAGAATGTGCGGTCACTTGAGCCCTTCCTCGATTCAAGATTGCAGCAGTTGCGTGGCAATCCGCTCGTTGGTGATGTGCGCGGCGCAGGCTTCTTCTGGGCTGTCGAACTCGTCAAGGACCGTGAGACGCATGAGACCTTCGACGATGACGAGGCGCAGTGGCTGCTGCAAACGGAACTCTCCGGTCACATGGACGAACTGGGCCTCCTGTGCCGGCTCGACGACCGAGGCGATCCCGTGATCCAGATCTCGCCACCGCTCGTGAGTGACGAGGCCATGCTCGACCGAATCGTGTCGATCATCGGAGAGGCAACCGATCGCGCGCATCGTTCATGGAGTCGTACTAGGTCTAGGTCCGCGAAGACCGCGGCCGTCCGCAAGCGCGCATCTGCTGCAAGAAGCCAGCCAATCCCCGCTTGACGCGGGCGAGGCCGCGCGCTGCCTCGGGCAGGCTCGGTCTCATGCAGTCGAGAGCCGCGAACAGGGGCGGCTCAGGTAGGGCATGTATCCGAGTGAATATTGCCCGAGGCCCACGCGATGCAAAACTGCTCCGGCCTCTGACTGCGAAGGTACCGAGTGGATTCAGAGTCTTCCGATGCTCGATTGTGTACACATTCGTGATAGCCTTCGGGAGTGTCTGTTACCAGGGTGTTGACCATGCGAGAACTGCGTCAGGGGCTCGCTGTGGTCGTGGATCAGGTGGCGCACGGTGAGACTGTCTTCGCTGGTGCGCACCGCAAGCCGGAGGTAGTGCTGATGTCGCTGGACCAGTATGAGCAGTTGACCGCGGTGCGCGAGCGCGCGGTGGCGTCGGCCGCGTCCTCGATGGACATGGAGGGCATGCCTGCCAGCGAGGTCGAGGTTGATGCTGCTCGCGAGCTGGCAGCGGGTCGCATCGACTTCGCCGAGTACCGCCGCATCGTGAGTGTCTAGTCCTCATCGGTTCGTCCGGCCCGAGGACTACATCTACCCGGGGACGGACGTCCTGCGCAATCGTCTTGGACTGACGGGCGCACCTGAGTTGGCGCGGGCGGAGCGTGCCTTGACCTTCGGGCGGCTGGTGCAACTGCGATCGATAGGAGCGGTTCCGGGCGGTTTACTTCGCCCACCTGCAGGCCATTCACCGCCACGTGTTCCAGGATGTCTACGAGTGGGCGGGCCAAGTCCGTGCGGTCACGTTGGGCAAGGGCGCGACCCAGTTCTGCCTTCCACAGCACCTCGAGTCGTTCGCCTCGACCATCTTCGGCGGGCTCGCGACCGAGGACTTGCTTATGGGTTTCACTGCGACCGAGTTCGCCGATGGGGCGGCCGCCCTCCTGGCGGACTTGATCGCGCTTCACCCTTTCCGTGAGAGTAACGGCCGTGCGCAGCGCGCCTTCCTTGAGCTTCTGACCGATTATGCGGGTCATCCCATCGTGTGGCCACTCATTGGCCCTGACCGCATGATCCAGGCGTCTATCGACGCCATGCGCGGCGACAACATTGGACTACGTTCGATTCTCTGGGAGTCACTGCCCGCTCCGCGGGACTGACAGACCTCCGTCCAACGATGCCATGTGCGCGCTTGGCGCCCGTAAGGCAGCCCATGATGCGCGGAATATGTGATTTATGATGGTTGTAAAACGTGTATTGTGTTGGTTGGAAATTGTGATTCTTGTTGGTTAAGGAGAAAAGTCATGGAATCTCCAGCACCCCACCGACGGTACCTACCACGGCTGGCAGACACCATCCTCAGTTCCCGACTCAAAGCCATGGGCGCCGTTCTAATCGAGGGGGTGAAGGCCTGCGGCAAGACGGCCACCGCCCGCCAACTTGCCGTGAGCGAGGTTCTGCTCGACTCCGACCCCAACGCAGTTAGGCGCGCGGAACTTGACCCCCGCCTACTCCTCGATGGTGATACCCCACGCCTCCTCGACGAATGGCAACGCACCCCGCAATTGTGGGACGCCGTCCGCCGGGCCGTCGATGACCGCGGACTGCCCGGACAATTCATCCTCACCGGCTCGGCCACGCCCAGAGACGACATCCCAAGACACTCCGGTGCTGGCCGCTTCAGCACCGTGCGCATGCGAACGATGACCCTGACCGAGAAGCAGGCCACCACACCCACCGCGTCCGTAGCCGATCTCCTGAAGGGCGTCGCACCGCTACCGGCGAACTGCCCTCTGCAAGCCCGCGATTACCTTCACCACATCACCGTTGGCGGATGGCCGGCGCTCGTGGGAGCGGACGAGGCCACCGCACGCACATTTCTTGAGGGATACCTCGACGTCATCATCGAACATGACATTGGCGAAGTCTCCGGAGCCGCCCGCAATCCCCGCCTCGTACGCCGTTTCCTGCACGCTTATGCCCAATTGGTGGCGCAACCGGCGAGCGTGAGCACCATCCTCAAGCGGGCCCGCGGAGACGCGGAGGTTGAACTCGATGCGCCATCCCGTTACGTTGCGGAGCCCTATCTGGACGCACTGCGGAGGATGGCGGTTATTGATGAGGTGCCAGCCTGGGATCCATCGGTTCGGTCATCCAAACGACTCACCACCACTCCGAAACGCCATCTTGGCGACCCCTCACTCGCCGCCTCCCTTCTTCAAATGTCCCCTGAACGGATGCTCAATGACTTGGAGACAACCGGATTCCTATTCGAAAGTCTCGTCGCGCACGACCTTCGTATCTTTGCCGAAGCCACCGGAGCGTCGTGCTTCCACTATCGCGAGGCCGAAGGCCGCCTCGAAGTCGACTACATTCTGGAAACCCGTGACGGGGACTGGGTGGGTGTCGAAGTTAAACTCGGTGAGCGTGAAATCGACAAGGCCGCAGCCTCCCTGATGAGGTTGGCCGCACGAGTATCCCGGCCACCGCAATCACTCGTGGTCGTCACCGGAACCTCGCTCGCCTATACGCGAGGTGACGGAGTCCACGTCATACCCCTTGGCTGCCTTGGCCCCTAACCGAAACCACTCGCCGAGGCCAACTCAGAATTATGTGTAGAGGGCTTCCGGAAGGGCTCAGCGACGGAGCCGTGATGCAATGCGCGATCAGCGAGCGCCCCTCCCGCAAGGCGAATGGTGAGTATCCTCAGCGGTTATGAGTGAGCCTTCGGTGACCGCCGACACCGCTGCGCTGATTGCCGATCTCGAGGACTGGGGGCCCCGCAGTGGTGCGGATTCCGGCACGCCGATGATGTCGGGCCGCGTGCTCCATGACGCCGGTGGCGTCGAGGTGGGTATCTGGTGCTGCACCCCGGGTGGCTGGTCGATCACGGATCGGCAGGACACCGAGTCCGTTCTCATCCTTGCCGGACGTGCGCGCATAACGGACGACTCTGGGGATTCATCGGAGATCACCGCTGGCAGTGCCCTCGTCCTGCCGAAGGGCTGGTCCGGCCGCTGGGACATTCTCGACACGGTCGTGAAGCACTACGTGATCATCCGTTGAGCCTCGGTTTCCGAGTCGGGGCAAGGCAGGCTCGGGAATCCTGCGAGGGTGGAGTAGGCACTCGCGCCAGCACTTTCATGACACACTTCACCATGACTTCCAACCAATCCGCCGCACCGGCAGACGCCCCGTCCCAGATCACCATGAGCAAAATCCGCCGGCTCAACATCATCGCGGGTTTCGCGCACCTCATTCAGATGGTTGCGGTCCTCGTCCTCACGAGCGACTTCGCCCTTCCGGTGACCGCCACCTACATGACCGGCCCGCCCGGAAGCCCGCTCGGCGACCCGACGACGCTGTTCGAGTCGAAGATCGGCTGGGGCGTCGCGCTCTTCTTCGGCTTGTCGGCGCTGTTCCACTTCCTCGTGGCGAGCCCGCTGTTCTACAAGCGCTACTCGGCCGGCCTTGTTGCGAAGCGCAACTACTTCCGCTGGGTCGAGTACTCAGTGAGCTCGTCGGTGATGATCGTCCTCATCGCGCAGATCTGCGGTATATCGGACGCTGCTGCGCTCCTCGCCATCTTTGGCGTGAACGCGTCGATGATCCTTTTTGGCTGGCTGCAGGAGAAGTACGAGACGCCAGGCTCAGGCGGCTGGATGCCGTTCATCTTCGGCTGCATCGCCGGCATCGTGCCGTGGCTCGCGATCCTCATCTATGTGGTGTCGCCGGGTGCTCCCTCGGAGCTCAGTCCGCCAGCGTTCGTCTACGGCATCATCATCTCGCTGTTCATCCTCTTCAACTGCTTCGCACTCGTGCAGTGGGCGCAGTACAAGCAGGTCGGCAAGTACTCGAACTACCTGCACGGTGAGCGCGCCTACATCATCCTGAGCCTCGTCGCGAAGTCGCTCCTCGCTTGGCAGATCTTCGCGGGGACCCTCGTCCCGTAACGCGCGACTCGGATGGTGCCATTTCAGATGGTGCCATCCGAGAGGCCGGCGAGCACCTCCTGAGCCCGCTCCCGGAGCTCAGGCAGGTCGCTCAGCCGGTCAAGCCCGCGCACCTGCTGCGCCATCCGGTGGTTGCGTTCGAACGCCGGTCGATTTCGATCAAGGAAGTCCCAGTAGAGCGTGGTGAATGGGCAGGCCGTAGGCCCTGTTCGAAGCTTCGGGTTGTAGGCGCATCCGCCGCAGTAGTTGCCCATTCGTGAGATGTATGCCCCGCCAGCGGCGTACGGCTTTGTCATCATCCGGCCGCCATCGGCGTGCACGCCCATGCCGATGACGTTCGGGACCATGACCCAGTCGGCGGCGTCAATGAACATCCGCCGCATCCAGTCGAGGAATGCGGCCGGCTCAACTCCGGTGATGAGTGCGAGATTCGCGAGGATCATGAGCCTGGGTATGTGATGAGCCCAAGCGCGGGCTTCAAGGTCGCCTATGGTCGTTGCGACGCAGTTCATTTGAGTCCGAGTCGAATCCTCAAAGAGTGGGAGGAGCGGACGGTCAGCAGCGAGGCCGTTCATCGCACGATACTCATCACCGAAGATCCAATAAACACCGTTGATGTATTCACGCCACCCGATGATCTGACGGATGAAACCCTCGCACGACGAGATCGGGATGCCGCCGCGCTCGAATCGTGCGAGCGCTGCATCGACGACCTCGCTGGGGTGCAAGAGGCCGATGTTCAGGTAGGGCGAGAGGAGCGAGTGGTTAACCGCCCAACTGTCTGACGGCATGGCATCCTCGTAGGCACCGAAATCCGCGAAGGCATGCTCGAGGAAGTGGTCGAGTTGACGCAGCGCCCCGGCACGGGTCGTAGCCCAAGTGCCGTCTGGCTCATGTCCAGCGAGGTCGAGATCGGCCGCTGTGATGTCCGCCCAGATGCCGCTGTCGATCTCGTCGAGGGGATGCTCGATGACGTGGGGCCAGGTATGCGGCTTCTTTGGTGGCGGCAGCCGGTTATCGGCGTCGAAATTCCACTGCCCACCGACCGGCTTGCCATCGTCCATCAAGAGAATCCCAAGCCGAGTCCGCTGCCATCGGTAGAAGTTCTCCATGAGGAGGGTTGACCGACCGGCCGCCCAAGCGGCGAACTCGTCGCGTCCGGTGAGGAAGAAGTCACCGGGGACGATGACGATGCCACTTGACTCGAGGAGTCGCTGCTGGGGGATTGATGACGCGGCGGCCGCGATGATCGAGTGCCCCGGATGATCGCGCCGATACTGCTCAAAACCCGCCGTGATCGTGCGGGCATGCAGGTGGTGGACGGTGAAGCCCTCGTCTTGCAGTTCCTGCCTGAAGTGGGCGGCAGATGCGAGGATGAAGAACAGTCGCTGGGCGTGCCACGGCCGTGAGCGCAGCAGGTGCTCGCTTTGGATCATGACGACCTCGTGGGTGGCTGGATCGGCATCGCGCATGGCGCCGTGTCCACGGTTGAGCTGGTCGTAGGGGACGAAAATGGCCTGCTTCATGATTGGACTGTAAGGCCGTTACCGCCGGGCCGCAGCGGCCTCGATTGCGGCAAGACCCCGGTGCAACTCGACGAACGTGGTGCTGAGCGGCGATAGTCCAAGCCGAATGCCATCGGGCGCCCGGAAGTCAGGGATGACACCCTCGTCCCACAGCGCCGGGGTGAGCTCGCGGAAGTCATTGCGACAGATCGTGATGTGGCCGCCGCGCACGGTGCTGTCGCGTGGTGAGCCAATCGTCACGCCGAGTTCAGGAGCCCAGCCATCGACGACACTCAGCGCGAACTCGGTGAGTGCGACGGACTTCTCACGTATGCGGTCGATGCCCGCCTCGGCGACCAGCTCGATCCCCGCGCGCACCGGGATCATCGAGATGATGGGTGGAGTGCCGCTGATGAACCGCCGGATGCCGTCAGCAGGCTCGTAGCCGTGGGCCATCTCGAAGCTGTCGCGCCGGCCGAGCCAGCCCCAGATCGGCTGGCTCACCTCATCCTGAAGACGTTCCCTGACGTAGGCGAAGGCCGGTGCGCCGGGTCCACCGTTGAGGTACTTGTAGGTGCAGCCGACGGCGAAGTCGACGTCGCACGCGTCGAGGAGCACCGGCACTGATCCGACGGAGTGGCTGAGATCCCATAGGACGAGCCCGCCGGCGCCGTGCACCGACGCCGTGATGGCCTGCATGTCGGCGATGAACCCGGAGCGGTAGGCGACATGACTAAAGAGGGCGAGAGCGGTAGCCGGGCCAACTGCGGCCTCGACCTGCTCAGTGCTGATGCCCGTGGACTGATCCGTCTCGATCCAGCGAATGGTCATCGAGAGCTCGCCGGCGATGCCCTCGACGATGTA
>CAMAWO010000062.1 GCA_945861925.1 Bifidobacterium breve | reverse complement strand
CACCAAAACGAGGCAGCAGGTGGCTACGGCCGCGAGCGGTCGCGTCGTGGTGAACGGACCCAAGGACGATGCGCTCGTGCGGGACGCCGTGGGTTGGCGTGCCGCCGAGGATGACGTACGGCGTCTGCGCCAGAGGATCTTCACGGCGTCGCAGGCTTCGCAAGAAACCTGAGACGCTCACGGGACTTGCTTGAGCCGGATGCGGTGAAAGTCGCACGTCCGGTTCTGAGGCATTCGATGACCCGAACCTGATCGCGTCCGCGGGCCTGGTCCCGCTCATTGCGCTCGCTGAGTCCGCTGGTCCTTTGGACTTGGTGTCGGCGCATGTCTTGGTCCCGACGGACAAGGGCGCGAACGCCGACCTCAAGACGATGAGCCTGATCGCGGGAATGTGCGCGGGCGCGGACTCGATCCAGGACATGTCGATCCTGTTCACGCGGGCTCTGGGCTACGGCGCCATGGACAAGACGTTCGCCTACTGCTACTCCCCGTCGACGCTCGGCAGTTTCCTGCGGCAGATCACCTTCGGTCACGTCCGCCAACGGGCGCCGTCGCGTCCCGGTTCCTCGCCGCTCTCGCCGCGCAGACGCCGCTGCTCGCCGGGATCAACGACCTAGCACTGGTCGACCTCGACGCGCGCGTTGATCGAGGTCCATGGCCATGGGAAGCAGGGTGCATCGTTCGGCTACTCCGGCGTCCGCGGACTCAACGCATCAGCGGCGACCGTCACCGCTCCCGGCGGCGCTCCGGTGATCGTCGCGACCCGACTGCGCAAGGGCTCCGCCGGTTCCGCCCGCGGCGCCGGCCGGATCGTGGCCGACGCCCTGCGGACCGTCCGCCAGAACACGCTGGTGCAGCGCGCCCTCGCGTCGATCCCAGCCGGTGTGTGGACACCGATCGAATACCCAAACGCCATCCGCGACGAGGCCACCGGCGTTTGGGTATCACGGGCCGAGGTCGCCGAGATCCCCTTCACCGCATTCGCATCCGCCAAGGCATCGCAGCAGGTCCCCGGCCGCCTCGTCGTACGCCGCATCCCCGACGCGGGCCCTCCCGCCGGCCCCGACCAAGCATCCCTGTTCGACGTCTGGCGGTTCCATGCGTTCTTCACCACCGTCCCCGCCGATGTCATGGACACGGTCGCCGCGGACAAGACCCACCGCGGTCACGCCATCATCGAGCAGGTCTTCGGCGCCTCTTGGGCTCCGCCCTCGCCCACCTGCCCTCCGGCAAGTTCAACGCCAACGCCGCGTGGCTCATCCTCGCCGTCATCGCATTCAACGCGCGCCCGGGCCGCGGGCACCATCGCCGGCGGCGCGCACGCCAGGGCCACGACCGCCACGATCCGCCGGCGCATCTCAGGCATCCCCGCAAGGATCGCGACCTCCGCACGGCGCATCACCATCCACCTGCCGACAGCGTGACCATGGCAGGAACCCTGGCAGGCGATCTTCGACGTAGCGCTCGGACCGCCAGCAGTCGCAACCACCTGACCCGCCGCCGAACCCCCGACCGCGACCATTCCCGAAACGGCATTCAGGCCCGAAACGCGTCATCCATCGGTGGATTCAGGCTAAGCGCCTCGCCGATCAGCCGGTTGATGCGGGCGAGCATCTTGCGATCATCGCTCCACGAGCAGTAATCGGCCCAGCCATCATCGGTGAACGCGACCCTCATTCGGCGATGAGCGCCCGCGCGGATGCCTTGCCCTCGGACGCCTGGGCAACGCCCCTGAGGAGCCGCTCGGCATCATAGGGCGACCGCATCAGGTAGGCCGTCTCGGCCATCGAGCGGTACTGCGCCTCAGACACCAGGAAGGCCGTGCCCTTCTTCGACACGATCTCCACCGGTTCCTGGTCGGCGTTCACCTGCTCGATGAGCGGGAACAACCGTGCTCGTGCCTCACTTGCCGTGACAGCCATGACCCTCTCCTCAGTGGTACGACAAACCGTACCGTAAATAGGTCGCTCGGGCTCACCACGCGACACCACCTCGGATGCCTCGATCGTCCACACCAACGGATCAATCCCCGCGCCGCCGCGTCACGACTCGCCGGTAGGTGTATCGCAAGCGCCTGGCAGTTCTGCACTGAAGGTTTTCACCGTTGCGAGCAGCCCACTACATATCCGAAGGGTCACGCACAATTACTGATACACAAGATCCAAGAGTCCCACCAGGGATGAACCCAAGACGGCAAGGGAGGAGGCTCCATGGCGCGAACGCGACGTCCAGTTCACATCCTGATCCGGGCTGGGGCCAACTCACTGACCCCCGACCATGTCCGCCGGCAGGCGGCTCTTGCTGAGGAGGTTCTGGGCTACTCGGGCATCTCGACGGTAGGTGTGTGGCCCGGCGAAGACCCGGAGGACGTGTGGGATGCAGACGACAAGCTGAGCACCCGCCACTTCACCGTGGCACCGCCCGACACGGCCAACGCAACCATCGATCTGCTCCGCTCGCTCATGGAGCGATGGAGCCGGTAGGGCTCCTTGCCAATCAAGCACCGAGAGGAGACAATCTTGGCTATGAGAGAGCCAGTAGCCATATTCTTCGCCGACCTTAATCTGTCGGTTGACGAATGGCAGTCTGGCACGACGTGGACCGAACTCTTGAGCGGCGACCGAATGGCCGTTGTTCCCGGGTCCCCCATCGTCGTGACGGACGATGACGACGCTTTCGAGGCGACCGTCACCGAGCTCACCAGCGTCGGACCGCACCTAGTCGTTCACTGGGACCGCAAGGTGCCCGTTCCCGAGAAGAGGCCGCAGGCCGCGCTGGCCTGAGCGAACGATCCCCGCGGCCGCCGAACTCACATCCGGAGGCCGCTTCGTTCCCAGGGTAACTATAAAGGGAGCATTCCAGGTGGCGGCGTACTCCGCACAGATGTCACTGATGCCCCGAGATGCCTCCACCCCCGGCTGCGCGTCCAGGAAGTCGCTGACTTAGCCCTATTGGCAGCTTTCCGTTCGCCGCAAACACCGTCTCGTCACCCCGCCTGCTCAGCCCAGTAGGCGGGGTTGCATCAGTCACGACGTCACAGAGACGTCTCTTCCAATGGTCCTCGCTACGTTTGAAGCCACTTGGGCACGCTCGGCCCTCCGCTCAACAGTGCGCCTCGCGCCGACCAGCGGGCGCGCAACACCTCAACGGTAGGTGAGACTGCCAGCGTCCAGTGCTTTCCACATGTTGCGCAATGCGCGGCCCGCTTATGAGGGATGGTTCTCCTGCCACGGACTCTGTTATGTGTCGCCTTTCCCCCACCAGTTGTCGAAGTGGCCCTCAAGCCATCGATCTCGGCGCCGTCGAGTGTCGCGAACACCGACAGCGCCAGCTCCTCGCTCGATGCCAGCCCGATGGAGCAGGTAGTGGGTGTGGTCCTGCGCGGTGTGAAGCAATGCGGTATCACGGCCACCCCGGACGCCTTGGTAGTGGCGTGCTATGTGGCCTTCCGTCACGCGCGTCATGCGCCCACACCAATCTTTCACGCACGTCAGCCTCGGCCAAGGTCATGGTCGCTACAGACGTCCCAGCGGTGGTAGTTGTTCGGACCGCAGCGAGTCACCGATGGCCGATCCTCAGGGTCGCGGCCCGCGCACATCCTTGAGCACCTGCTGACTCGCCAACCGGCCCGGCGCACCGATCACGCAGCCACCGGGGTGGGTGCCTGATCCGCACTGGTAGTAGCCCTCAATCGGCGTGCGGTACTGGCTCCATCCCGGTGCCGGCCGGAAGAAGTACATCTGCGGTGCGAGGAATTCGCCCCCGTAGATATTGCCCTCGCTGAGACCGGTGACCCGCTCGATATCGATCGGGGTGACGACCTCTCGGTGGACGACGAGGTCGCTGAAGCCCGGGAAGTACGAGTCGAGGTGGCGCTGCACGGTGTCGCCGAGGTTCTGTCGCTCGGTGTCCCAGTCGCTTCCTTTCAGTTCATACGGGGTGTACATGACGAAGCAGGACATGACGTGCTTGCCTGCGGGTGCCATGTCGGGGTCGATGAACGACTGGATGCACGCATCGATGTAGGGCTTGTCGCTGTACCAGCCATACTTCGCGGGATCGAAGGCGCGCTCGAGGTATTCGATCGACGGCCCGAAATTCACGAAGCCCTGGTACTGATCGGTGCGGCCCGGGAGTGCGGGGTAATGCGGAGCGCCGTCGAGCGCGAAGTTGACCTTCGAGGCAGTGCCTTGGAACCGGAACCGTTCGATGTTCTCCACGAGGTCGGTCGGCAGTTCCCGCGGGTCGACGAGTTGCAGGAAGGTGCGACGCGGATCCAGCGAGCTCACCACAACTGGCGC
Source organism: Bifidobacterium breve (assembly GCA_945861925.1). Classification (GTDB taxonomy): domain Bacteria; phylum Actinomycetota; class Actinomycetes; order S36-B12; family S36-B12; genus WLND01. Next base: position 12,821 of record CAMAWO010000062.1, on the reverse strand, counting down.
CGTGAATTCGGTGCCGTCGGTGAGGGCGACCCCGGTGGCCTTGCCACCGGAGACGACCACGTGAGAAACAGGTGCGTCAAGGCGGATCTCTGCGCCGAAGGACTGAGCAGCGCGAGCAAGAACCTGAGTGAATCCGCCGTTTCCGCCCTTGTGGAATGACCACGAACCCATGATGCCGTCGTGCTCACCCATCGACATGAACAGGAGCACGAGACCGGAACCCTGCGACATCGGACCGACCTTGGTGCCGATGATTCCCGAGGATGCGATGAGGCCCTTGACGATGTCGCTCTCAAAGTAGTCGTCGAGGAAGTCAGCAGCGCTGCCGGTGATGAGGCGTACCGCGTCGTGCACCACCTTCTTGTCGGCCTTGCCGAGGTGCGCGAGGAGCCCAGCGACGTCCTCCCTGTCCTGCGGACTCGAGCCGAAGATGTTCGGGGGCATGCTGTCGAACAGCGGCTTAATGAACTGCTGGACCCGCGAGATGTCGAACTCATAACGATCCATGGCATCGGCGTCGGCTTTCGAATGCCGAGAGATTTCACGGATATTCGCGTCGCGATCCTGGCCGAGGAGCAGGTAGTCGCCGTTCTCCATCGGCGCGAATGTCGAGTTCATGAGCAGGGGCATGAACCCGTGCCGCACAAGTTCGAGTTCCTGAATGATTTCGGGGCGGATGAGGCTGAGGCCGTACGAGAATGTCGTGAAACTGAAACCCGGATGCAACTCCTCGGTGATCGCTGCGCCACCAACGAGGTGACGTCGTTCGAGGATGAGGGTGCGGAGCCCGGCCTTCGCGAGGTAGGCGCCATTGACGAGGCCGTTGTGACCGCCGCCGACGATGATGGCGTCGTACTGGTGGGTGTTCGACATGTCAGGCCAGCTTTCGCTCGGGGTTAAAGAATGGGAGTCGGACGATTTCCGCTGGAACCGTGAGGTATTCATGGTTGACGGTCTGCTCGACGTGGACGACGCCGCCGACATTTGCGAGTTCCGGCTTCACTCGGGCGATGGCGATGTATCGCTGCATCTGCGGGGAGTACATCAGGCTCGTCGCATAGCCGGCCCGTGCGCCCTTGTCGTCGTAGAGCATCGTCTCCCACGGCACCGGGATCTCGTCCATGTGCGGGATGAGACCGGCGTTCACGTAGAGGTCGTTGTATGCCTTCCAGTCGAGCATGAGTCCGACGGTCGACCAGCGAGAGGACTTCTCGGCGAGTTCGCCCAGGATGGCACGCCTTCCAATGAAGGGCCGAGTGTCGTCGTCAATGTTCTTCAGCAGCCAGCCGAGCCCGAGCTCGGTCGCTGTCACGCGCTCCTCGTCGTTGTAGGCGAAGCGACTGGACGAGAACTCAACCCCGATGAGCGGCAGACCCGCCTCGATGCGGACCATCGACAGTGCCTGCTCCCCGAACGGCCGCAAGCCGTGGCCCTCACCCGCAGCCATGACTGCGTCGAGCACGTCAAGAGCATCTGCCGCTTCGACCAAGATCTCATAGCCGAGGTCTCCGGAGAAGCCGGTGCGACTGATGGTGACCGGGTGACCAGCGATCTTGGCCGGCGTGAAGCCGAAGTATGAAAGGGCGGCGATCTCGGGGGCCAGTTGCTCGACAATGACCCTCGATCGCGGCCCCTGAACCGCAAGGATCCCGTAGTCCTCGGAGGCATCGGTGATCTCGACCTGCAGCGATCCGATGAGGGATCGCAGGTACGAAAGATTGGGCTCGGCTGAGGTGAGGAGGAACTCGTCCGCCGTATGCCGGAACAGGACACCGTCCTCAAGGACGTAGCCCGCGTCGTCGCACCACACCGTGTACTGCGCGCGCCCGGGTCGGCAGGTGCGGATATCGCGCGCCATGACACCGCCGAGAAAGCGCTCGGCGTCACGGCCTCGTATCCAGTACTTGTAGAGCGGCGACGCGTCGAAGAATGCCGCCGCATTACGAACACCGAAGTACTCGTGCTTCGCAGAGAAGTCATAGCGGACGGCGGACAGGTACCCGGCCCAGTGGCCCCACAAGCCGGTCTGACTCAGTTCGGCGAGGCGCGGGTGGAAGGGGGTGGTCCGGATCATCAAGGTCCTCTTTCTTCTCGGACCCTCGGCAGACGTGACGAATCTGGCCCACCGAGGGTGACGACGCAACCCTATGGAGTTATTGGACAGGTGCGCAATAGTGATTAGGGTCATTCCATGGCGCGCATGAACCCCGACCTCCGCCGGGAGTCGATCGTGGCCGCCACCTTGGCGGTCATGCAGCGTCAGGGAATCGCAGCGACCACGGTTCGCGACGTCGCCGCGGAGCTCGGCACATCGAGCGGACTCATCCACCACTACGTCACATCAATGGACGAACTCATCACCGAGGCCTTCGAGCGAGCAGCGACGGAGGACCTCGAACGTGCCGCCGCTGCCGTGTCGGGGGGCTCCGACCCGATCGATCGCCTCCGCCGCTTCTTCGAAAGCTACACGCGTGCTGACGACGACTCGGGTATGCAACTTTGGCTCGATGCCTGGGCCGAGGCAGCCCGCCGGCCAGCCCTGCAACAGGCCTCACGCAGACTTAACGAGGATTGGCAGAGACTTCTCTGCACTCTCATTCAGGATGGTTGCGCACGAGGAGTGATGAGCAGCGAGGATCCCGAGGGCACAGCCTGGCGACTACTTTCACTCCTCGACGGCCTCACCCTCCAGTGCGTCGCGCACGGCAATACCGTCACGCGGGAGCAGGTCATGCTCTGGTCCCATCGGGCCGCCGAGATGGAACTTGGCCTTCCACACGGCACATTGACCTAGCCCGTCCAACCGGCCCCCGCACGCCTATACGAGTCGAATGCCTTGACACTACTCATGAATTCCCCAACAATGACCATTACATGAGGGAGTACATTGTTTAAGGTCGCAGACGAGTCCACGTTCGTTATCCAACGGTTCCAGTTGGCCGAACTTCTTGAAAGGTTCGCGGAGAACCTGCCAAACCCCTCGCAGAAAGCCCAACAACGCCTGGCTGCCATGGAGTTAATCAATGATCTGGGGCCCCTTCGGACGGTTACCGTGGGCACGCTCCTCGGCCTGATGGAAAAGACCGCACGCGAGTGGGCTAAGGAGGGTGTGCTGCGAATCGAGATCCATGATCCCCGCATGCTTATCGATCCGCTCAGCGTTCACAACGTCTTTCACCTCGTGGAGGAGTTGAGGGCCGCCGGTCAAAAGCGCGGGCTCCTAGCCTCGGTGACTCGAAGACTGGCCGCCGCAGCACTCCTCGAGAGCAAGAACCCGCAGGGGAGCCTTGGGCCCGTGCGCCAGGGCCAAGGCGAGATCGCTCGACGTCGGCCCAGCCCCCGAGGTCAGACTGACCCCGTTCGCGACGAATCGTCTACCTAGCCCTCCCGGCTATCGTCCGATACACGACGGGCGATAGCCGATGGGAAACCCTGCTAGGCATGCAGCCGGACGTCTACCGCGCGAGCGAACCGGCAGAACTCCAGCAAGGCGACATCTGCTTCGCGCCAGTCGCCCGGCTGCAATCGAGCACGCCACCACGTACCCCCGTCTGGGAGTCATTGGACCAAGTCGAGTTTCCTGTTGATGCGATAAGCGAGCACGAGCCGGCACTCACCGCCCACATCGGATACACAGCGGTCATGGTGGTCACGCACGACTGCCAGATGGACAAGGAGGCGGCAGTCACCCTTGCCGAGAACGACCCCGAGCTCGATCGCTTCGTGACAGTCGTCCCACTTGTCCCGGTGGACTGGTTGCGCACCAGTGAGATGCACCTGCTCTCCGGCGACACGACCAGATATTTTCCCGTCCCCGCTTGGGCCGAGCGCGGCATCATCGGCGGGGTTGCCGACCTCACGTGCCCCACAACTATCGACCGGCACCTCCTCATTCGACGGATGGCGAGCCTCACCGATGACTCACGTGGCCGGCTCCGCCTTGCGCTCGCGCGACTGTTCGCCTTTCGGTCTCCGGAGATCGGGTTCGAGAACGGCGGTGAGGTTCGCCTGGTACTACAACCGGAGCCTCCTCGCCCGAAGCGGCCCGCTCACCGAGCGCCACCAGCAACTTCAGCGGACTCGCCTTGAGCCACGAGTAGCCGGCTTGCGGCCTCGGACGAGCATCAACGAAATCGCGTTCAGTCGGGTGGGCTCACGAGGTCGTTGAGCTCGGCGATTGACTCAGCGTCAAGGGTCACCGCCGATGCGCCGCAGTTCTCCTCGAGGTGCCCGACCGAGCCAGTTCCCGGGATCGGGAGCATCACCGGCGAGTGCTGGAGCAGCCACGCGAGCGCCACCTGTGCGGCCGTGCATCCGTGCCGCAGGGCGACGGCCGCTACCGGGCCATCTGCTGCGAGCAGTGCACGGTTGCCGAGCGGGAACCACGGGATAAAGCCGACGTCGTTTGCGGTGCAATGCGCGAGGAGAGCCTCACTCGCGCGGTCACCGGCGTTATAGAGATTCTGGACGCTAACAACGTCGATGAGGTTCTGCGCGGCCAGCAAATCGTCGACGCTCACCTCGGAGATGCCCACATGCCGAATAAGTCCTTCAGTCTGCATGTCCTTGATGGCCCCGAACTGGTCCTCAAGCGCAACGAGCGGATCGATGCGGTGCAATTGCCACAGGTCGATCCGCTCAAGTCCGAGCCGGCGCAGGGACATAAGCACGCACTGCCGCAGGTACTCGGGCCGGCCTACAGGTCCCCATGCATCAGGCCCTTGGCGGGTGAGTCCGCCCTTCGTCGCGATGAGCAGCCCGTCGTATGGGTGGAGCGCCTCGCGGATGAGGTCCTCACTCACCTCCGGCCCATAGGAGTCAGCCGTATCAATGAAGTCGACCCCGAGCTCGACCGCACGCTTCAGCACCGAGACAGCGGTACCTCGATCAGCAGGGTCCCCCCAGATCCCCTGGCCGGTGATGCGCATCGCACCAAACCCCAGCCGCCGGACGGTGATCGGGTCAGCGGACGCAGCCGCGAGGGTGTAGGTCTGCGAGGGCACGGCATGAAGGGACATCATGGCGACATCTAACCCCCCAGCGAGCAAGCGCGGCAAACTCGACCGGCCGACGGGTTAGGCAGCTGAGGGTGAGTGGAGGCCAACATCGATGACGAGATGGATCCCTGCAGCCGCAGCCGAGGCAATGCCGATCGCTGTGTCCTCGTAAGCGACACACGTACTCGCGTTCACCCCGAGCCTTTCCATTGCACGGAGGTACGCATCGGGCTCGGGTCTCCCACGCGCGACATCATCGACCGTGACGACGGTGTCGAATAGTCCGCGTATACCGACCGCCTCGAGGGTTTCGTCGACCGCGAGCCGCGGGCCGCCCGAGACCACCGCCATCGGGATCACGCCCGCGTACTGCCGAGCAATCGCCACCACATGCTCCATCGGCTCAAGCAGATGAGTCGATGCCCTGAAGAGGTCGAGGCCATCGGATCCGATGCGGGCCCGTACCTCCGGTGCCTCGCCGGGAAACGCCGCTGAGATGAACGGCTCCATGCTGTGACCGGCCCAGGCCGTGAACCAGGCATCGGACATCTCGAATCCGCGTTGGCCGAACACCTGGCGCCAGCACTCGCGGTACAGACCGAGGGTGTCGACGAGGGTGCCGTCGCAGTCGAAGAGCAGGGCGGTCGTGCCCTCTGGAGGTTGCAGTCCGGCGGTCACTGCGAGAAGGACCCTTGCGCGCGGCCGCCGCGCACACGACCAAAGATTCCCCCACCCAACAGCACCGCGAGACCGAGAGCCGGTGCGATCAGTTCCCAGCCGGAGGGTATTGGAAAGATTTGCAGGGCGAGGACGATGAAGAGGACGACGATTCCTGCGACCGGAAGTACGGCCCAGACCTTGTCCCTTTGGACTCGCCAGAGCACGCGTGCGGCAGCAGCGCAGGCTCCCGAGTAGGCGCCGATGACAACTACGCCCGCGGCGTCGCTCGTCAACTCGAATGCCGAGAACGACTGGGCTCCGGTGCACACCGCTGCGAGCACCACGAACGCGACGGTCACCATCCCGATGACGATCGTGGCCGCGACCGGCGTGCCATGGGCCGAGAGCCCGCTCAGGCGGGGCATGACGACTCCGGAGCGAGAGAGCGCGAAGAGGATGCGTCCGGCCGCAACCTGTGCTCCGACCATGCAGGCGAATGAGGAGATGGCGCCGCCCGCCGTGATGAAGTCACCAACACCATCGGCGACATAGAGGTTTGCGATGGTGGCGGGAAGCGATCCGCTCGCCGCGAATTGTTCCATCGCAGTGGGTCCTGCGCCGAAGGCCCACACAGCAACTGTCGTGACGAAGATGAAGAAGGCGCTCGTGAGCACGATCGTCCAGATGAGCGCTCTCGGGATTGTCTTGCGTGGCTCGCGGGTCTCCTCGCCAAGGGCGGCTGCGCCTTCAAACCCCGCGCTGGAGAGCAGGGCGAAGGTGAGCGCGAGGGCAACAGCCCCCGCCGACACTCCCTCGAGCCGAAACGCCGACCAATCAACGGTCTGGCCCTGAGGCCCACCGCTCGTCAGCAGCCTGATCAGCGCCATGAACGAGACCACGAGGATGGTAGCCATCGTCAGACCTTCAAGGACGAGCAATGCATGCCCGAGAGTGCGCATGGTGCGACCGGCGAGAAAGGTAGTGACCGGCAGGACGAGCAAGGCCAAGGCAATCGGGAGCCACTGCGGGGTCGAGTTCCAGCCGAACGACTGCAGGAGGGTGGTCGTGAAGATGCCGAAGGACAACGCGGTGATAGCTGCCGACGCGACGTAGGCCCCGATGAGCCAGATTCCCGCTGCTGTGCCGGTGCGTGGGCCGATCTCTGCTCCCACGAGTCCGAATACCGAACCCGCCGTTCCGCGGCGCTTCGTCAGCACCACGAATGATCCGAGGATGAGCGTAAGGGGAAGGAGCGCGATCAGGAACGTGGTCGGAACCGCCGAACCGACTTGGTCGGCAATCGCCTGCGGGTTGAGACTCACCGACATCGTCGGTCCCATGGCCGCCAAGGAAATGGCGATGGCGCCGACCAGTCCGATACTTCGTCTCAGTTCAGGCACCGGCACAACCTAGTGGAAAAGGCTCTGCGACCTGCCCGTGGTGTCAGCTCTGCTTGGGCGGCGGCGCGACGACGACCCCACGGATGACGTCGCCGGCCTGCCCTGCCTCAGGGGTCGGCGCGGTGCCGCCCAACGGCGAGCCACGATCGAGCCACTGCTCAGCCGACGACATGAGGATCGCGACGCACAGGGCCGCGATGCCAACGTCATCAATGATTCCGAATGGCCCGAGCACCAGTTCAGGCATTAGATCGATCGGTGACACCACGTAAACCACTCCGGCCAAGGCCAAGGTGAGGCGTCCGCGCGGTGCCTCAGTCCACCTACCGGTGAACGCATCGCGCAGCATGGGCAGCACTGCTGTCACGCGCTGGCCGAGGGGGTGGCGCCCGGTGCTGGACTTGACTGCACCGGTGACGGTTGCCGTGCGCTGGAAGAAACTCATGCTCTACCTCCCGAGTTGGTGAGGATCCTAGGATCGCACACTCAACGGACGAGCACGGACTCATTGCCCCAAGGGGACAGGACCTCGGATGAATCCTCCTGGAAGGCTGCGGGAAGGTCCTCGACGATGTGCCAGGTGGCCGCAAGCCTGCCGACCCCCACGAACAGGGCCACCTGCAGGCCGAGCTCAACGATCTCACCCTCGGTGAAGTGTTCGCCAAGGGCTGAGTACATGGCATCGTCGATGGCAAGGTGATTCGTTGCAAAGAGGTCGGCGTAGCGCAGCGCGAGTTGCTCTGCCGCGGATAGGCCTTCGGCCTCCGCCGGCTTCTCCAGTGAGCAGACGAGGTCTTCGGTGACGCCATCGGCGAGGGCATCCTGGTAACGAATCGCCATGCAACTGCGGCACTGGTTGTGGAAAGCGACGCGCAGACGCACAAGCTCGACAAGACGCCGGGGCAGGATCCCATTCTTGAGGCTGCGAGTAAAGGCGACGAGGGGCTGAGCCAAGTCAGGGCGGTGACCCACGATCGATGTCACGGCGAGTTCGAGCGGGGTGCGATCCCGGGCCCCGATGAGCGCGGCCATGTCTGGGTCGAGCTCGTCTACGGTCAGCCGGCGGATGCGAGCCACGGATTCCCCTTCGGTCGAGTACTTCCTCTGATGTCACGTGCAGTCACGTCCAGACACCTCTGACGAATGCTACGTCCTGCATCCGCGTATCCACTCGCAGTTGACGACCGTAATGAGGATTGCGCCGATATTGTCACGGCGCAATCTGGCTCGAAGGCACCGTTCTCTGCCGCACCATTGAGCGGCCTGCGGCCCCGGGCCCGATTGGGTAACGACATCATGCGCGACCTTGGGGCGGCAAGGCGCACTCGAGTCGAACTGGACGATGTCTATCAGGAGACGTTGCGCGTCGACGAGTTGCTGGAAACTGCCGGCCGGGAGTGGTTCGAGATCTACGGCGCCGTCGTCGAGTAGCACGTCTTGCGTCCGCTCCGCGACCTTCGCCGGCGAGCCCCGTCACTCGGCAACACGGCCATGACCGTGATGCGCAACGGGCCCCGAGCCTTCGACTGCCGATGGGCACCTCCCGGTGGCGGATGCTCGCAACAGCGTCGGTCGTCAGCCTGCGCCTCGTGGTGATCATCGCCATCGTCGCCGTGCCAGCCCAGGGGTTCGCGACCAGCGCCACGCTAGTCAATGTCACGCTGACCGGTCAGGGCCTCTTCGGATCCGTCGCGGGCGCGATCGGATGCCGACAAGGCGCGGGAGCAGGGCGACGAGGCGAGACGCATCCGGACGACGCTGCTGCGAACCGGGTCGGGCTGGGGTCTCGGCTTTTCAGCGAGGCCTGCGATACCCATGGCGGCAGGTGGGAGCTGCTGTCCACCGGGAGCCGAGCGGAACTCCGGCTGACCGTGGACTACGAAAGAGCAGTTCCGACGGAATGATCGCTCGTACGGCTGAGGGTCCCTGAGGAATCAGGGGCCCTCCTCCTGTGCCCGTCATGGCTGGGCGGCGATTCCGTGAAGCGTGGGTGACTGGGTCACTTTCGTCAAGGGTGTGAGTGGCCTCGGCGCCTCGTACGTTCAACTCGTGAGAAGGCATGCCCACGGAAAAGGGCGTCAACTGACCGCCCACGGGGATCGCAGACTGTCCGTTGACCGGCGATGCCGGGAAAACCAGGCCGACGAGCAGGGCAGGTGCCGGTATCCTCAGCGCAAGGAGGTGCACCGCGATGACCGCTGTGACAATCGAACCCGAGCCGGTTCCGTTGGTCCGAGACCAGGCTGGCCGCCTCATGGTGCCAGGTACCCGCATCTCCCTCGATGTGTTCGTGGCGGACTTCAAACGAGGCAAGACACCAGAGTCGATCCACGAGGCCTACGAGACGGTGTCGTTGGCGGACGTCTACGCGATCTTCGCCTACTACCTACGACACCGCGCCGAGGTTGATTCCTACCTGAGCGAGCAGGAGCATGAGGGAACTGCCATCCAGGCACGGATCGAATCGGCCAACCCGCCCGAGGGTCTCCGTGCCAAGTTGCTTGCCCGCCTTGAGTCGTGAGTCCACGGTTCCTCGCTGACGAGAACGTCGAACCAGACCTCGTGCTGGGCTTGAAGAGGCGAGTCGAGGGCATCGACATCGTCCGTGTCCAAGACGTCGGCCTACGCACGCTAGACGATCCTGCGATCCTTCAGTGGGCGGCCGACGACGGACGCGTGCTGATCAGCAGAGACATCACGACCGTCCCGACCTTTGCCCACGCGCGGGTCGTCGCCGGACAGATCATGCCCGGAGTGTTCATCCTGCGCTGGACAATCTCGATGTCGGAGGCAATCGACGATATCGCGCTGGTCGCGGATGCAAGCGGGGCCGACGAGTGGGCTGACCGCGTGATCTACCTCCCGCTCCGCTGAGACTGCCAGCGGAGCGGGCCCAGGCCGCGTGGTCCGGCGTCGATGAGTTCGACGATGTCAGCTCCTTACCAAGTTCAGTGGCTGGCTTCCATTGGAACTGCGAGCGAGACGATGATCGAGATTCGCAACACATTGGGCTCGGATTCGAAGGCCGATACGCGGTGCTGCACATTGATGATGGCTTGCCCCGCATCTACGCCGAAACCGATGTGGACGAGAAGACCCGCCGGGGCGCGGCGCCTCAAAGATTTTCCAGGTAATCGAGGAGTTCCTCGTCCCCGTCGATGAATCTGAATGCCCCTGTCCAACTCCCATTCACCCAGATAGACCAATGATCGGTGACCCTGCCGGACAGCCCATGCACACGAAATTCCGGAATGTCGATTTCCGCCGATAAGTGCGAAGGCATCGCCGCGAGGCGCACGTTGACTAGCCAACGGAGGACGCGGTCTGCGGAGGCAGCCGCGTGGTCTGCAGTTCGGACTGCGCTGTCGAGAACGGTTTTGTCGCGCCAGACGGCGCCGTGACAACACCGGCGCAATCTTCCTGCCAATCGAAAAGCCACCAGCAATCGGTCCTCGCCTGGGATGCGCCAGAATGTGCCCATGATCAGACTCGGCACCTCCGACCTCCTCGTCCACCCGCTGTGCCTCGGCGGCAATGTCTTCGGCTGGACAGCGGACGAAGCCTCATCCTTCGAGGTTCTCGATGCCTACGCAGCCGCCGGCGGAAACTTCATCGACACCGCCGACGCCTACTCGCACTGGGTCGACGGGAACAGCGGAGGCGAGTCCGAGACGATTATCGGTAGGTGGATGGCCGCACGAGGCAACCGCGACTCGATGATCATCGCGACCAAGGTAAGCCACCTGCCGCCACTCATCGGCCTCGCCCCAGCCACCATCCAGCAGGGGCTCGATGATTCACTGCGCCGGCTGCAGACCGATCGAATTGACCTCTACTACGCCCATTACGACGATCTGGACACCCCACAGGCAGACACCCTCGGTGCCTTCGACTCGGCGATCAAGGATGGGAAGGTTCGCTACATCGGCGCCTCGAACTTCACCGCCGAACGACTCCAATCAGCCCTCGACACCTCCGACAGCCTGGGCCTCGCCCGCTACATCGCCCTGCAGCACCACTACAACCTCGTCAACCGCGGAGAGTACGAAGGGGCCTTGCGTGAGGTCGTCGCCAAGAACGGCCTCGTCAGCCTGCCCTACTACTCGCTGGCCAGCGGATTCCTCACCGGCAAGTACCGCGAGGGCTCGGTGGTCGAGGGTGCGCGGGCGAAGGGCGCGGGCAAGTACCTCGATGAGCGAGGACTGACGATCCTCTCCGTTCTCGACCGGATCTCGGCCGCCCACGGGGTGAGCGTCACCGCGGTCTCGCTCGCCTGGCTCGCAGCCCAGCCCACCGTGGCCACGCCGATCGCAAGCGCCCGCATCGTCGAGCAGTTGCCCGACCTGCTGCAAATGACCGACCTGCAACTCACCGCTTCCGAGCTTGACGAGCTAGGCCGCGTATCCGCCTGAGCGAACCTCTGTCAGACCCCAGCGGGGACAACAGCCTCAGTGACGTCCTGCGGAACTGGGCGGAACATCACGATGCCCAATGAAGTGCACAGGAGTACGGGGACGATCAAGAACGCCTCATGGATCGGCATTCGCTCCGCGAGCGCGCCGAGGACGAATGGGCCCGCGCCGATGGCGGCAGTGCCGAAGGCGAGTGCCGCGCCCGCGGCGCGGTCAGTGCGTCCTCCGCATGAGCGCAGGATCCGAGCCATGCCGAGCGGCCATTGCAGTGAGATCCCGAGGCCCGTGACGAAGAATGCAGCCAGCATGACCGGGGCTGAGGTGGCGAACCACATGACGAAGAACGCCACGATCCCCACAACGGCCGAGATCTTGAGCAGTCGCTCCGCCGGAACCGCGCGCGTGATGCCGGCCCCGAAGGCACGACCGACGAAGATGCCGCCGGTGAGTGCGCCGAGGCCCGCCGCCGCACCTGCCGCGCTCAAGCCCACCTGCTCGCGAAGCAGGTCGACGCCCCACAGGCTCATGCAGAACTCCGCACCGATGTAACACATATTCGCGACGAGCGCCCAGTAGGTGAGCGTTGGCAAGGCCCCTGAAGCCTTGCGGGTGAGCACCTGCCCCGGCTCGCCGAAGACGGCGAGATTGCGTCCGCGCCAGATCTCGACCGCCACGAACGCAACCACTGCTACCCAGATGCCGGCCCGCCAGCCGAGCACCGAAGCGATCGCAATACCGAGGAACACCGGCGCGATCACGCCCATGAGCGCTGCCAGCGCCGTGCTCTCGGTGAGTGCTGGTGCGCTCGCCGGCCCCTGATGCCTCACGATGAACGAGTTCACGCAGACGACGATGATGTTGCCGAAGAAGCAGGCGATGAAGGCTGCTGCGAGGGTGCCGACGACGGTGATGCCGGGGATAGTGAAGATGAGGATTCCGATGACCGCGCCAGCAGCTGAGATCCGCATGACATGTCCTCGCCCGAAGCGCTGGTTCAGCCGCGGTGTCGCGATGGCGCCGATGACACCGCCGAGAGCGAGGGCGGTGCCGTGGAGCCCGCCGATCATCGTCGAGGTGCCCTGCTCCTCGCGGAGGAGCCCAAGGGACGCGCCGAAGCTGTAGACGAACCACGACCAGGCCGCGAGGGATGCGAACACGATGAGGGTTGCCCTGTCGTGAAGCGGTCGAAGGCGCAGGTGCTGATGCTCGTGTTGGGACTCGACAGGGCTCACGATTGCTGACTCTAGCGATTCACTCGTCACAAGGAGACAATTCATCTAGACAACTCCTCAGCCACCCCCCAGTCGTTTGGTCCAGCATCCGGTGGAACTGACTTGAAATGTCGTCAATTG
>CAMAWO010000061.1 GCA_945861925.1 Bifidobacterium breve | reverse complement strand
CAACGACTCCCTCGTGTCGCAGCAGGGACCCAACTATGCTCTCGCCAAGCGCCTCCAGCGGTGGCGTGCCCTCAGCGCGAGGGCCGCTGGCACCACCGTGTCACTCAACCTCGCGCCGCCCACGCGTACCCAGTCCGTGGTCAAGAACCGCTTGCTCGCCGCGGCATACGCGGGAGCAGGTCGATTCGGGATTGAGGTGTTCGAGCCGGCCACCTCGACCGCCCTCATGGCCGCACTCCTCGTGCACGACCTGCGGAATCCGGCCTCCGCAGCGAACCCATCCACTGTCCTCAGCAATCCGATGGACCTGTTCGTTCAGGGTGCGAATCACGGCGGCCTCTGGCGCGCCGCATACTCACCCCGCTCCGTGCTCGGCATCGCGGCGGTCCTCGGAATGTTCGAGTCGCGCGCGTGACCATGCCCCCGCTCCCCTTCCCCCGACTCATCGCCCGCGTGGTGGCCGGCACCCTCATGACCACCGTCATGCTCGGGCTCACGGGTATCGGCGCGAGGTCCTCATCGGCAGATGAGCTGACCCCAACACCCTCGGCCACATCTCCCGCGGCGTCCAGCTTTCCGCTTCGGCCGGGCGATCAAGGCCCGCTGATCAAGGTTTTCCACGAGCGACTGATGTGGCTCGGCTATCCAGTCGCAGGCTCCGAGGTTGTGAGCAGAACCTACGGGCCTTCGACCGCACGCGCCCTGGCGAGCCTTGAGAAAAAGTTCTGGCTGCCAGATGATGACTACGTCACGCTCAAGACTTGGTCCCGCATCAGAACGCTGGCCGGTCCGGTTGGCGTCCTACCCAAGACCTGCACGAGCGCGGATTCCATCTGCATCAGCACCGAGCAGAAACTCGTTCGGTGGATTGTCAAGGGCAAGGTGGCGATGACCGCTGATGCCCGCTTCGGACTCCCCGGTGCCGCGACCACACGCGGCACCTTTAGCGTCGCCCGCAAGAGCCGTGATCACGTGTCGTCACTGTATCGAACGGCAATGCCTTTCTCGATTTTCTATCATGGCGGGCAGGCAGTCCACTACTCGGCGTACTTCAAGCGCGACGGCTACTACGGTGCATCGCGCGGATGTGTGAACCTACGCGACCTCACGAAGGCCAAGTGGCTCTTCAACAGAGTGAAGGTCGGCGGCCGCGTCCACGTCTACTGAGCCAATATCCCGCGCTGACAGGTGAAGGCCCGCGCGGCTGGGGGGCTGTCGCGCGGGCCTTCGGGGCCCGAAGGCCCGGCCACCCGGTGGGCGGGTGGCGACATAATTCTGCACCACCGGCGCCCTTGGTGTCGTCGCTGTTGACACTTTGACAAGGTTTTGCGGCGAACGTCACACTTGCACCCCGTGCTTTACTGGACCCATGAGTGACGAGCGCGGGGTCCTTCTCATCGGTTACGGCCTCGCCGGACGCGTCTTCCACGCGCCTCTCATCCGATCGACGCCGGGTCTCTCCCTGTGCGCGGTCGTCACGAACGACCCCGAGCGCCGTGAGCAGGCGACAGCCGACGTGCCCGGTATCCGGTTGCATTTGACGATCGAGGAAGCTTGGCAGGATGTCGACGATATTGGTCTGGTCGTCATCGCCTCGGCCAATCGAACCCATGTTCCGCTGGCCATCGAGGCCGCGCGAAGAGGGTTGCACATGGTCATCGACAAGCCGATTGCAGCCACCGCAGCGCAGGCCGAACTCATCGTTCATGCGGCCGCGAGCGCCGGCGTTCAGGTTCATCCCTTCCAGAACCGGCGCTGGGATTCTGACTTCCTCACCCTTCGGTCCCTCTCGGAACAGGGCGTGCTCGGGCGCGTCCATCGCTTCGAGTCAAGGATCGGACGCCTACGCACCCTCCCGAAGGGAAATTGGCGCGAGTCGTCCGATCCTGAGGACCTCGGCGGCGTGCTCCTGGACTTCGGCGCCCATCTTGTCGATCAGGCCCTCGCCCTCATGGGTCCGGTCACCGCCGTCAACGCCTTTGCACGCTCAGTTCGCGACCCTCACGCCGCAAACGACGACATGCAAATGATGCTCACCCACGCTGACGGCGCCCTGAGCATCCTCACCGCCAGCCAGGCGGCTGCATTCGGTGACCCGAGGTTCGTCCTCCTCGGCACCACCGGCGGGGTTCGGATCTCCGAATCGGATTCGCAGGAGTCCGCTCTCAAGGCAGGGACCCTGCCAACTGATCCCTCCTGGGGGGTCGAGCCCAACCATGTCATCGCGCACCTGCGTATCGGCGACACGAGCGGCGAGCTCGTCGACTCCGAGATCACATTGGCAGCTGGCAGGTGGAACACCTTCTACCCTGCGGTCCTCGCATCCATCGTGAGCGGGGCACCCGCCCCGGTCGCCTGCTCCGATGTCGTCGCCGACCTTCGAGTGCTTGACGCCGCGAGACGGTCAGCAGACACCGGCGAGACGGTTCATCTCAGCCCCCCGGCTACCCACGGGTGACCTGCCACTCATTCACGAGTTCCAGGGGCTGACCGAGAGCAACGATGGTCACCGGGGCGACGATGCCAGGCCACTCGGTCGAGGCGGATCGTCCTTCCACGAGGAAGGCGTCATCCTCCTTCGTCAGCGAGAGCCGAGCGTGATGGACCGCGACAAGGCACCCGAAGGGTCAGGAAGAAGGGACGCGAACATTCCCTCAGCAACACCAACAAGAGTCGAGTCACGTCCGAGCCCATGTGCAACCACTGTCACCTGCTCCCGCGCTACGAGCGAGAGCGAAGCCCCGCAGCTCTCGCCGACCTCGTCACTCAATCCTGAGCTGAACGTGCGCGTTATCGTCGTCAAACCCGTCCTGATCTTCGATTTTACGACAGTAACGCGCATGCAGAAGACGCAAGGCCGTGATGCGCGGGCGTCACCTACACTCGAGGAGTGCCGACCCCGTCGACAGACTCGAAGGTCACCGGCGAGCACTGGAATGGGCCGGCACCGGAGAATCGTGGTGCTCTCTCATTCATTGCAGCTATCCCCCGCAGACGATTCACCTCAGCCCCCCGGCTACCCACGGGTGACCTGCCACTCATTCACGAGTTCTAGGGGCTGACCGGGCGCGACGATGGTCACTGGGGCGACGATGCCGTCATTGATCCCATTCGGAGGCCCGGTCTGCGGCTCGATGCAGATGAAGTCCGGCAACTCGTCGAACACCACGAACCACGGGTGCGAACTGGTGAGGTCTATTCGCAGGTGACCGGGCCACTCGATCGAGGCGGACCGTCCTTCGACAAAAAAGGCGTCATCGAACACCCGACTCGATAGATCAACGGGGGTCAATCTCCCCGACAGCCGAAAGCCCTCCAACCGCTCGGCAAGCAGGGGATCCGGCAGGTGCCAACGCGCCGCAGGGCCGTCGCCCAAACATCGCTTGAACCAGGGGTGCCAGCCAACGACCCCCGGGAACGCCTCACCCTCGGTCTCGAGCGTGAGCACCGTTGTCACGCCATCGGCGTTGACCCGCCAAGTACTCGTGAGGCGACCCGCCCACGGCCAGTCCGGTCCGAGGCCGGTGACAGTGGTCGCCTCCGCACCTTCATCGGTCGAGATGCAACTCAGCAGCTGGGAGGGTGCGGCGAGCACCGTGCCGTGCAGAGCCCACTCACCATGGCTCGGCGGCAACGGATAGGTGCCACCACCATGTCGCAGGGTGTTGTCGCGGACACGGCCCACCCAGGGGGCCATCGGGTACATGCCCTTCTCAAGGGGCACGCTCGATCCGGAGCCGAGGACCTCACAGTCGTCGACCAACCATGAGGTCGCCCGACCGCCCAAGGCGAGATCCAGTGTGATGGACATTCCCGGCGCAGCGAGTGTGACGAGGTCGGGCATCCCTCTCCTTCGTCAGCGAGCGCCGAGCGTGATGGACCGCGTCAAGGCACCGAGTGGGTCAGGAAGAAGGGAGGCGAACACTCCCTCGGCCGCACCGATTAGCGTGGAGTCGCGTCCGAGCCCCGGTGCAACCACTGTCACCTGCTCGCGCGACGGGCGGATCGAGTAGCCGACCCGGTCAAAGAGCACACCGCTCACCTGAGGCAGGAGATCCGCAAGGTGTCCGCCTAGGACGATGACCTCAGGGTTGAAGATGTTCACGAGATTGCCGATCCCGGTGCCAAGCCAGTCACCCGCATCCGCGAGGGACTGCTTGGCCTGAGTGTCACCGAGCTCCGCAGCCCTCACTACATCAATCACCTCGGCCGACTCTGCGGCCAATCCGGCGCCGCGAACGATGGCATCACGTCCGATCATGGTCTCCCAGCAGCCCCGCGAGCCGCACCTGCACACCTCACCGAGCGGGTTCATCACCATGTGCCCGACCTCGCCACCGTAACCTCCGGCACTCGACATCAGGCGTCCGTCGAGGACTATTCCGCCACCGACCCCAACTTCACCCGAAAGGTAGATGACATTGCGCGACCCCGCGGCCGCCCCGCGGACGTGCTCAGCGACGGCGCCGAGGTCGGCATCATTGCCGATCACGGTCGCCGGGGATGATCCGAAATCAATTCTCAGCGCTTCAGTGACCAGTTCGCCCAGCGGGGCATCGACCCATCCGAGGTTGGGTGCGAGACGGACTAGACCATCGCTCAGATCGACGATGCCGGGGACGCCAACGCCGGTCCCGATCCAGCGTGCACCTGTCGGGACGGCGGCTACGAGCGCGTGGGCCATCGAGACCATCTGCTTCACTCCGGTCGACGGCTTGAACCCGGCGCGACGGTGCACCTGCTCTTGTCGAGCGAGGACCTGACCACCGAATCCAACAACCGCGCCCACGAGCCGCTCGACGCGAACATCAAAGGCAATCGCCACCGCCGACTCGGGCACGGGCGCGACGACGAGTGACGGACGTCCGACGCTGCCCGTCGCGCCAGCCTGCTCGACGACGAGTCCTGCATCGGCGAGTTCCGCCACAAGAACCCCAACTGTGCTCCTATTGAGCCCGGTGAAGGCGACGAGGTCCGATCGGCTGGTCGGGCCACCAACGTGCAACCGGCGCAGGATCCGCGCGAGATTGTGGCGGCGGACCTCGTCCTGCGTTGCCGCTGAGATGGCCACCATCCGGATGTCGCTACCTGCCTGATGCCGATGAGCGTCGGCGCGACAGCGCATCGACGCTCGCGGCAACGAGAAGAACACCACCGGTGACGACGTACTGGATCCCAGACTGGGAGGTGATGAGCGGCAGGCCGTTCGCGATGACCGCGACCACGAGCCCGCCAACGATCGCATCGACCACCCGACCCCGTCCGCCGAAGAGCGAGGTGCCGCCAATGACTGCGGCCCCCACTGCGAACAGCAGGGTCTGGGCCCCACCAGTTGTCGGCGAGACCGAGTTGTCTCGGGAGGCGAGGAGGACGCCCGCAACGGCAGCGAGGGTTGAGCAGATCATGAAGCAGGTGATTTTGATGCTCGACACCTTTATGCCTGCTCGTCGTGCAGCCTCAGTGTTACCGCCAACCGCGTAGACATGACGCCCGAACGAGGTGCGGCTCAGCAGGAAGGTGAGCCCAACGAGGAGCACAAGAACGACGAGCACCGCCCACGGGACCCCCTGGATGACCGGGATACACCCGACCGGCTCATTGGGTGGGCCCATGACAACGCACGTCTGCTTGCCCGCGCGGACGATCTGGCGTTCGCCGTTGAGGAGGTAGACCGCGACGCCAAGCATGATCGCGATGGAGATGACCTTCGCGGCCCACACCGTCGTCGACGAGCTCACTAGGCCCGCGGATCGTCGAGATTTGATCGACCGCAGGGTCACCGCGGCGTACCCGACCACCACGACGGCCGCGAGGAGCCAGCCCGTCCAGACAGGCATGTTGCGATTCATGATGGCAAGGAGGAAGTCATTTTGGATGGGGATCGTGCCACCCTCACCGATGATGAGGAGCATGACGCCCTGTAGGCCGAGGAACGCAGCGAGGGTCACGACAAAGGATGGGATACCTAAGCGGGCAACGAGGATTCCGAGAAGGAGTCCAATGAGCGTGCCGGTCAGGATGCCCGCACCGAGCGCTAGCGGCCAGGCCAGCCCCCACTTCGTCAAGGTCACCGCGAGCACCGCAGCCGAGGTTCCCGCGGCGAAACCGGCTGAGAGGTCGATCTCCCCAAGGAGTAGGACAAATACCAGCCCCATGGCTAGCACGATGATTGCCGTGCCCTGGTTGAGGAGGTTCGCGAAGTTGAGGGCGGTGAAGAAGGTACCGCTCTCGAGCACACTGAACAGGGCAACGAGGACGATGAGGCCGAGGACCGCGGGGAGTGAGCCGACGTCTCCGCCCCTCACCCTTTTGAAGTAGTCGCCAAGCGCTCGGCCAACGCCAGCGGTGTCGCCGGCCTCAGGGATGTCGACGTCGGTGATCTGCGGCGCGCTCATGCGACGGCTCCATTCGAGAGGACCTCAGGTTGCACACCGAGGTCACCGCTGCGGCCCGAGGTGATGAGTTCAACGACCTGGGCGTGGGTGACGTCCTTCTTATGGACCTGAGCCGCCATCATGCCGAGGTAGAGGCAGGCAATGTTGTCAGCGACCTCGAAGACATCGTTCATATTGTGCGAGATGAGGATGACCGCAAGGCCGTTGTCGGCCAGACGCCGGACCAGGTTGAGGACCTGTTCGGTCTGTGCAACACCGAGGGCTGCAGTGGGCTCGTCAAGAATGACGAGTTTGGAATTCCAGAGGACGGCGCGGGCGATGGCGACGGTCTGTCGCTGACCCCCCGACAGGCTCGAGACCTGCTGGCGAACGGACTTCAGGGTGCGGACAGACAACCCGGCGAGGGTTTCCTTCGCGCGGCGCTCCATGGTGATCTCATCGAGGACAGCGCCCTTCTTTTCCTCGCGCCCGAGGAACATGTTGTGGACAACGTCGAGGTTGTCGCAGAGGGCAAGATCCTGATACACAACCTCGATACCGAGAGCATTCGCCTGCCGCGGTTCGTGAACACTCGCGGACTTGCCCTCGAACAGGTACTCACCTGAATCGAAGGAGTGAATGCCCGCCACCCCCTTGATCAGGGTGCTCTTGCCGGCCCCGTTGTCGCCTACGAGGGCCGTGACCTGACCGGGGTAGGCGTTGAGGTCGACATCGCGGAGAACGTGGACCGCTCCGAAGCTCTTGTTCACCCCACGCAGTTCAAGGATGGGCTCAGGATTCGTCATGGGGTCACTTTCTCGCAGGTACGGGTCCACGCGGGGGGAAATGCACCAAGTGCGTCGTCTTTGGATGTGCCGGTGGGGACGAGCGACACGCGCCCGTCCCCACCGTCGACAAATTACATAACGCCGTACATCTTGCAGGCAGCGATGAGCTCATCGGTCGTGCAGAGCTTCTCAGCAGTGGTGAAGCCATCAGCGATGACATCCTTGACCGTCTCGGCAGTGATGCCGACCGGGACGAGGAGCACGCTGGGGACATCCATGCCTGACTCGCTGTCGGCGGTGGCGCCGGTAGCAAGTGCATCCGCGCTGGCCTGATCGCCATTGCTGAGCGCGATCGCGAGTGCAGCAGCAGCCTCAGCCTCAGCCTTGATGGCCTTGTAGACCGTCATGCACTGGGTGCCGAGGAGCACGCGCTGAAGGCCCTCATCGGTTGCATCCTGACCGGTGACCGGGATCTTGCCGGCCTGGCCGTTGCGATCGAGGACGGCGATTGCCGCGCCGCCGAGGCCATCATTCGCCGAGGCAATGCCGACGAAGTCGCCGTTCGCCTTGGTGTACATCTGCTCGAAGATGGTGCCGGCCTTCGTGTTGTCCCAGTCCGGGACAGCCTGATCATCGGCGATGGTGTAGCCGGCGTCGGTGACGACCTTCTCGTAGCCCTGCTTGAACAGCGTGGCGTTGTTGTCGGTCGGTGAGCCGTTGAGCAGCGCAACCGGGCCGTCCATATTGCCGTTGTCCTGCATGCACTTGACGAGGCCCTCGCCGATCTTGGTGCCGACCGCCACGTTGTCGAAGGACACGTAGTAGTTGGAGCCGCCACCGAGGGTGTGACGGTCGTAGTCGATGACCGGGACGCCCTGCGCCGCTGCCTTGGCGGCAACTGCGGCAGCCGACGGGCTGTCGAGGTTGACGATGAGGAGCGCCGTTACGCCGCTGGCCAGCATCTGGTCGGCGATCGTCGCGAACTTGGCCTTGTCGCCATTGGCGTTCTGAATGTCGAACTCAACGCCGGCTGCCGTGAAGGCATCACCGAGGAACTTGCGGTCTGCAGTCTCCCAGCGCGCTGACGATGCAGCGTCCGGAAGGATGACGCCGATCTTTGCCGTCGCTGCAGGCGCAGCCTCCGACGCGGCGGGAGCCGCCGAGGACGCAGCGGGAGCCGCCGAGCTCTCGGTGCTGGTGCTGGATCCGCCTCAGGCGGGGACGAGCAGTGCTGCAGCCGCGAGGCCCGCAACTACTCCGTAGATCTTCTTGGACATGTGTATGTCCCTTCCTCGCAAGTTCCCTTGCGCTGTTGGTGTGGTGGTGCCCTGGTGTGGTGGTGCTGCTTGTTGAGCAGGTTGTCCCGCTCAACACCCCGACTAGATGCCGAGGATGCGATCGATAACGAGTTGGTCGAGCGCTTCGTTGCCGTAACCGCGATCCGCAAGTTTCGCGGGATCGAATGACTCTTCGAGCAACCGAGCAGCAGCTTCGGCCGAGTACGGCCCCACTGTCGGTTCCGCGAGCTCTGGAACGCTGGCTCTCGCCTGCGCTTCCGCAACTCGGGGATCTTGGTCGAACTCGCGGGCCTTGGCCGCGAGTGCGAGATAGGTGCGCATGCACCCGCGTGCGAACTCCCAGATGCCCTCGCCCTGCTCACTTCGGTAAGGGCGGGCATCAAAGTGCTTGGGGCCGTCGTAGCCACTCGACTCCAGAAGGCGGACGAGGAAGAAATCGTCCTTGATGCCCTCGGAGCCGAAGCGGAGATCCTGGTCGTATCGGCCGATCTTCTGGTCGTTCAGGTCGATGTGGAAGAGCTTTCCCTGCCACAGAGCCTGAGCGACACCCTGATAGAAGCTCAGGCCCGCCATGGTCTCGTGGGCGACCTCCGGATTGAGCCCGACCATCTCTGGGTGCTCGAGCATCTGGATGAAAGCCATTGCGTGACCGACGGTGGGCAGGAAGGTGTCGCCGCGAGGCTCATTTGGCTTTGGCTCGATCGCGAAGCGCAGGTTGTATCCCTTGTCCTTGGTGTAGCCGCAGAGGAAGTCGAGGGCCTCCTTGAACCGGTCGAGCGCATCGCCGGGCTCCTTGCTGGCGGCACTCTCGACGCCCTCACGCCCACCCCAGAACACATAGGTCGGTGCACCAAGTTCGGCTGCGACGTCAATGTTGCGCATCGTCTTTTGGATTGCCACCCTGCGGACCGAGCGGTCGTTTGAGGTGAAGGCGCCATCCTTGAACATCGGGTGCCAGAAGAGGTTTGTGGTGGCCATGGAGCAGACGATGCCTGTCTCGTCGAGGCCCTTCTTGAATCTGTCGAGTTCAGCGCGACGCTGTGACTCGGGCGCCCCGAAGGACATGAGGTCGTCGTCATGGAAGCTGACGCCCCAGGCGCCGATCTCAGCGAGGCCGCGGATGAAGTCGACTGGGTCAATAGGCGGACGGGTCGCCTCGCCGAAGGGGTCGCGGCCAAGATTGCCGATCGTCCACAGGCCGAACGCGAACTTGTGCTCGGGCTTCGGAGTGAGGTCGTCTGACACCGGGGCTTCTCCTTGACAGGCAGTGACGCGGATTCGCTCGTGATTCACAAGCGAGGAATGTTGTGTCGAACAACATATGCGCTGAGTCTACGGCTGCACAAGGGACTTTCGGTCACAATTTGTAGTGTCCGATAACAATTCGGCAACGATGCCGTAACTATCCCCCAAAAAGGTCGGTGCGCGCCCGGGCATAGGCCTCGCGGATGGCGGGCACCGGGGTCGGGTCAAACTGAATCGTCGGGCCGTCGCGCAACTTCTGCCAAGCAGGCGGCCGTTCCCCACCGGCGAGAACCCACGCCGCCTGGCGGGCAGCACCGTCCGCCACGTACTCACCCGGTGGCGGCACCACGACCGGGACGTCGAAGAGGGTTGCAGCCACCGCGCCAACCGCCGGGTTTGCGGCAGCGCCTCCGACGAGAAGGACCCTGGTCGGGCTGACACCGACACGGACAAGGGCATCGACGGCATCGGCCAACCCGCCGAACATGCCCTCGATCGCGGCCCGCGCCATGTTCTGAGCAGTGAGGTTCTCGCGGGTGATCCCGTGCAAAGACCCCCGAGCGTCGGGCAGGTTCGGGGTGCGCTCGCCATCAAAGTACGGCAGCAGGGTCAGGCCACCGGACCCAGGTTCAGCCGCGAGCGCGAGCGTGGCAAGCCCGTCAAAGTCAACGCCCAGCAGCACCGCGGCCGACGTGAGCACCCGGGCCGCGTTGAGTGTGCAGACGAGTGGAAGGAAATTACCCGTGGCATCAGCGAACCCGGCCACGAACCCCGATTCGTCCGAGGTGGGCATGCTCGAGCCCGCGAAGGCGGTGCCAGAGGTCCCAAGTGAGACGACAACATCGCCCGGCGATACGTCCAGTGCGAGTGCTGCACCCATGTTGTCGCCAGTCCCCGGCCCCAGCACGATCCCGGCACGTGTTTCGCCAATCGCCTCCGCTGGGCCCGCGACCCGCGGCAGTCGCGGCACATGGCCGAGCGCAAGACGCACGAGATCCTCGCGGTACTCACCGGTTGCGGGGGACCAATAGCCGGTGCCCGACGTCTCCCCGCGGTCAGTCGTCGCGGATTCGGGCCGGCCGGCGAGCAGCCAGGTGAGGTAGTCATGCGGGAGCATGAGCGACGCAACACGACGGGCATTCTCGGGCTCACTGCGCGCGAGCCAGCGAATCTTCGAGACCGTGAAGGCCGCCACCGGCACACTGCCCACCGCCTGCGCCCATGGGGTGGGGCCACCAAACTCCTCGACGAGAGCCTCGGCATCGGGCGCCGAGCGGGTGTCGTTCCACAGCAGCGCGGGTCGGATCACCTCGCCGGCTTCGTCCAGCACCACCATCCCGTGCTGCTGGCCCGCGATCGACATCGCCTCCACGCCCTCGAGTAGTCCGTCCATCGCGAGGTCGAGGGCGCTCACCCATGCGGCTGGGTCGACCGAGGTGCCGTCCGGATGCGAGGCTCGTGCCTCTCGGACCCACGCCCCCGTCTCGGCGTCACGAACGACAACCTTGACCGACTGCGTCGACGAGTCGACTCCTGCAACAAGTGCCATGCCGAGAGGCTAGCCCCCGTCCTTGGTGCGAGCCTTGGCGCCAGCACACGCGACAGTCACCTCAAAGGCGGACGCCTCACCCCGCCTCTACCGCTCGCAGGCGAGGCCGTCACGGTCGCGGTCGATGTACCAGCCGTACTCAGGATCCCGGCCACGCGAGTACGGCCCGTATCCAGCCGCATTCGCCGCACCGCAGGTGTCGAACCTCGGATCAAGCTTGCCGCTCGAGGCGCCGCCACCGCTCGCGGTGCTGCCTTCCGAAGCACCCAACCCCGGGCTCTGCGCTCCCGGTTGCTCGGTGCGGGAGGCCAGCGCCGGCAGGACCATGAGCGGTGGGCAGCCTGAAAGCATCCGGGTGAGGGTCGACTTCTCGGCCGGATCGACCGAGAGCCGCCACCGGTACTTGACCCCGATCCAGTACTTGGCATACGAGCACCGAGCGAGGGCCGGAAGCCACTCGGTCGGGTCGCGGTCGGATTTCGAGCGGTTGGACGAAGCAGTCACGGCGATGAGCGAGTTGGCGTAGCCGAGATCGTTCGCGTAGTCCTCGCGGGTTCCCGCCGACCAGCGCCACGCACCCGAATCCCAGGCCTCCTTGAGCGGAACCATGTGGTCGACGTCGAAACTGCTGGAGTTCGAGGTGACTTCTCCGTCATAGAGCGATCGCCATCGTCCGCCGGCAACCCGGCACCCCGACACGCTTCCACTGATTCGCTCAGTGATGAGCACCTCCTCCCGCGTGTCGCACCCATCGCCGCTCGCGTCGATCCAGTGTCTGAAGAGATCCCGCGAGTAGCCCGATCCGGCCTCGGACGAGACCGGCAGTGATGACAGCACCTTGACTGCAGGCTGGCGATTGGCTGCCGCGGCAGGGGGCGCGATCGCGACAGTGCAGCCGAGTGCGGTGGCGAGCAGGGCCGCCAACGCGGCAGCGATCGGGCTCGCCGTCGGGACACCCCTGCCCGACGAGGCGGGTGTCACGAGAAGATGACGCCCTTGTGGAGGATGAAGCAGCCGTACGGCTGGTCGTCAAGGGTGTGGACCACCGCGTAGGCCCCCTTGGCGCGCTCATAGAAGTCGAGTCGCGGGACGATCGCATACACGAGCGAGCGGCCTTCCGCCTCGCATGCCAGCGAGATAAGAGCGTCTTGCGCGGGCGTGGTCTTGAGCGGATCCCCGTCGACCTCCATCCGCTCGACAGGGTGGTCAATGAAACTGTCGAGCGGAAACACGCTGAGGATCGCCTTCGCGGCCCGCAGGATTGATGCCTCCCCGAGCCGAATGACCTGCCTACCGGACGCGGCGGCTGGGTAGTTGCGGTCGACGAGAAGGAGGCGGTCACCGTGGCCCATGTCGTCGAGAATCTTCAGCAGGTCGCCGCTGAGGAGTGGGTCAATTCCCTTGAGCATGCCCAGATCGTAACGACGGGCGGGACGTTGTCGCTCCGGAACACCTGTTTGGCGATCGCAGCGACATCGTCCCGCCCGAAAAGCCCGACCCGTGGGGTCATGCCTTCGATCGTGACCGTTACGTCAGATCAGACGACCGTGATCTCCTCGGCCTGCGCCACGAGGTTGCCGTCTGCGTCGTAAACCGACACCGTCTCGTCCTCGACCACAACGTTGCCGTCAGCGTCGAGCACGTCGATGGTCTCGTCGACGATCGTGCCCTCTGCGCTTGTTGCCACGATGACATCGTCAATGACCGCCCCCACAACGTTGCCGTTCTCATCCACGACGACGTCGATTTCCACGTCTTCGCCAACCTCGATGCTGTTGTCGCTCATATTCACTCCTTGTCCGCCCCCGCGAGATGCTTGGGGGTCCTAACTGTAGGCGCTCCGGATGGACGTCCACGCCACCCGAGATGAACTCTTGCGGTTGAGCGATGTTCCTCCAAAGAACATAGGCTTGACGAATGTTTACCGGCGGACCAAGACCGCTTGCGGCAGTGGTCATGGGCGTCATCGTTACCCTTGTTGCTCTTGTTGCCCCTGGGTCCGCGCAGGCGGCTGAGGGGGCTTTCCTGCCCGGCGGCCCCATATCGGCAACCAATCCCGCCCCCGTGCAGATCGACACGACAATCTTCCTACCGGAGGTGACTCCGGCGCCCGCGGTGATCCTCGCCCACGGATTCGGCGGCAGCAAGGAGTCCCTTGTTGCCCAGGCACAGCAACTCGCAGATCGCGGATTCGTCGTGCTCATTTACTCGGCCCGAGGATTCGGTCGCTCGTCCGGGCAGATCTCGGTCAACTCACCCCAGTTTGAGGTTGCGGACGCCTCCGCGCTCATCGACTATCTCGGCACGCGAGCCGAGGTTGTGCAGGACGCCCCTGGCGACCCGCGCGTCGGGGTGGCGGGCGGCTCCTACGGAGGGGCCCTGTCGCTGCTCCTCGCAGGCATCGACCAGCGTGTTGATGCCATCGCCGCCGACATCACCTGGAACAACCTCGAGGCTTCCCTGTTCGGACAGAGCATCATCGGCGAACCGGCTTCGCTCGGCGCCTTCAAGAAACTGTGGACGGGCTGGTTCTTCAGCGTTGGCCTCGTCGACCCGGTGAACGGGGTGACCGAGTGCGGACGATTCTCGCCCGACTGGTGCCGCGCCTACATCGACGCCACGGCTTACGGCCGGGTGTCACCCGCCTCGCAGCAGCTCATGCGCGCATCGTCGCCGGTGAGCGTCACCGATCAGATCACCGCCCCGACCTTCCTCAGCGCCGGCGAAGCCGACTCGCTCTTCCCGATCGCCCAGGCGAATGCCACGGCCGAGCAGATTCGCGCCGCGCACCCGTCAACCCCGGTGAAGATGGTGTGGCAGGGCGGCGGGCATGACGGCGGCATCGACGAATCCGACCGGGTGCAGGGGCTCATGGCCGATTGGTTCGACACGTATCTCGCGGGCGGGGCGAGCAGCAACACCTCATTCGAGGTCACCCTCGGCGGCGGGGCGATCTCCACGGACGATTCCTCCGCTGACCCGGTCGTGCTGCAAACGCCCAACTATCCGGGCATCAACGGCAGCACCCGGGAGCTCGTGGCGATGTTGGGACCGCCCCAGCGTGTGCTGTCACCCTCCGGTGGCACACCAGCAGCCATCACGGTGCTCCCCGGTCTTGGTGGCAGCCTCGGCAGTCTCATCGCCGTGCCCCTGCCTGGGCAAGCCGCCATGTTCGAGTCGCAGCCGCTCGATGCGCCGTTGACGATCATCGGTGCAACCTCCGCGACCCTCCGCCTGTCGAGCACCGCCCCTGTCGACGACGTTGTCCTGTTCGCCAGCCTGCGAGTCGTGTCTGCCTCAGGCCGCGAGTCGTTCCCGCAGGGGCTGGTCGCGCCCATCCGCCTCGACCGGCTCGGCCCTGAACCGGTTGACATCACCATTGATCTCCCAGCGATCGTCGCGACGGCCAACGCGGGCGATCGACTGCGTCTGGTCGTGAGCACCACGGATTCGGCTTATCGGCTACCCGAGCGACCGGCGCTCTACGACATCGCGCTGGCCGCCCCGGCCCTCGCCGTGCCCCTCGTCGACATGGTGCAGGTGCGCTCCGGCGCCGCCGCCTACTGGTGGCTCCTCGGCACCCTGCCGGTCATCGCGCTCATCGTGGCGCTGCTCGCCTGGAAGCGTCCGCGTTTAGCCGGCGTTGGCCAGCGCCCCGATCTCGATGCAGTCCCGCTCGCCATCGAAGGCCTCGGCAAGGTCTACAAGGGCGGCTACCGGGCGGTCGACGATGTCTCGTTCACCGTTCCGCAGGGGGTCGTGCTCGGACTCCTCGGGCCGAATGGCGCCGGAAAAACGACGACCATGCGCATGATGATGGGCCTCATTAAGCCCACCGAGGGCGAGCTGTTCGTCTTCGGCCAGCGAGTCGGGGCCGGCTCACCGGTGCTCGCGCGGGTCGGGGCACTTGTCGAGGGCGCCGGGTTCCTGCCGCACCTGTCCGGTCGCGAGAACCTCGATCTCTACTGGCGCGCTGCGGGCCGCGGCGACGAGGAGTCCTACCTCGATGAGGTGCTCGACATCGCAGACCTCGGCACCGCGATCGACCGCAAGGTCCGTGCCTACAGCCAGGGCATGCGCCAGCGCCTCGGCATCGCGCAGGCCATGCTCGGCAAGCCAGACCTCCTCGTCCTCGATGAGCCGACGAACGGCCTCGACCCGCCCCAGATCAGGGCGATGCGCGATGTGCTGCACGAGTATGTCGAAGGGGGTCGCACGGTGATCATCTCCTCCCACATGCTGAGCGAGGTCGAGCAGACCTGCACCGATGTCGTCGTCATGCACCGTGGGCGGCTCGTCGCGACCGGAAGCGTTGCAGACCTGCTCAGCGGCCGCACCGGCCAGCGGCTCGAGGATGTTTTCCTCGAGATTGTCGGGAGCGACCTCACGGTGGGGCAGTCATGACGACCGGATATCGCCCGAGCGCCACGCTGCCCCTCCGTGTCGAACTCATCCGGCAACTTCGACGCAGGCGCACGCTCATCGCGTACCTCCTCATTGTGGCGCTGCCGCTCATCGTGGTGGCTGCCGTGAAATTCGGGCCGTCTGCGGAGCCGAGCAACAGCGGCGGTGGTCGCAGGTTCGGGGGCGGGAGCCTTGACCTCGTCGGCCTCGCCACGTCCGGCGCCTGGAACTTCACCGTGACGATGATCTTCTTCGCCTCGGGATTCCTGCTCCTCATCATCGTCGCCCTGTTCTGCGGCGACACCGTGGCGAGCGAGGCCTCGTGGTCGACCCTGCGCTACCTGCTCGCGGCACCGGTACCGAGGCGGCGCCTCCTGCGCCAGAAGCTCATCATCGGCCTGCTGCTTTCACTCGTCGCGATCGTCACCCTCGTCGTCCTTTCCTACATAATCGGGCTGATCGCGTTTGGCTCCGGCGCCCTCACAAGTCCCGCGGGCGGGGTCTTCACCGAAGGCGAGGCCCTTTTCCGGGTCGCCATCATCACCGGGTTCGTCTTCGTCTCGCTGCTGTTCGCGGCCGGCATCGCGTTCCTCATGAGCGTCTGGACCGACGTGCCCCTCGGTGCGGTCGGCACCGCCGTCGTCATCGTGATCGTGAGCAACATCCTCGACGCCATCAGCGCCCTAGGCTCGATCCGCGAATGGCTCCCAACCCACTACGCGAACGCCTGGCTCGGGGCACTCGCCACCGATATCGACTGGACGAACATGGCGCGGGGCGCGGCCTACTCGATCGTGGCCTTCGCGCTCTGCATCGGCTATGCCGTCTACCGCTTCGACCGCAAGGACATCGTCTCCTAACTTCACCGTTTGTCCCATCTCATGGGGCAAACGGCGGAATTTCGCTCCAATTGGCCGTGATTCTGCAGATTGGCCCACATTCAAGATCGCGCGTCGCTTCATCGACGGTGGCATGGCCGCGAGCATTCGTGATCCGCGAGTGCTCGCTCGCACGATCACGATCTACGGCTCGGTCGACGCCGTCTGTGAGCCGCTCGGAATCACCTCACGCGAGAACGTCTCAATTCGCATCGTGCGTCGCGACGGGACGGTGCTGTGGGGTTGCACCGGCGCTGTCACCGACGAGTTGAACAGCGGCCGGCGGCCTCGGATCGATGGCAAGCAGGTCGAGCGCTGCCTGAATGCGCCTGCGTGCGGCCGGGTCCAGTTTGCGAAGACTCCGTTGCGCCGCCGGGGCCAAGGAGACCGCGTAGTTCACACGAGTCCTAGATCGGCTTTCACTTCGTCCCACGGAATCGGGGTAGAACCCTGTTCGCGCATTTCATTGTGCGCTTCCGCGGCGGCCAGAATGTCACTCATGTCCTCGGCTAGGGCAACAATGCGCTCATAGTCCACGACGTCGAGCACTGCAGCGACTCGATGGCCGTGGCGCACGAGGTACACCGGTTGATGTTCCATTCGAGCCCGACCGATGACGTCAGAGAGCGCACTCCGGGCCTGAGTCACGCTTATCTCAATCGAGGCTGACATGTGCAAAGCGTATCAAATGTACATTTGATCGAACCTCATCGACCTGAGGCCCCGCCCGCTCTGCCGTCACCACGCCTACCAGGGCGTACCCATCCCCGTGGTCGGGGTC
>CAMAWO010000060.1 GCA_945861925.1 Bifidobacterium breve | reverse complement strand
GTACACAACCCCCTTCGCGGGTCCGGTCGCGCCAGAGGTGAAGACGACGACCGCCTCGGCCTCGGCGTCCGGCAGCGATGAGGATCCCTGCCCGGACCCATGCTCGGACCCCCGCTCGGACCCCTGCGCAGTGATCGCTGGCAGGGATGCGGTGCTGATCCTCAGGCCGGGGATGGTCATGGTCCGAGCCAGGGCGAGGCCTGCGCGCACCCCGATCACGTGCCGGGGCTGTGCACCCCTGATGGCGCGACGGATGCCGGAAAGACCCAAGCCGGTGTCAGCGATGACAACGCTGGCCCCGATGGCCCAGCATGCATAGACGATGGCAATGAGATCGGCGCCAGGGGGCACGAGCACCGAAACCCGGTCGCCCGGCTCGATACCGCGCATCCGAAGGCCGGCTGCGAGTTGGGTCACGCGGAGGGCAAGGGCCTCCCAGGTGACGAGGCGTGCAGGCCCACGACTTTGCATCTCTGCAAGCGCGACGGCTCCGGGTCGCTGCTCTTGAGCACGACCGAGTGCTTCGAGGAGGGTCGTGGTCCTCGAACCTGTGGTCGTCTGCCCCTCGCGCGTCACCCCACCTTGAGGCTCCGACTCCAGATCATTCCGCTGGCGCGCTGACAGCCACCAGAGGAGGTCGTTAACGAGTCTCGGCGCATCCTCGATGACGAGGTGCGCCGTGCGCTCGTATCGGTGGACGTCAGCGTGCGGCAGGCGATCGATGAAATCTGCGAGGTATCGGTCGGAGAACACCGGGTCATTCGGTCCCCAGAGGAGCAGGGCTGGCGTCGCACCGAGGTCGCGGATGCCTTCGGCGATCGCGTCAAGTGCGGCACTGCTCGGGTGGCCAGGTTCCAGGGGGATGTCGGCCACGAAATCCCGGATAGCACCGCGGCGCGCTGCTGAACGATACGGCGACGCGAAGGCGGTCGCAACCGACTTCGGCATTGACTGGGCGCTGAGGAAGGATCGACTCAGCCGGGTGGTGCCGCGCACGAACATGTCGGTCCATACGGTGTTGAGACGGAGAAGGGGCCCGCTCCGCGCCACCCGGATGATCGCTGGCGCTGGCGATCCCTCCGGCTGGTGGACGGCAGTGTTGAGGAGCACGATTCCACGCAGGTTCTCGCGATGCCGCAGCGCCCAGCCCAGCGATATTGGTCCACCCCAGTCGTGGGCAACCGTCACGACGGGCCCGGTGATGCCCAGGACGTGCGTGAGTGAGTCAAGGTCGTCAACGCGATCAGCTAGTCGGCGACGAACGCCAGTTCGTTCGGAGAAACCCATGTCGAGTTGGTCGACGGCGATGAATCGCATCGACTGCGGGGCATTTGCGAGGAGGGTGCGCCACAGATAAGACCAGGTGGGATTCCCATGGACGCACAGCACCGTGAGCGTCGGATCGGGATGCCCGGGTTCCGTGCCCGCATAGGTATCGAGCAGGTGCCAGGAGCGGTTGGTGCCCGAGAAGTCGGGTGCCTCGACGATGCGCGACCAGCGTCGATCCAGACCAGGCAGCCCGATGGGCGGGAAGCGGGCCGGTTCAGTCACCAGGCAATCTCGATGACCGCCGCGTTCAGTCCTGACCCGATCCCCATGCAGGCAACGCGCTGGCCCGCGACGAGATCCTGGGCTGCATGGGCCAGCGTGAACGGCACCGAAGCCGGCCCGATGTTGCCGCGCGTTGGGAAGGTCACCGGCACCCGGGCCATGTCGATGCCCATGACCTCGACGATCGCGGCGGTATGAAGTTTTGACACCTGATGGATGACGTAGGCGTCGAGATCAGACCAGTCGAAGAATGGCTGGGCCGCATTCCAAGTGTCACGTGCGAGTTCGACCCCTGCATCGAGCAGTCCGCGGGAATCAGTTGTCATACTGCTGAGGTCACCGATGCACAGCCGATGGTGCTGGGTCGCCGCACGGGCCACGCCACCGATGAAGCGGTGACCCTCAGGATGCTTTGACGCCCTCCCGAGCACCATAGCTGCGCCACCGGAGCCGAGGGTGAGGGTCGCGAAACTCGCGAGGAAATCCGTCTTCGTCGAGTCTGGCTGTCGGAGGCGTTCAATCGTGCTCTCCTGCGGTTGCCTGCTGCCCTCCCCATCGACGACGAGTGCGTATTCGATTTGGCCCGCGTCAATGAGCGTTGCGGCCAATTGCATTCCGTTGACAAATCCAAGGCAGGCATTCCCGAGGTCGAAGTTCAGACACGCCGTACCTAGACCAAGTTGCTGATGCACATCGACCGCAGCGGAGGGCTCGAGGTGGTCGCGGCACACCGACGTGTCGATGAGCAGGCCAATGACTCCGGGATCGACACCAGCGTCGGCCATGGCCTTCGCCCCGGCCATCGAAGCCGCATCGGCGAAGGACACATCGGTCGGCCACCATCGCCGCTCACTAATGCCGGCGAGGCCCTCGAGCATGCCCGGGACGAGCCCGACCCGCTCGTAGGCCTCGAGCAATTGCTCATCGATCTGCGCTGACGTGACAACGATCGGGGCATCGACGACGGACACCGATAGAACTGCCGTATCGGAGTAGCGATACGTGGCGTTACCGCTCATGCGGAGCCCGTTTCATTCGGTGCCATCTTCATGCAGTGCCTTTCGACGAACGATTCGGAGGACCGGTGACGAGTCCATTGGGCTAGCCTGCCATGTCGTCATGGGATCAACCATCCGGGGAGCATGAGGCTCACGACAGAGCAGCGCTCATCGGCACTTACGCGGGATCATCAATCTCAAATTGGGTCCGGTACAGGTCCGAGTAGGTGCCCCCGAGAGCGAGGAGGTCTTCGTGAGTGCCCCGCTCGACAATACGGCCCTCGACGAGCACGATGATCTGCTGCGCCCGCCGAACAGTCGACAATCGGTGCGCGATGACGATTGCGGTTCTGCCCTCGAGGGCTCGGTCAAGGGCACGCTGGACCGCAGCCTCACTCTCACTGTCGAGGTGTGCAGTCGCCTCGTCAAGGATGAGCACCCTCGGTGCCTTGAGAAGGAGGCGAGCCAGAGCGATCCGCTGCTTCTCCCCACCCGAGAGCCGATGCCCCCTATCTCCGACGACCGTTCCGAGACCGTCGGGTAGCGCGGCGATGAGATCACCGATCTGGGCAGCCTCGCACGCAGCAAGGAGTTCGTCGTCTGTCGCTCCCGGGCGGGCGTAGGAGAGGTTCGCACGAATGGTGTCGTGGAACAGATGCGCGTCCTGCGTGACGACCCCGACGGCCCCGCGCAATGAGGCGAGTGTGAGCTCACGGAGGTCATCACCTCCGACCTTCACTGCGCCCGATGAGACGTCGTAAAGGCGGGTGACGAGCCCGCTGATCGTTGTCTTGCCTGCGCCGGAGGGTCCGACGATGGCCGTCATGGTTCCGGCTGGCACATTGAAGTCGACGCCACTGAGCACATCTGCACCCGCCTGGGTCGACTCCTCGCGAGCAATTGACTCCAGGGACGCCAGCGACACCTGATCGGCCGTCGGGTATCGGAAGCCCACCTCATCGAATCGCACGGCTAATGGCCCAGCAGGCAGGTCGCGGGCGCCGGGGGCGTCGCTCACCATCGGCGGCAGGTCGAGCACCTCGAACACTCGCTCGAAGGACACGAGCGCGGTCATGACATCGACGCGCACGTTCGATAGCGCGGTGAGTGGTCCGTAGAGCTGTGCGAGCAGGCCCACGAGGGCGAGCAGGGTCCCTAGGGATAGGACACCTGTGATGACGAGGTTGCCGCCGAGGCCGTACGTAATCGCGGTGGCAAGCGAGGCAACGAGCGTGAGCGCGGTGAAGAACCAGCGGTTCGCCATTGCCATGCTCACGCCGACGTCGCGAACCTGCGAGGCTCGGCCGGAGAAGGCGGACATCTCGTCGGTCGGACGGCCGAACAACTTCACGAGCAGGGCTCCGGACACGTTGAACCGCTCGCTCATCTGGGCGCTCATGTCGGAGTTGAGCGACATCTGTCGCCGGGTGAGTGCCTGCAGCTTGCGGCCCATCCAGCGGGCAGGGAGCAGGAAGAGTGGGACGAGTACCAGGGAAACGAGGGTGACCTGCCACGACAGGATGAACATCGTCGTGAGGACGATGCTGAGCGAGATGAGATTTCCGATAACCCCGCCAAGGGTCGACGTGAATGCTTGTTGAGCCCCCATGACATCGGAGTTCAGCCGCGAGATGAGCGCCCCGGTCTGAGCCCGCGTGAAGAAGGCGATGGACTGCTCCTGAACATGCGAGTAGACCTGCGTGCGAAGGTCGTAGATGAGCCCCTCGCCGATTCGTACCGAGAAGTATCTTCCCACCAGTCCAACACCTGAATCAATGATGGCGAGCACCGCGATGATGATCGCCGTGACGGTGACGACGTGGGCATCCTTGGGGGTGATGCCCTGGTCGATGATCCGTCGAAACAGCAGCGGCTGCGCCACGCTAAGGAGCGAGGCAAAGACCAGGGTGATGAGGAACATCCAGACATATGCTCGGTATGGCCGTGCGTACCCGAGAATCCGCCGCACGAGCTCCCAGCCGACTTTCTTGCCCTTCACCGAGCGATCCTGGGTCATTGACCGATAGGCCATCCAGACATCCATGCTCATCGGAGAACGCCACTCCCGCGGATCGCGCGCAGGCGCGGGATCTGGGCAGCACGCTCCGCCTGTTCCTGATCGACCCGGTCTCGGTCCGCCGCACCCTGAAGGAGCGGCTTGAGTGCGCTCAGGCTCGAGGCAGGGGCATTGAGAAATGCTTCGGCGAGCGCGCGCTGTGCTGATGCGAGGGCGGCAACCGGATGCGTGCTGTGCGCGAGACCGGTGGCCACGGCCTCGGCTGCGCCCACGAATCGACCCGTCCCGCAGATGTCGAGCGCTCGCGGATAGCCCACGCGGCGCACAAGTGGCCAGGTGCCGGCAAGATCAGGGACCAGCCCGAGCGAGGTCTCGCGTAGTGCGAACTTCAGATCATCAGCCACGAGCATGATGTCGCAGGCGAGTGCTAGCTGGGCGCTCGCGCCGATCGCGTGCCCCTGCACTGCGGCGATCGTGATGGCATCGCTGCGCGACCACCAGGTGAACGCCGACTGCGCGCCACGGATGAATTCATCAATGTGCTCATCGGTCATACCCGCCAGCGACGAGAGCGACTCCTCCCCCGGCACGCCGTCCGGACTCAGCATCCTTCGGTCCAGGCCAGCACCAAAACTCGGCCCTTCGGCGACGAGCAGAATCAGACGCACCTGCGGGTCTGCCTCGGACTCGATCGCCGCAAGCCGACGCCAGGTGGCGGGCGTCTGGGCATTGAGGTTCTCCGGATTTGCGAGGGTGACGGTGAGGATGGGACCCTCACGCTCCACCCGTACGCCGTCGGCCTCACTCATCGTCTTGCTCGTCTCCGCACTCATGCCACTTCCTCCACCTCTATGCGAGCTCAACCAGATCGGCATAGTCGTCATTCCATAGGTCCTCGTCACCGTCTGGGAGGATGAGGACGCGCTCGGGGCCGAGGGCGTGGACAGCACCTGGATCATGGCTCACGAGCACGACCGCGCCCTCGTATGAGCGAAGGGCCCCGAGGACCTCGGCACGACTGGCGGGGTCGAGGTTGTTCGTTGGCTCATCGAGGAGCAGGACATTGGCCCCGGAGACGACGAGGCAGGCCAGCGCCAGCCGGGTCTTCTCGCCGCCTGACAGGACTGCGGTTGGCTTGCTCACATCATCGCCGCTGAACAGAAATGAACCAAGGACGGTGCGCTGCCGGGTGTCGTCGAGGTCCGGCGAATTTCGCTGCATCATCTCTAGGACGGTCGCCGTGGGATCGAGGGTCTCGTGCTCCTGTGCGTAGTAGCCGATGACGGCACCATGGCCTGGCTCAATCGTTCCGCTGTCCGGCGCGTCGACCTGACCAAGAATTCGAAGGAGCGTTGTCTTGCCGGCCCCGTTTAGTCCGAGGATGACGACACGGGATCCGCGATCGATTGAGAGGCCAACGTCCGTGAAGACTTCCAGCGATCCGTACGAGCGCGAAAGCCCACTGGCAGACAGGGGCACCTTGCCGCATGGCTTCGGCGTGGGAAAGCGCAGTTTCGCGACCTTGTCCGACACCCGGATCTCATCGGCTCCAGACAGGAGCGAGTCAGCTCTGCGCAGCATGTTCTGGGCCGCCTTCGCCTTACTGGCCTTCGCACGCATCTTCTCGGCCTGTGCCCGAAGGACGTCGGCCTGCTGCTCGGCGTTGCGACGTTCACGCTTACGACGCTTCTCGTCGGTCTCGCGAGCAACCCCGTAGGCCTTCCATCCCATCGCATAGACATCGATCTCGCGGCGGTTGGCGTCGAGGTGCCAGACCTTGTTCACCGTGTCCTCGAGCAGGGCGGTGTCATGGCTGATGACGATAAATCCACCCTCATACGTCGACAGGAACTTGCGCAGCCAACGAACCGAGTCAGCATCGAGGTGGTTCGTCGGCTCATCAAGAAGCAGCACATCGGCACCGCTGAAGAGGATTCGCGCGAGTTCGACGCGCCGCCGCTGGCCTCCGGAGAGGGTGCCGAGCGGCTGGGAGAGCACGCGATCAGGCAAGCCCACCGATGCCGCAATTGTTGCAGCCTCTGATTCAACCGCATACCCACCGAGCGCCTCGAACTCGGCCTCGGCCCTGGCGTACCGGGCGATGATCCGCTCGCGCTCCACCTCATCGGGTTCGTCCATCCGCATGCTCGCCTCCTGCATGCGTCGGACGACATCGTGCAGGCCTCGGGCACTAAGGATCCGGTCTCGGGCCAACTCGTCAGGATCGCCCGTTCTCGGGTCCTGGGGGAGGTAGCCGACGGTGCCCGTGCTGCTGATCGCGCCCTTGGCAGGGAGGGTCTCCCCGGCGAGCGCCCTCGTGAGGGTTGTCTTGCCGGCGCCGTTGCGGCCGACGAGCCCGACACGGTCACCCTTGCCCACGCGAAAGGATCCGTCGGCCAGGAGGAGCTGGGCCCCGGCACGCAGTTCTACACCGGAGGCAGCAATCATGATGGCCTCAGTCTACGGCCCGCAGCGGGCCCTGGATTCCGTCAGAGATTGAAGCCGAGAGCACGCAGCATGTCGCGTCCATCGTCGGTGATCTTGTCCGGACCCCACGGCGGCATCCAGACCCAGTTGATCCGGAAGTCAGCGACAACCGGGGTCAGTGCCGCCCTCGTCTGGTCCTCGATGACATCAGTGAGGGGGCATGCAGCGGACGTGAGGGTCATGTCGACGGTGGCGATATTCGCGTCGTCCACACTCACTCCGTAGACGAGTCCGAGATCGACGACATTAATGCCGAGCTCCGGGTCGACGACATCCTTCATCGCCTCGATGATCTCGTCGTCTGTCGCAATGTTCACGGTCTCTGCTCCTTGATCATGGGCTGTGCTCCTTGGTTTGACTCGTCAGGAGTCCTGACTGGATCTCGGCGTCCTGAAGTGCCATCCAGCCCAGCAGTGCGCACTTGATGCGGGCAGGAAACTTCGCGACGCCGGCGAAGGCCACGGCATCCCCGAGTACCTCCTCATCAGGCTCCCCCGTTCCCTTCGCATGCATCATCTCAATGAAGGCAAGCCTGAATGTCTCGGCGTCCTTTACAGTATGGCCGGACACGAGCTCCGACATCACACTGGCGCTCGCTTGGGAGATAGAGCACCCTTGGCCCTCGTAGCCGATGAGAAGGCCGCCATCAGACCCGACGCCCACTTCCACGGTCAGCTCATCACCACAGGTCGGGTTAACGTGATGCGCCGAACCGAGAGGCGAGGCGAGCAATCCCTGCCCGCGAGGACGCTTGTAGTGATCGAGGATGATCTCCTGGTACAGCGACTCCAGGTTCATGGCGTGACCCCGAAAAACTTTTGGGCGGCGACGACTCCCGCGGCCGCGCGATCGATGTCTGACTCGTCATTGTAGATATAAGGAGAGATTCGGGTGGTCGCCGGAACGCCGAACCTGCGGCAGATCGGCCACGCGCAGTGGTGGCCCACCCGCACGGCGATGCCGAGGTTATCGAGGACCTGCCCGACATCATGAGGGTGCAGGCCATCTACGACGAATGAGATCGTGCTTCCGCGCTCGAAGGTCGTGCTCGGTCCGATGATGCGGACGCCTGGAATAGCAGTGAGGACCGAGAGGCTGTGCGCGGTGAGCGCCGCCTCGTGCTCGGCAACCTCATCCATGCCGATCTCCTCGAGGTAGCGCACTCCCGCAGCGAGTCCGACGGCTTGCGCCACCATCGGCGTGCCCGCCTCGAATTTCTGCGGTGCGGGGGCGAACGTGCTCGTCTCCATCGACACCATCTCGATCATCGAGCCGCCCGTGAGGAATGGCGGCATCGCGTCGAGGATCTCACTCGTGCCGTAGAGGCAACCGATGCCGGTGGGACCGAGCATCTTGTGGCCGCTCCACATGAGCAGGTCCGCGCCGATGTCTGCCACGTCGACCGGCATATGCGGCACGGACTGGCAGCCATCAACAATGCCGACCGCACCGACCTCGCGGGCCCGATCCATGATGGTCCGGACCGGATTCACGGTCCCGAGGATGTTCGACTGGTGCACGATCGACACCACCTTCGTGGTGGAGTCGATGAGAGCATCCATGTTCGACAGGTCTAGGCGGCCCTCGTCATCAACCGAGAACCAGCGCAGCGTGGCACCAGTCTTCGCGCAAAGCTCTTGCCAGGGAACGAGGTTCGCGTGGTGCTCCATCTCGCTGATGACGATGCTGTCGCCCGGCTCGAGGATGAAGCGCGGGTCGATTGATCGGCTTACGACCCCCTGCCGTGACAACGCGGTCGCATTGCTGAATGCGTAGGAGCAGAGGTTGAGCGCCTCGGTGGCGTTCTTCGTGAAGACGATGTTCGATGGCGCGGCCCCGATGAACCCAGCGATGGCAGACCGCGCATCCTCGTAGTGAATCGTCGCCTCCTCCGCGAGCGCGTGGGCTCCGCGGTGGACCGCGGCGTAGCTCGTCTCATAGAAGGTGCGCTCGGCGTCGAGCACCTGATAGGGCTTTTGTGAGGTGGCGCCACTGTCGAGGTAAACCAGATCCTTCCCATCGCGCACGGTGCGCGACAGCAATGGGAAGTCCTTCTTGATTCTTGCGACGTCAAGGCTCATGGGGGTGAGATCACGTTTCCTAGGCTGGCTGCGCGGCCGTGATAAAGCGCTCGTAGCCATCAGCCTCGAGGACCTCTGCGAGATCGGCTCCCCCGCTTTCGACGATGCGTCCATCGACGAAAACGTGCACGACATCAGGGGTGATGTAGCGAAGGATCCTTGTGTAGTGAGTGATGAGGAGGGTGCCGGCACCAGATGACTCCCGGTAGCGATTCACTCCCTCGGCGACGATTCGGAGCGCATCGACGTCGAGACCGGAATCAGTCTCATCCAGGATCGCGAACTTCGGCCGCAACAGTGCAAGTTGCAGGATCTCGTGGCGCTTCTTCTCTCCGCCCGAGAACCCTTCGTTCACACTGCGCTCGGCGAATGCCGGGTCCATCTGAAGATCAGCCATGGCCTCCTTCATCTCTTTGACCCAGGTTCGCAGTTTCGGGGCCTCGCCCTTGACAGCGGTGACTGAGGTGCGAAGGAAGTTCGACACGGAGACACCGGGCACTTCAACCGGATATTGCATTGCTAGGAAGAGTCCGGCACGCGCCCGCTCATCCACGCTCATTGCAAGAACATCCTCACCATCGAGGGTGATCGATCCGCTCGTCACTTGATACTTCGGGTGGCCGGCTATCACGTAGGCAAGGGTCGATTTCCCAGAACCATTCGGGCCCATGACCGCGTGGGTGCGACCGGACTCGACGCTGAGGGTCACGCCGCGCAGGATCTCCTTGTCACCTGCATCGGTCTCAATCGAGGCGTGCAGGTCATTGATGACTAGTTCACTCATGGCAGTCCTTCAGAGTTCTTTGGTGGCGGCTTGGAATGTGACGGCATTAGATCTGGCGGAGAAATCGGTGGGTGAGGCTGCGACCTCGACGACGGTGTCGTCTCCCTCACCGCTCAGGCGAACTTCGTAGACCGGCACCGCCACGACGGCGGGCAGGGTAAGCGGCGCTCCCGTTCGCAGGTCGAACTGGGATCCGTGGAGCCAGCACTCGATTGTGCACCCCTCGACCTCGCCCTCGGAGAGCAGGACGTCGGCGTGCGAGCAGGCATCGAGGATGGCAAACACGCCCTCAGCTGTGCGCACAATGGCGACCGACGTGCCCTCTAGGTCGACCTTGAGCGAACCGCTGACCGGCACGTCGACGAGCCGGCACGCCTTTATGAATTTGGGCGATTCCTTGGAATTAGACATCGTCCGACTCCTCATCCGCCATTCCAAGTCGGGCCGAGATTCGCTGCATCATCATGTCGCGCCACGCCGGCATGTCGAGCCTGCCCAGAACATCAGCGAAGAACCCGCGAACGACGAGTTGGCGCGCGAGCTCCGCGGGAATACCCCGGGACTGCAGGTAGAACAGCTGTTCGTCATCAAATCGCCCAGTCGCGCTCGCATGACCGGCACTCACGACATCGCCGGTCTCAAGCTCGAGGTTCGGGACCGAGTCGGCGCGTGGGCCGTCGGAAAGCAGGAGGTTGCGGTTCATCTCGTACGTCTGCGTGCCGATTGCCTCTCGGCGAACGAGGACGTCGCCGATCCACACCGTGTGCGCGAGGGCCCCAGAGAGAGCGCCCTTGTAGATGACATTGCTCGTGCAGTGCGGCTGCTCGTGCTCGACGAAGATCCGTTGCTCGAAGAACTGCTCACCCTCGGCGAGGAAGACCCCGAGGAGCTCGGCGCTGCCACCGGATGACCGGTAGTGAACCGATGGCAGCAGGCGCACGGCTCGGCCACCGAGCGTCACAGTGCAGGCGGTGAAGCGCGCATCGCGGCCAATCGTTGCCGGCATGTGTGCGACGAGACGATGCTCCTTGGGCCCGTCGACGACCACGAGGAGGGTGAGATCCGCTCCATCCGCGACATTGATGACGATGGCACCCGAGATATCGGCGATGGTGTTCACCTCGATAACGACCTTGGCGGAGCTGAAGGCTCCAGCCGTGATCTCGACGTGCTGATAGGCGAACGAGTTGCTGACCTCTAGCCGCACAACCACCGGCTCGTCGACACGCGACTCTCGCGGTATGTCGATGATGACGCCCGAGCGGGCCGCTGATCTCGCGATCGCACCGGTGCGATCTGTCGGCGTCCAGGTCGAGGTGACCGACTCGATCGGCACATTGGCCACGAACTCACTCGTTGAGATCCCGGTGACGATCCCGACGTCGGAAACAAACGAGAAGAACGGCTTGAGTACCTCGAGCGGAGCAAACCGCCATTCAAGTTCACGACCGGTTGGCACGCCGAATGACTCAGGATCGAACGAGGCAACCCTCGGGGCTAGATCATGTGGTGGGGCGATCGTCACCCAACAGCCCCTTCCATCTGGAGCTCGATGAGGCGGTTCAATTCAATCGCGTACTCCATCGGCAGTTCGCGGGCGATCGGCTCGATGAAGCCACGAACGATCATGGCCATTGCCTCGTCCTCGGTCATGCCACGTGACATGAGGTAGAAAAGTTGATCGGCGCTCACCTTCGACACCGTGGCCTCGTGACCCATCGAGACATCGTCCTCGCGCACGTCGACGTATGGGTAGGTGTCAGACCTCGAGATGTCGTCGACGAGCAGGGCATCGCACTTCACGGTGCTCTTCGATCCGTGGGCGCCCTCGAGGATCTGGACGAGGCCCCGGTATGAGGTGCGGCCACCACCGCGGGCAACCGACTTCGAGACGATGCTCGATGACGTGTTTGGTGCCGCATGAACCATCTTCGAGCCTGCATCCTGGTGCTGACCTTCTCCCGCGAAGGCAATCGACAGAGTCTCGCCCTTGGCATGCTCACCCATCAGCCAGACGGCCGGGTACTTCATCGTGACCTTCGAGCCGAGGTTGCCGTCGATCCACTCCATCGTGGCACCCTCATGGGCGATGGCCCGCTTGGTGACGAGGTTGTAGACGTTGGTCGACCAGTTCTGGATCGTCGTGTAGCGGCACCGGCCGCCCTTCTTGACGATGATCTCCACGACCGCCGAGTGCAGCGAGTCGCTTGAGTAGATCGGCGCGGTGCAACCCTCGACGTAGTGCACGTAGGCGTCCTCGTCGACAATGATGAGGGTGCGCTCGAACTGGCCCATGTTCTCGGTGTTAATGCGGAAGTAGGCCTGCAGCGGAATGTCGACGTGAACACCCTTGGGCACGTAAACGAATGAGCCGCCTGACCAGACTGACGTGTTGAGTGCGGCAAACTTGTTGTCGCCGACCGGGATGACGGAGCCGAAGTACTCCTTGAACACGTCCTCGTGCTCGCGCAGCGCAGTGTCGGTGTCAAGGAAGATGACGCCCTGCTCCTGGAGATCCTCACGAATCGCGTGGTACACGACCTCGGACTCGTACTGGGCCGCAACTCCCGAGACGAGGCGCTGCTTTTCCGCCTCCGGAATGCCGAGCCGGTCATACGTGCTCTTAATGTCGTCGGGGAGTTCGTCCCAGCTCGTCGCCTGCTTCTCCGTCGACCGAACGAAGTACTTGATGTTGTCGAAGTCGATGCCATTGAGGTCAGAACCCCAGGTCGGCATTGGCTTCTTGCCAAAGAGTCGCAGGCCCTTGAGCCGCAACTCGAGCATCCACTCCGGCTCGTTCTTGAGCCCGCTGATGTTGCGCACGACATCCTCGCTGAGTCCGCGCTTGGCGGTGGCGCCTGCAGTGTCGGCGTCGTGCCAGCCGTACTCGTACCGGCCAAGTTCGTCGATCGTCGCGGCCTGCTGCTCCGCAGAGGTGAGCGCTGGCTCGGTCTCGGTCCGTGTGATGGTCTGATCGCTCATGCCATGGCCCTTCGGTTGGAGTTGGTCTGGAGGATGTTCGTGGTCTGGGAGACGCTGGCCGAGCGGCGAACGTCGATGGGGATGACGGTGGTGCAGACTCCGTCGCCATGTGCAATGGTCGCAAGCCGCGTCACGTGAACACCCAGCGCTTGTCCGAGAGCGGCGGTCTCCGCCTCACACAGCGCCGGAAACTCACCCGCCGCCTCCGAGACCGG
Organism: Bifidobacterium breve; assembly: GCA_945861925.1. GTDB lineage: Bacteria > Actinomycetota > Actinomycetes > S36-B12 > S36-B12 > WLND01. The sequence goes on along the minus strand of CAMAWO010000060.1, from coordinate 4,727 downwards.
GCATGCGTGCTGGCAAAGCTGGACGGTCTTGGCATCATCGCCCGCGATATCGACTGAAGCCGCATAGCCCGCGGCGGTAAGGGTATCGGCCATCAACTGGACCGATGCAGCCGACGGGACGCCGTTTGCTGAGCCGATCCGATGGACCAGGCGGTTCGCCCGCTCCGCTGCAAATGCCGCGATGCCAGTGCGTCCCTGCGTGCGATCGACAAACCGCAAGAGTTCGAGTGCAAGGTCCTCCGTTGCGTCGCTGAAGGCCGAGCGTCCGGCCTGGGTGAGGCTGAAAACCAGACTGGGTCGACCCCTGCGCGGCGCTGGGGCCGGGCCGTAGGGAGCACGGTCGGAGGCCACAACAAGGTCCGACTCGATCAGTGCGGCGAGGGGCCTTCTGATGGCGGTCGCGGTGAGCCCGAGCCTCTCGGCAAGGTCAGACGCCGTACCAGGTCCGACGTCGAGCAAGGATCGCGCAATGCGCGCTGCAGCCTCGCCGGTGAATTTCATAACACCATTGTTGCCTAAATCCTCGGTCGCGCCAACCGGGGGCTCCCTAGACTCGACTCATGAGCTCAATCCCCGCCCTTGTCATCGAGGATCTCGTCGTCCGCTACGGCGATGCGGTCGCCGTCAACGGTGTGTCGATGACCGCGGATGCCTCACACGTCACCGCCCTGCTCGGTCCGAACGGGGCCGGCAAAACCACAACCGTCGAGGTTGCCTGCGGGTTGCGCGCGGCAACGAGCGGCAGGGTTCGACTCCTCGGGGCCGAGCCCGGCACGCGTGCAGTCGCGAGGCGCGTCGGCGTCATGCTCCAGCAGGGGGGCCTCTACCCAACAGCACGACCGCTCGAGTGGTTGACGTACCTCGCCCGGCTCTACCCAACCCACGCTGACCCGTCCGAACTCCTTGACCTCGTCGGCATCGATCCTTCAACCCGAACGACCACCCGGCGTCTGTCCGGCGGGGAGCAGCAGCGCGTGAAACTGGCGGCGGCACTGCTCCCCAACCCCGAATTCCTCATCCTCGACGAGCCGACCGCGGGACTTGATCCCCTCGCCCGTCGCAACCTCCTTGAGGCGCTTGCCCAGCGGCGGGATGCAGGGACAAGCATTCTGCTCACCACGCACCAATTGAACGATGTCGAGGCGCTTGCCGACCATGTGGTCGTCATTGCCAGCGGGCACGTCATCGCCGAAGGAACTGTCGCCAACCTCACCGGGGCAAATGATGCGATGAGCTTCACCGGGCCACCGCGCTTGGACCTCACCGGACTTGCGGGGACCCTGCCCGGCGGCTTCCGGGCGGAGGAGGCGCGCCCCGGGAACTACGTGGTGCACGGACCGCCGAGCCCTCAAGTTATGGCAGCGATCACCAGATGGTGCGCAGAGCAGGGGGTGATGGCGACCGACCTCACCGTCGGCCGCCGGAAGCTCGAGCAGATCGTCATGGACGCCGGATCGGAGCCCTCATGAGCGGGGTCACGCGGGTCCGCGCCCACGCGGGATGGGAACTACGGCTACTCCTTCGCAATGGTGAGCAGATCCTCCTCATGTTCATCATCCCCATCGCCTTGCTCATCGCCCTGCGGATCATGCGGGGCAACGCAATCGACGAGCAGGTCCCCACCGTCTTGACCGTCAGCCTCATCGCCACCTGCTTCACCTCGCTGGCGATCGGTACCGGCTTTGAGCGGAGAGCTGGTGCCCTGAAGTTCCTCGCCACCACTCCCCTGTCACGCCTTGATCTACTCCTCGGCAAGGCGCTTGCCACCGGCGCGCTCGCTGCGTTGTCGTTCGCCGCCCTCGCGATCGTCGCAGCAGTCATGGGCTGGCGCCCAGATGTTGACTGGCTCGGGCTGGTCGCCTTCGTCTTCCTTGGGGGCGGAGCATTCGCCGCACTGGCTGTGCTCCTCGCCGGCGCCCTGCGCGCCGAGGCGGTGCTCGCCCTCGCTAACGGGATCTTCGTGCTGCTTATCGTCTTCGGCGGGGTTGTTTTCGCCGCTGCAGATATGCCACCAGCGATCGGCACGGTTGTCGGACTGCTGCCGTCGGCTGCGCTCGCCGATGGTTTGAACGTGGCGCTCACGGGTGGCACCCTCCCCGTCGGTGCGCTCCTCGTCCTGCTTGCCTGGGGCACAGCAGGTGCCGTGCTCGCCCGGCGCACGTTCACCTGGGACTGATCTGAGGCAAACCACGAGCGATCTGAGGCAAGCCGTGACCGGACTGCGACCCCGGGCCGCACGAGCCCAACCTCGCTAGGGTGGAGATATGACCGAAACCGGGCGTTGCACGCCAGCCGTGCGCGGTGTCTTCATCACGAACCTCGTCGCCCAGATGGCCATCGTCGTGACCGGTGCCGTCGTGCGTGTGACCGGGTCCGGACTCGGTTGCCCTACCTGGCCCGAATGTGTCGAGGGCTCCTACACTCCGACAGCCCGGCAGGAAGAGGAATGGCACAAGTACGTCGAATTCGGTAACCGCCTGCTCACCTTCGCTCTCGTTATCCTCGCCGTCGCCGCGATCGTGGCCGCGATCATCGATCATCGACGCCGATCGCGTCTATCGTTGCCGCCCCGCCGAGCCATCCTCGTGCTCGCCGCCATCCCGTTCATCGGCACGTTCGCTCAGGCTGCACTCGGCGGCGTTACGGTCCTCACTGGGCTGCACCCCGCGACCGTTTCCGCGCACTTCCTGCTCTCCATGGCCATCATCGCCGCGTGCGTTGCGCTCGTCGCACGGTCCGCCGACCTCGGCGACAGCCCCGCAGTCATGCTCATCCGCCGCGAGCTAAGGCTCCTCACCTGGGGCATCGTGGCGATCGCCGGCCTCGTTGTGGTCCTAGGGGTCCTCGTCACCGGCTCAGGTCCCCACAGTGGCGATGCCCAGAGCGAGAACCGCTTCAGCTTCGACCCGCGCACGCTGTCGTGGCTTCACGCGGATGTCGTCCTGCTCTTCCTTGGACTGCTCGCGGCGCTGCTGCTCGCGCTTCGGCTCACTGACGCCCCATCACGATGCCGACGCGCCGCGTGGATCCTCGCGGCAGTTTCGGTGAGTCAAGGGGTCATTGGCTACGTGCAGTACTTCACCGGTCTGCCTGTCGTCGCAGTCATCGCCCATGTGACCGGCGCAGTTTGCGTTTGGGCGGCGGTCCTGTTCTTGCCGTTCTCCCAACGAACCCGCGTTTAAGTGCGTGTCATGTGGATCGACCGACCGTCACCGTACGCGTGACGGAGTAGGCGGGATACACGCCTGTCCGGTCAGCGCGTGCAGTGACCAAGAGCTTGTGTGGGCCGGTGCCAAAGGTTCTGATGGAAATTTTTCCTCCAGTGCCCCGCTTGATCAGGAAATCTTGCGAGGCTCCACGATCTGGGTTGGCAGAGGTGACACTGATCCGCAGACGATTTCCGGCATTCGTCAGGCAGTACCCCGGAAGCAAAACCGTCTCTCCTTTGGCCGCGATGTTCTTCGGCAGAGCTCCGCAATTGATCGGCAACTGCCGAGCCGAGGTGTACATCCGGCTGATGGTGTTATTGCCTTGGTAGTTCGTGAACCACATGTGGCCATCCGAACCTTGGGCCACTCCAAATGGGTTACTACTCGCACCGGTGTTGAATAAGGTTGCTACGCCGCTTGGCGTTACGCGACCCATGACCTGCGTTCCTGCCGGCCCACTGTTCCCGCCGCCGAACCACATGTTTCCGTCAGCTCCGAGTGCTATGCCGTTGCTGCCAGCAATTGCAGGATCCCCGGGATATGGGTACTGGGTAACCTGCCCGCCCGTCGTGATGGCGCCGATTGAGTTGACCTCGCCCTGAGTGAACCACAATCTGCCGTCAAGTCCAGAAGCGATCATGTACGGGGAGGAGCCCGGGGTGATCCCCGTGGAGTACGTCGTGACCTGACCAGTCGGTGTGATGACCCCGATCGCGTTCGCCTTCAACTGCGTGAACCACATGTTCCCATCAGGTCCGAGGGCGATGCCGTAGGGGCCAGCCATGGGGCCCAGGCCCGTCGCGTACTCTGTTAGGAGCCCGGTCGGGGTGATGCTGCCGATATTGCCGGTGTTGTACAGCGTGAACCACATATTGTCGTCGGCGCCGAGCGCAATGCCCGCCGGACGGGAACTCGCTACAGGCAGCGGGTACTCGGTGACAACACCGTCCGCGGTTATCTTGGCAATCTGGTTGCCAACCGCCTCGGTGAACCACATGTTGCCGATTGCATCAGCCGCGATTGATGATGGCCCGGACCCCGGGGAAATGCCCGCCGTGTACGTCGTGATGACGCCCGAGTTTGTGATCTTCGCGACGGCGCCGGTGTTGCCTGGAGTTGGGGTGTTCGGCTGCAGCGTGAACCACAGATCGCCCTTGGCGACTACCGGCAATCCCCCGCTTATCCACGATGGATTGGATGAGGCGATGGGGAGCGGATACTCCGAGATCACGCCGATCGACGGTCCCGCAATGGCCGACGTAACGCCAGTCAATCCGACGATCGCCACGACTCCACAGCCCGCGTACAGCCCAGCGCGCGAGGTCGACCGAGGCTGCTGTCGGCCAGTCTGAGTACGTCGAGCGAGGCCGTCCATTCTCCTGACCATGACAGCAAAAGTAGTGGGTTGCTCAGGTGTTCCGTGCAGGGAGTTTGTGCGTTTCGCGCTCGTTGCACAACGAGTTCTGTCTAGACCTTCTTCACCACGGTGGACTTCAGCATCATTGGACCGAACCCATC
>CAMAWO010000059.1 GCA_945861925.1 Bifidobacterium breve | reverse complement strand
CTTCCATGTCCGATGCGCTCAACGTTGCGTCTTCACCCAACGGCAGGTGGCAGGCGATGAACCCCAATCGCCCGGCAAGTCTCGCCATGTGGGCTTGGGAGGCCCGATCATGGGCAGGGTTGAGCATCAAGGCGAGGGCAAGAATCTGTTCGGTCACCAGGTGGTCCCATCTCCATCTGCGCAGCACGAGCATCGGTGGCGCGCCGATACGCTCGCACAGTGCGCCTGCCCACCGCAACCACCCCCCCGATCCAGGCGTTACCGACCGCTGTCCTACATCTCACCCGGCGCCTTCGCCTCTGTGGTCTGGCGGTGTCGACGAGCGAGGCGCTCGACGCGGTCGCTGCGCTTTCAGTGGTTGGCCTCCACGACTGTACTGACCTTCGCACAGCATTGAAATCCACCCTCGTCAAGGATTCCACGCATGACGTCGCATTCGATCGAGCCTTCGATGCAGTGTTTCCTCGAGCACGCAGGCCCGTGCCCGATGCCGGTCACAGCGCTGAAGGGGACGGCTCCGAGACGGATTCAATCGATGACCTCGCCCGAGCCTTGCGCGACGGTGACCTCGGCCACGTCGACGACCTGCTCGAGGCCGCGATAGATCAGCACGGAGGTTCGCAGGACGATGGACGCTCCGCCGGCCATCACGTCCAGCGGACATTGCGACGCATGGATATTCCGAACCTCTATCGTCGCTATCTGGATCAGGCTGAAGGCGACACTAACTTCGACCGGGCGCTGGCAACCGCTGAGGCTGCTTTGGCGATGGAGCAGATGAAACGCCGGATGCAGGACCTCGTATCGGGCCGGATGCGACAGACCGATGATGGGGCCTCGCGGCAGCAACTCGAGGATCCAGAGGATCGCCCGCTCCTGCGCGCCGGGGCCGATGAACTTGTCGCGATGCGCCAGGCAATGCGACCCCTGGCCCGACGCCTAGCAACCAGGCTCGGCAACCGGCGTCGCCGGGGCACCAGCGGATTGGATATGCGTCGCACCATTCGCAATTCAATGGGCACCGGCGGCGTCCCTGTCCAACCCGTACTCAGACGTCGGAGGCCAACGAAACCAGACCTCATCGTGCTGTGCGACGTCTCGGGCTCCACCGCCCAGTTCGCACCCTTCACCCTGACCCTCCTGCACGCCGTGCACCAGGAGTTCCGCCGCGTCAGGTCGTTCGTCTTCATCGACGGCATCGTCGAGATCACTGACATACTCGCGAGCAGCCCGGGCGTGCTCGACCCCCACCATCTCCTCGCTCGCAAGGGCCTTATTGCCAAGGACGGACGAAGCGACTACCGGCGCGCCTTCGCAGCCTTCGTCGACCGATGGGGTGATGCGGTCACGGCCAAGACGACCGTCATCATTGCCGGCGACGCGCGGTCGCATGATCGTGAGCCCGCTGTTGCCGAGGTTGCCGAGCTCGAGCACCGGGCCCGACGCCTCTATTGGCTGAACCCCGAGCCCAGATCCGAGTGGAACAGCCTCGACTCGCGCGCGTCAGATTACGCACGCCATTGCACGGATGCCTTCGAGGTGTCCACAATCCGTGAACTCGTCGCCGCAGTCACGAGGATCGCCCGATAATCCAACCTACTGCGAAGCACCCAAACTGACCTACTGCGAAGCCACCAAACCAAGCTGCTCGCGCACCCGTTGCCTGTCCGGCTCGTGTTTCAGCACCACTCCGAGGGTCTGCTCGACCACCGCATCAGTGAGCTCCTCGACACCGAGCGCCTGCATCGCCCGCGCCCAGTCGATGGTCTCGGCAACGCTCGGCGCCTTGCGGAGGTCGAGCGCCCGCATGGCGCGCACTACCCTGACCAACTCGACTGCGAGTTGCTCGGCGACCTCCGGTACTCGCGACATGACGATCGCCAGCTCTCGCGTGGCGTCCGGATAGTCGACGTGCGCATACAGGCATCGACGCTTCAAGGCCTCGGAGAGCTCCCTCGTCGCATTTGACGTGAGGACGACGAAGGGTCGATGCGTCGCAACAATCGTGCCGAGCTCTGGCACGGTGACCTGAAACTCGCTCAGCACCTCAAGTAGGAGGCCCTCCACCTCGACATCAGCCTTGTCGGTCTCGTCGACGAGGAGCACGGTCGGGCCCTGCTGCCGGATGGCCGTGAGCAGCGGCCGCGCGAGCAGGAATTCCTCGCTGAAGATGTCATCCTGCAGATCCGACCACGAATCGGCGCCATCGCTCCCCTGAGCCGCCTGGATCCGCAGGAGCTGCTTGCGATAGTTCCACTCATACAGGGCCCGCGCCTCATCGAGGCCCTCGTAACACTGCAACCGAACGAGCTTCGCGCCCGTCGCCTCTGCAACTGCCTTCGCCAACTCGGTCTTTCCGGTGCCCGCAGGCCCTTCGAGCAGAATTGGCTTGCCGAGTGCATCGCCGAGAAACACCACGGTGGCCAACACCTCGTCAACGAGGTAGCCGGTGCCGGCGAGACGCGATCTAGCATCGTCGATGGACGTGAATAGCGGCATTCATGGCTCCTCAATGGCAGACGGCTGGGCCGATCGCAGCGTAGGGTCCGTTCGACCTCAGGGCAACCAACCCATCGCAACATCGTTATTCGGGGATGGATGACGGGCGAGGCTGATGGACGTTGGGGGCGTGATCGCCGACTGCGAGGTGACGCGCATCCGTGAACACCGCGTCGAGCATCGACTCGGTGAGCCTTCCGGTGAACGTGTTCTGCTGGCTCGGGTGGTAGCAGCCCAAGAGGATGATCCCGCGAGAGTCCATCCAATCAAGTTCGACCTGAGCGCCGTGGCCAAACCGCGGCCTCGGCTTTGGGATCGTCCACCCGCGAGCCGCGAGCGCGGTCAGTGCTGCGGCCCAAGCGAACCCGCCGAGCGCGACCACTACCCGCAGTTCAGGCTGGACGAGTTCGAGTTCACGGTCGAGCCAGGGGGCGCAGGTATCACGCTCCTTCGTCGTGGGCTTGTTGTCAGGCGGGGCGCAATGAACCGCCGCGGTGATGCGGGACGTCGCCAACCGCTGCCCATCTTCGCGGGAGACCGAACCCGGTGACGAGGCGAGGCCGACACGGTGGAGGGATCCGAAGAGCCAATCGCCACTTCGGTCGCCGGTGAACATCCGCCCGGTGCGATTTGCGCCATGAGCACCGGGGGCGAGGCCGATGATGAGGATCGAGGGTCGATCGGCGCCGAAACTCGGGACAGGCGCACCCCAATAGGTGTCATCGGCGTAGGCCGCGCGCTTGACGACCGCGACATCCTCTCGCCAGGCGACCAACCTCGGACAGGCGCGGCACTCTTCGATCGCCTCATTGAGTTCCGCTGGTGAGGTAGCCGCCCGCGCCTGTCGTCTCACCGCGGCCGCAGACTTCGCGATGGAGGTCACGTCGGCGTCGCTTGAGGCTTCATCGTCGCATCGTAATCAATTGCTGCATCTTGATGCATAGAGCTGATGCTAATGTGCAGACATGCGAACGACGATCACGCTCCGGGACGATATCTACCGCGAGGTGAAGCAGGTTGCAGCCATCCAGGGTTGCTCCATCGGCTCGGTGATCGAAGATGCAATCAGCCTGCTGCTCGCGCGACGGTCCGCAGTATCTGACACCAGCGACCTCCACTTCCCCGAATTGCCAGTCTTCACTGGCGGGGGACTGCGGCCCGGAGTGGACCTCGACAGCAATGCATCGCTCAGCGAACTCCTCGATGAGGGAACCGCCGTCCATGCATTGCGTTGACGTGAACGTCCTGCTGAATTCAGTCATCTCGACGTCACCACATCACCACTTGGCCCGCGAGACGCTCGAGCGCCTGCGCAGATCACCCGAAGGCCTTGGCCTGTTCTCCACGGTGATCTCGGGCTTCATCCGCGTCGCGACCAGTCGGCGAGTCCTCGTAGAACCCCTTGACCTGTCTTCAGCACTTGAGGTCGTCGATCTCCTCGCAGCCTCACCCTTCGTCCACGTGCTCAACCCGGGTCCCGCGCACTGGTCGATCTTCCGCGGCCTCCTCGACACCAACAGGCCGCGCACTCACGACATCACCGACGCCTGGCTCGCCGCAGCAGCCTTGGAGATCAACGCCACATGGGTGTCATTCGATCGGGGATTCAACCGGTTCAAGGGCCTGCGCTGGCTCGACCCTGCTGCCTAGTCCGCCGGGGGTCAGTCCTTCTTGGGTGGCATGATGCCGGGGGTGTCCTTCGAGGATCCGGCAGCCATCCGCTTGTCGGCGCGCTTTTCCTTGATCGATTTGCCGACCTTCTTCGTTTCGGTTTTTTGCCGTGACTTGTCGCCCATGACCGCTCCGTCATCCGGGAGTCTTGATGGCTCCGATACTTCGACACTACGCCTACTTCGACAGTTATCCGCGAATCAACCCGAAGCAGCCTGTCTCATCGAGAACCGCCCGCCGAAGCGCGCCATCGGATACCTTGGCGGCAGACATTTCCGGGGTTGACGTTCGGCCCCGCAATCTTGGCGAAGGGTGGGACAGACATGACACAGGCACTGCCGACCAAGGCACTCATCAACGGATCCTGGGTCGATGGCTCAGCCGGCACCTTCGCCGTGAACTCGCCTCAATCCGGTGATCTCATCGCTGATGTCGCAAACTGCGATGCCACCGACGTCGACAGGGCCGTCGCAGCAGCGCGAGCCGCGCAGCCCGCCTGGGCCGCGACCCCGCTCATCGAACGAGTGAAGATCATGCGGCAGATTCACACCCTCTTCGCCGCCCGCGCGGAGGAGGTAGCGCAGGTCCTCATCATTGAGATCGGCAAGACCGTCGCTGAGGCACGCGAGGAAGTACACGAGTACGCGGCCCCCTCCTGGCAGAAGGCCGGCGAGGAGGTGCTCCGGCATCGCGGGCTATCGTTCCCGTCGACCCAGGAGCAGACGAACAACAAGCGGCTCGTCCTCACGCATCGTCCACTGGGCGTCGTCGGCGTCATCACTCCATACAACTTCCCCACCGACATCGCCTCGATAGCGCTCGCGCACATCATTGCCGCCGGCAACACGGCGGTCTGGAAGCCCTCCGAGTTCTCCCCCATCTGCTGCAATATGGTCGCCGAAATCTGCACCGAGGCGGGCCTTCCGCCCGGCGTGCTCAACGTGGTCCATGGGATGGGCGAGGTCGGTGCCGCCATCGTCGAGCACGAGGATGTCGACGGGCTCTTCTTCACCGGCTCGACCGCGACTGGCAAGCGCATCGCCGCAAAAGCGGCGCTTCGGCCACATCTCCTCGAGCTCGGCGGCGACGGGCCCGTCATCGTGCTCGCCGACGCCGACATCGATGCTGCGGTCGAGGGAGCGATGAACGCCTGCTTCTACTACGCAGGTCAGGTCTGTACTTCCGGCGAGCGACTGCTCGTTCACGCCGATGTCCACGATGAGTTCGTTGCGAAACTCAAGGCTCGCGCATCCCAGCTTCGCATCGGTGATCCCGGACTTGATGAGACCGAGATGGGCCCGCTCCGAAACGCTGCAACACTCGCTCGCGTCGTTGATCATGTGGAAGATGCTCGCGCGCAGGGCGCCGAGATCACCCAGTACGGCCCGAAGGACGGTCTGTTCTACCCGGCCACCATCCTCACCGGCGTCACTCCTGCCATGACGATTGCGCGCGAGGAGACCTTCGGTCCCGTCGCCCCCATCATCAAGATCGAGTCGATCCCCGAGGCCATCGCCATCGCGAACTCCAGCAAGCTCGGCCTCATCGCCTCGCTTTGGACCCGCGACCTCGCGACCGCCTGGCGAGTAGGCGAGGCACTGCAACACGGCACCGTGAACATCAACGAGACGAGCAACTACTGGGATCAGCTCGCCCCATTCGGCGGCACCGGCAACAGCGGCGTCGGTCGCGAACTCTCACAGTGGTTCCTCGAGCGATTCACCGAGCAAAAGCTGCTCGTATTCGATCTCGGCGATACCGAGGTTCGCTACAACCGCCGAGCAGAGGGTGGCTGGTAGACCTCTGCCGTTCTGCGCGTTAGTCCTCGATTAGCCAGGCCACATTTAGGGTGACGGTCACCTCGCTCGTGCCGGCTTCGATAGGTGTCTCCACGACCTTTTCCTCACTCGGCGCTGAGTCGGCGTAGGCGACCATCGGCATCGGCGCATTCGACGTCGACTCTGACACCGTCGCCACCTCGCCGAGCGTGAAGCCGAGCAACTGCGCATATTGCTCCGCCTGAGCCCTTGCGATGCCGACAGCCTGAGCCCGCGCCTGCTCGGTCGCAGCGGCGGGATCAGTCACAAACGGCTCGAGCGAGTCGATGCGCACAGCGTTCCCACCGGCCTTGACTACTCCATCGAGGGTCGCGCCGGCTGATGCGAGATCCCGCAGGGTGACGTTGAGCGTCTGCGAGGCGCGGTAGCCGATGAGGGTCTGCCCGTCCACGGATGTGTAGTCGTACACCGGCCCGACATTGATGGCCTTGCTCGCGATGTCCTTCGCGTCGACGCCAGCCGCCTTGAGAGCGTCGAGCGCCCGGGTTGCCGACTCAGCGGCAGCCGCCTGTGCGGCCTGAGCCGAAGTGGGGTCGCTCGTTTCAACGGTCACCGAAGCACGGGCGGCATCAGGGGTCACCTCCGCGGTACCGGTTGCCGCGACGCTCACCGTGCGTGCTTCCACTCCGCCCGGCGCCATGACGGTGGTAGCAGGCGCGCAGGCGGAGAGGAGCGCGACCGCTCCGGCGAGCAACAGGACAAGGGCAGGGGAAATTCGACGTGTCATGGATCAATAGTGCATGTTGACCCGTGTCGTTGTCTGTCCAAGGCTATGAGAGTCGCGGCTGCTCCCCCGCCGGATCGAACACATACGTCTTCGTCGGGTTGACGTGGACGCTCGCCCCGATGGCCGGCGCATGGAATCCGCGCGACCGAGCAACGAGGTCGACATCCGCACCGTCCAATCCAGGTGCCGTGCCATAGACGAAGGTGTCGGCACCGAGCTCCTCCACGAGCGAGACGGTCATCGGGATCCCGAAATCACCGAGTTCAAGATCCTCGGGCCGAAAGCCAAGGAGGACGACGTCGCCGCTCGCCTTGGCTAAGGTGGCGCGGTCGACCAGGACCGTTGCACCATTGACCTCTACCCCGGTCTCGACGATGCGCGCGCTCACGATGTTCATTGATGGGGATCCAATAAATGCTGCGACGAAGGCATTCGCTGGAGTGTCGTACAGCGCCCGCGGAGTGTCGACCTGCTGGAGGACCCCGTCCTTGAGGACCGCAACGCGATCCCCCATGGTCATCGCCTCGACCTGATCATGCGTGACGTAGACCGTGGTGGTGCCGAGTCGCCGCTGCAGGGCAGCGATCTGGGTGCGTGTTTGCACCCGCAGCTTGGCGTCGAGATTCGAGAGGGGCTCGTCCATCAAGAAGACCTCGGGTTCGCGGACGATCGCTCGACCCATCGCCACCCGCTGACGCTGGCCGCCTGAGAGGGCCTTCGGCTTGCGGTCGAGGTACTCGGTGAGGTCAAGCAGTTTCGCTGCCTCCAGCACTCTGCGGCTGATCTCGTCCTTCGAGACCTTCTGGATCTTCAGTGCGAAGCCCATGTTCTCGGCCACCGACATGTGGGGGTAGAGCGCGTAGTTCTGGAAGACCATCGCGATGTCTCGATCCTTCGCAGACACATTGGTGACGTCGCGGTCACCAATGTAGATGGCCCCGGAGCTGATGGGTTCGAGGCCAGCGAGCATCCGCAGGCTGGTGGACTTGCCGCATCCGGATGGGCCGACGAGGACAAGGAACTCGCCTTCGGCGATCATGAGATCGAGGTGGCTGACGGCGGGCGAAGTGCCACCGGGGTAGATGAGCGATACATCTTCATAGCGAACGTGCTTGGTCATGGCGATGCCAATCCCTTCACCGGCAGGAACGTGCCGGACGATCCGTTGTGGGGGGTTGTTGTCGAATCCGCCGCAGGATCACAGCGATAACCGAAGGATATCGCTGGCTGAGCGTCAGCAACCTAGGTTTACTCAGTCAAGACTTTTATCCCGGACACTTTACTTTTGTCCAGCGCGGATCGCACTGAACGGTCTAGCCTCAAGACGTGGAACTCGGGCGCCCCTTCCGGACGGTGACGCCGTCGCTCGATGGCGAGATCCTCGCAGTCCTCGTCCGCCTGTCCGATGAGTGCACCGCGCCGCGCATCCACTCCCTCATCGGCGAATTCTCCGAGTCCGGCGTCCGAAAGGCCTGCGCTCGACTGAGTGCGCAGGGCATCGTCCGACAGCGCAGGGTCGGCCACGCCGACGTCTACCAACTCAATCGCGAGCACGTCGCGGCCGATGCCGTCATCGCCATTGCCGAATTGCGCGACACATTCGTCGACCGGCTCTCAGCGCACCTCAGCAACTGGCAGCAGCCCTGCGCCTATGCGGCCCTGTTCGGCGCCGCCACGAGGCGCTCGATGGGTGGCAAGACCGACATCGACGTCTTCATCGTTCGGCCCGACGCGGTCGATGAGTCCGATCCGCAGTGGCGCGGGCAGGTTGACTCCCTTCGCGCCCGCATCAAGGACTGGACGGGCAATGGCACCCGAGTCCTCGAGTACCGCGAGAAGCAGATGCAGGATGGCTTACGCCTGAGCGGAAACCCCATCGCGCTCACCCAGCCGAGATCGTGGTCCAATCGAGAGTGACGACAGTCGCCCGTCAGCCGCTCAACTCAGCTGACCGCTCGTAGTCGTCGATTTCGGCGAGGATCCGCGATCGTGCGTCACCCGATGCGAACGAAGCGCGCACCGACTCGCGAGCGAGCTCGGTGAGCACCGGGCCGTCAAGCCCGAATACCTCGTTCGCGACGAGATACTCGCGGTTCAGGTCGGTGTCGAACATCCCCGGGTCGTCGCTATTGAGGGTCACCCGGACGCCGGCATCGCGGAGGACGTTGAACGGGTGATCCTTCATCTCCGCGACCGCGCGGGTGCAGATATTCGAGGTGGGGCAGACCTCCAAGACGATGTCGCGGGCGACGAGCTCGTCCATGAGCTCCTGGTCGCTCGCTGCGGCAATGCCGTGGCCGATTCGGACAGCACCGAGAACATCGATGCTGTCACGGATGCTCTGCGGGCCAGTTGTCTCGCCGGCATGCGGGACACTTCGCAGGCCCAGATCGCGGGCGCGACGGACGACGTCGTCGAACATGTCACGCGGAACCCCCTCCTCGGGCCCACCAAGGCCGAACCCGACGCTGTGCTGCGGCAGGTGCGACTCAGCCCACTCGATGGTTCGGATGCCGGACGGCACCCCGAGCTCACCTGGAATGTCGAATACCCACGCGAGCTCAATGTCGTAGGCGTCGAGGACGTGCGCGCGACCCGAGGTGAGTGCGTCGGCCAGGGCATCCGGCTCGATCCCCATGAGGAGATGACTGTCAGGGGTCACCGTCACCTCGGCATAGCGCACGTTCACCTCCGTGAGATCCCGGCCGAGTCCCACGACGAGGTCGCGAACATCATCAGCAGTTCGCACGAGCCGGTTGACGCTGATGTAGACCTCGATGAAGTGCGCGAAGTCGGTGAACGTGTAGAAGTCGCGCAGCCCTTGCTCTTCGGTCGGCACCCCGGCCTCCGGGTAGCGGCGCGCTAGTTCGAGCACTGTCGCAACCGACGCGGCCCCTTGCAGATGCACATGGAGCTCGGCCTTCGGCAGACCGCGGACGTAGGCCTCAATCGAGGCGGCTTCACTCATCCTCGGACCCTATCCACCCCGTCGGAGGCACATGCCACGGATCTGGGGCAGACTTAACGCATGACCTCCGCCGATTCAGCCCCCGCGTCACGCCTCCAGGATCTTTCCTTCGTCGACAACCATGGGAGCCCCGTCTTACTGGCCGACTACGCGGGCCAGCCGGTCCTCATCGTGAATACCGCAAGCAAGTGCGGCTTCACCCCGCAGTACGACGGCCTGCAGCGGCTTCACGAGGAGTTCGGCCCGCTCGGCCTCGTCGTACTCGGCTTTCCGTGTGATCAGTTCGCCCATCAGGAGCCTGGCAGCGACTCCGACATCGAGGAGTTCTGCAAGGTGAACCACGGCGTCACATTCCCGCTGTCGACAAAGGTCGATGTCAACGGCAAGGACACCCACCCGGTCTTCAGGTTCGTCAAGGAGCGATCGGGCGGACTCCTCGGCTCCATGGTCAAGTGGAACTTCACGAAGTTTCTCGTGTCACCCGACGGAACGACGGTTCGACGCTACGCACCGAAGACGAAGCCCGAGGCGATGGCCAACGACATCAGGGCGCTTATTCCCCGCTAGCGCTTGATCGTGTACGCGATGACAAATTCGGTACGACGTGCCTTGCTGCCAGTCTGTTGCCCTCGACCACGTCCGCTCTCGTAGTACCGACCCTTCACTCCCTTGGCCTTGAGACTCGACCCGACGATTTTCGCCCGCTTCGCCGACAGGATGAAGTCGTTCGCACGATGGTCCTCGCGCTGAACGTAGTCGACCATCTGGACCGTGACATTCGTCGCCGACCGTGGGATCTGGCGCACCGCGGCCGCAATCACCTTCTTCGACCTCGCCGTCAATCGAGACGACATCCGATCAAAGTACACGGTCCGCTTGATCCGCTTCACGACCGTTTGCGCGCTCGACTGCAGGCCAATTCCGAGCGACGCACTGCGCAGGGACATGTTTCGGCTGTACCCGTTCACCTGAACCGTGTACGACCCCGGGGTCAACGTCAGCGGCAACGAGACTCGCCCGCTGAACGTGCCGTCGATATTCACCGTCAGCGTCCCCAAGGTCATCGGCGGCGCGAGGACGTACACCTTCACCTCCGTGCCCGGCTCGAACGACACCCCCGATACCGCCAGGCTCGTCCCCGTCCGCGCATCCACGACCCCGCCACGGCCCAACGGCATCGGCCTGGCACGAAGCGATGCGCCGAGTCCCGACTACATCGGTCCCCTCGTGATCCCCGCCTCGGTCGTGCTTGGCGCGCTCGGCGCACTCTTCGTCTGCCTCGCGTGCTTTGTCGGGCGAGTGAGAGCCCACGGCTAGGCGCCGGCAGTCTTGCCATCAGTGGACGGATCCCTCGCTCTTCTGAGCCAAGATCGGTGTACCATTGCGCTGTGCATGTTTGCTGCCCGCGAGATGGATGCTGAGTCACATGAGCCTTTATGCCGATGAGTCCCCGACTCGTCGCCAGCGCGGCAGTGGGGTTGGATCGCGCATGGGCCAGGCACCTGACGACGATCCGTTCTACCGGGGATCGCAGGGCTATGGAGCGTCCGACGACTCCGGGTCTCATGCCCCAGAATTCGACGACAATATTAGTTACGGAGGCTCCTTCTACGGCGATGCCAACGCGGCAGTTCGCCAGCGGCGGCCCTGGGGCTCCGGGCGAAAGCCCCGCCCAATCACCGTTGAATGGGGGGAACCCGGTGGAGGAGGGCCCGAACCGGAGGACACCCATTCCAGCCGCTCCTCTAACGGTCCCATCGTCGAAGAACCCGTTGTCCAGAACCGAGCGTCCCGGGCATCTGACGAGGTCGAACGCCGCGCCGGCGCTCCCGGTTTCAGCGACGTCAAGGTCGACCGGCCCATGGTTCCGGCCGAGGTGGACGAGCGCTTCGCCGGGGAGGACAACGGCATGGGGAGAGCTGCCGGATTCGAGAGCGTTCGAGGGTCGATCTCATCGGTGAAGGGCGCCCTGCCCCAAGGCCGGGCCCAATCAGCACCCCTCCAGGAGCCAGCCGCAAAATGGGGGGAACCCGTTGGAGAAGGGCCCGAACCGGAGGACACCCACGCCAGCCGCCCCTATAACGGTCGCATCGTCGAAGAACCCGTTGTCCAGGACCGGGCGTCCCAGGCATCTGACGAGGGCGAACGCCCCGCCGCCGCTCCCGGTTTGAGCGACGTCGAGGTCGACCGGCCCATGGTTCCGGCCGAGATGAACGAGCGCTTCGCCGGGGAGGAGAACGGCATGGGGAGAGCTGCCGGAATCGGCAAGCTCGGTGGCGTACGCGGCAAGGTTCATCAGCTGAAGAAGAATCCCCTCTACATGTTCCCTGTCCGGGCGGCGAAAGCCGGGTGGGGCCTGGCCAAGACCGTGGGCAAACTCGCGAAGAGGGGTTGGAGTTGGCTGAAAGGCAAGTTCGCGAAGTCCCAGCCTGCCGGTGCGGCTGCAGGAGCTGACCTAGGCGACGGTGACCCCGAGGCCAAGGCCCCCGCCCCACCTCCCACGATTCAGGTCGATCCTGCGACCCAGTACGGGCAGCATGTCATTGCCAAGGCTGAGTCGCGTCGCGGGTTGGCTGAATATCAAGCCCGCAACCCCGATGGAGAGGTGCCGAGAACGTGCCTCAGGGCTGGCAGGACACCAAGTTCGGCAACGCGAAGAGCATGCTGTGGCGCATGCGCCAAGGTGGCCCAGTCGGTAGTGACGAACGCGATTACCTGAGGGCCATGCAGTCGAAGGCGGTTGCCATCGACAAGCAGGCCACCGATGTCTCGTCGAAGAATACGAGTGCATTCCCGTTCTCCCAGCGGGCACAGGCGGATGAAGAGGACACCGCGGCAGCCAAGGCCGGCCACTTCGCGACCGCCATGGGAGCCGCGATCAATGATCGCGAGGAACTGCGGCCGGACGAGAAGACGAACGCCGCCGGTGCGCACGCGTGGGATGCGCTGAATGTCACCGCCAATCTCGGCAAGGCCGGGACCAAGTTCGTCGACAAGCAGATCAAGAAGCTGGGTTTCGATGACGAGAAGGTCCTCGGCCAGACAGGCAAGGCATACCTGGAGACCGGCAAGGCCGCCCAGTTCACCGGGTGGGTCGCGAAGGACATCGCCACCGGCGTCGACGCCGCAGAGGGTGGCACTGCGGGCCAGGACTTCATGAAGAAATTCAATCCCCTTACCGGCATGAAGAACTTGGATCGCATCGCCAAGATCGGCACGGACCTGCCCATCCCGAACACGGATGCCGACGGGAACGTGCTCGGGCCTCAGCTGCGTTACGAGAAGAACGTGAATGTGCTCACCGCTGGGAAGATCGTCGAGAATCCGATGAACATGCTGCAGGCTGCCGGCATCGCCACGACCGAGGCAGCGGGCCGGCCATTTCAGAAGATGCACGACAAGCGTGCCGAACTGCTCCAGCGTCAGTTCGTGACGACCGTCGCGCGTCGCAAGCTGCAGGCCGACCGAGCCAACCGCGACGGCCTCCTCAATGGCGCGGTCGATGACGAGCGTCGCGGCTTTGAGACCTTCCGCGGAGCCAACACAGATCTGCTCCGGGCTGCTGCCGGTGAGCAGATTGCCGCGCAGAACCTGGGCAAGGAGGCCCAGCAGTCGGGATACGCGTCGAACTACGGGCTGGACATGGACAAGACCGCCGCCCTCAACGACAAGGTGCATCAACGGCGATACGGGAAGGAATTTCACGCGGCGCAGTCGAAAAATGCCAACATCGCCGGGCAGCCCGAGATGAAGTCCCGGCTCAAGGCATCACTCGGCACCAACGAGGAGGACAAGGCCAAGCGCGACACCGCCGCCCGCCTGCTTGGGCAGAAGTGGTTCAAGCACAAGGCGTGGGGGAAGGCCGGCAAGCAGGAAGAGTCAAACGCGGCCGTCGATCGATTCCAGGCGATGAGCGAGGATGACATTGCTGCCGGACGCGTCGATGCTGGCGGCATGAAAGCCGTCTCGCCACTGCAGTGGAAGGACCGCACCGCCCGCAAGGACGAGGCGAATCAGGAGAAATGGCGCGGCCTGTGGAACGACCGTCCCGAGATGTCACGAGCCGAGGCGAAAAACCAGGTAGAGGCCGGCCAACAGGGGGAGGGAAGCGAAGGGGCCGAGCTCGTGGACGGTCGGGCGGTCCGCCGCCGCAGGCGCGCAGGTCGGTTCGCCGCAGGCCTTGCGCAGGGGCTCGGCAAGACCCTCGACGTCACCGGGGGCGTCATCGGCTTCGACAACGGCGAGCAGGACCTGAAGGAGGGAAATCTCAAGACGGCTGGCGCCAAGGCAGCGATGTCAGAGGTCTACCAGAACGGTATGACGGCCGGGCTCGGCTACATTCCGGTCGTCGGGAAGTACGCGAAAACCATCGGCCTCGCCGCGCTCACCCCCGCCGGCGAGACCCTGAAGATGGCTGGGCGCGGCCTAGAGGAGCTGGCGTTCGGCAAGGAGGTTCGTGACCGCGACTACAACCAGCACTGGGGACTTGAGAACCCGGATGCGACGGATGCGACACGTGACCGTCGAAAAGGACTGCGCGAGACGGAGAACGCGCAAGCCGCCGGTCTGGCCAGCGCAGCTGACAAGCCCGCGGCACTCAAGCAGGTCTACCTCCAGCATGCGAAGGATCTCAAGGAACTCGAATCCCAGCCGGAGCCGGATCAGGACGAGATCACCCGCAAGCGGGAAGCCGCGGAGGCGGCTCGCAAGGCCGTGCTTGACCAGACGCAGAAGCTGAGGGAGACCGAGCAGGGCCTCGGTCGCAGCCGCAAGCAAGAGCTGGCCCGAACCGGCCTTGTCATGCAGCCGCGGGCCGAGGCACCCTTCAACGAGAAGCAGGTTCCGCTCACCGAGCAGCAACTCGCGCAGCACCGTGAACTGTTCCCGAACAAGCTGTCTGCCGCAATGCCCAAGGAGCTCATGGTCTACGCCCCCAAGGCGAAGGCGGCAAAGCCAACCGAGACGCTCGAGCAGCCCGAGCAGGTGGAACAGCCCGTGCATGTGGGACCGTCCGAGGCCCCGTTGCCGCAGAAGGAGGAAGAAGAAGAAGATTCCTCATCGGAAATGTCATTTCGGAAGCGGCCCTCTTCGGATGCGCAAGAGCAGCGCCCCCCGAAATTGGCCGAGCCGCGGGGGGCCAAGCCAGACGAGAGTGCTTACTCGGCCATGAACTTAGATTACTACTATGGTGATCTTGAGGCATATGAGAAGGGGGAAGGGTAGCACTCCCGCAAGCACGAAACCCGTCCCCTCCCTCACAGCCCGCCGATGTGCCGTCGGTCCTCAGCGGTTCCATTGCCTTCGGGGTCGAATTCAGAGTCAGACAATCGAACCTCTGGCTGCGCGCTCGACTGCAGGCCCATTCCGAGCGACGCACTGCGCAGGGACATGCTTCGGCTGTACCCGTTCACCTGGACCGTGTACCACTCCGGGGTCAACGTCAGCGGCAACGAGACTCGCCCGCTGAACGTGCCGTCGATATTCATCGTCAGCGTCCCCCAGGTCATCGGCGGTGCGAGGATGTACACCTTCACTTCCGTGCCCGGCGCGAACGACACCCCCGATACCGCCAGACTCGTCCCCGTTCGGGCATCAACAACACCGCCACGTCCGAGCGGTGACGGCTTGCCCTCGGACGTCACCGCTCCAAGCCCAAGCGACCAATCCAGCCCGGAAACTGTCAACCCCGTCGACGCCGCGTTCGGCGCGACCGCGGTCGTCACCGGCACGCCTCCGACGAGGATCACAGACCCACCTGGCCTCACCGCATCCGTCACCGGGATCACCACCGGATTCAGCGACGGCAACGACGCGGGCGAAACCACCGTCGTCGGAGTCGGGGTCGGCTCAGGAGCAGGACTGCCTCCACCGCCCGTCGACCCGCCACCGCCTGTCGACCCGCCACCACCCCAGATCCCGCTGAAGTCGTGAACGATCGGATCATTCCGTCGGTTGTCCCCACTGAGTTCACGCCGGAGGCACGGTAGTAGTAAATAGTCGAGGCCAAAAGGCTGGTCAGCGTTGTTGAAATGGTCGTTCCCGGGTCGGTCGCACTGACCTGCGGGGTGATCACCACCAACGTCCAGCCTGCCAGGTTCGATGCCGTTCCGTAGCAGAAGGACCCATCAGTCGCCGCCCCCCGAGGAGTGACGGTCCCAGTGAGCGACGCCCCTGAGGCACTGACCAACGAACTGAGCCCGGTCGACACCAGCGGAGCCACCGCTGCAGCCAAATACTGGAACGATCACAGCACCGTCGTCGCAGGGGCGTACTCGCCGGTCGCCCCCTGCGTCGCCGAAAGTACACACGTCCCGTTGGACACCTTCGTGATTGTGTACGTGTTCCCTACCCCCGACACCGTGCACACACCTGTGGTGCTCGAGACAACGGTGACGGTCGAACCCGCAGTCGAGGACAGGGTCACTGTTGTCGTCGAGGCGTTCGCCGCTGCCACCTGGTCCGCGAGGGTTGGGAAGGTGATGACATTCGTCCTCGCGACGATCACGGCTTGCGGATCGATGTACATGTTCGACCCGATCAGGTGGCCACCTGTTGCGTCATAGGTCCCATTAACGAACCGGAATCTGTAGTACCCGGGGGCAGGGATGGCGGCGCTCGCGGTGTACCACGTGATACCGCTGGCGCCATTCCCGATGCCATGGGCGACAACGCTGTAGTCGGCTCCCGCGTATGTGGTGTCGGTCAGATCCGTGAGTGAAATGAGGTATCCGTACACCTCGTAGTCATCGGACACATACTCAGCTGCCCAGTCAAATGCGAGCGACATCCCGGATCCGACGTAAAACGATTCCGAATAGACCTCGGGCCCGTAAACGCAGCAATACGTCTGATACCCATCGAAATAGTTGGCCCCCGTCGGCGATCCAGTGGCCCCGTTCGGGCGGGGATCGCAGTTGCCGGCTGACGTGAGCTTGTATGTCGAACTCCTGCCGCCGCCTGTGGCGATCGTCGCCGTCGTGGTGAGCGAGGATCCGGATCTAAGTGCGCGCTCGTCACTCTCGTACTGGTGCGCGTTGGCACCGGTGTAGTCGCGATCCGTCACATAGGAGTAGCCCTCACCGGCGACGGATGATGTTCCCGTTGAATACGTTCCGGACACTGTGTATGGCTGGAGTGTCGTTCGCGAGACCGGCTTCCGTTGGGATGCCGCAGCCAAGGAGCCGAGGTTCACTAAACCCTCGCTCGCCGTGCCGGTAGGAATCGATGAGATCGAGTCGAGCACGGGCCTGAACGTGTACAGCGTCGATCCTGCCGATGCCCCGCCGGAGGTCGTGACGACGACGACGGGGCCTGCGGTTCGGCTTGCGCCCGCCCGTACGGGCGTGACGAATGTGAGCGATGTGTCTGAGGCGACGGACACGCTCGTCCCGGCCACACCACCCGCGGTCACACCGGTGACGGCCGAACTAGAACCGCCGTCATAGAAGCCGGAACCGGTCACGGTCACGGTCGTACCACCCACCACCGTTCCCGAGGTCGGTGAAAGCGACGAGACCGTCGGCACCGCCGCCACCACCAGAATCGAGAACACCTTCTTCGGATGTCTCACGTAACCGCCTTCATTGCGAGGCTCCCAAAGACGCTGAGGGACGATCCTCTTGGTGGTGGCAAACATTTCGTCTCGGAACTCGCCGAGGCTCATAGGCACTGAAAACAAGGGTGCTGTTACCAATGAAGTCGCCCATATGACTTTGAACCTAACTCACGCCCTACCGCTAGGCGTCAAAAGTGTTGGCTATCCACCACTTTTTGCCTCGGGCGCCCATCGTCCCCAAGTGCAAGCCTCCACGCACGAGACCGAGCGTCAGTCCAATGCTGAAAGGACAAGGGCTCGCCCCCGATGAGCGGCCTGCCAGATGAGTGACGCAGTTGAAATCTGGGCGGTTCCATGCTTCTTGGATCCTTACGTTTCCCGAACGTGATGCCCACGACTCGATCACGTTGTTGCCCAATGCTTCGTGTCAACCGGGAAGCGCCCGGACACCATGACAGTAGGAGTGACCATGAGCATCACCCGAA
This sequence comes from Bifidobacterium breve, assembly GCA_945861925.1. GTDB lineage: Bacteria > Actinomycetota > Actinomycetes > S36-B12 > S36-B12 > WLND01. The sequence goes on along the minus strand of CAMAWO010000059.1, from coordinate 181 downwards.
GCACCATCGCGGCAATCTCGATCACCGCTGGCATCGCCGGCGCCCTCATCATGTCCGCGCTGCCCGCGCAGGCTCACCCGGGGCACGATGGCAACCAAGGCGGCAACCGTCAGGGCGGCGGTGGATTCACCGTTCAATGCGACTTCAGCCACTCCGCGTCCGTCGACCCGATCGTCATGCC
>CAMAWO010000058.1 GCA_945861925.1 Bifidobacterium breve | reverse complement strand
GGAACCTGGCCGATGTGCTGGGGCGGACGATGTACGCGGGTGAGCGGATCGGTGTGACCCGCAATGGAAGGTTGGCGGCCGTACTTGTGAGCGTGAGCGACCTGGAGGCACTTGAAGCTTTCGAGGACGCACAGGATGTCGCCGCCTTTCGGGCTGCGAAGGCACAGGACGATGGCACGCGGGTTTCCCTCGAAGAACTTCGGCGCGAATTGCGTTCATGACCTATCTCGTCCAGTTCACCGCGGGGGCTGCTCGTCAAATCACAAGACTCCCGCGGCCGGTGCAAAGCCGGGTGCTCGATGCCATCGCCGATTGAGGTGGGCAACCGCGCCCCCGCGGATCAAGGAAGCTTGCGGGGGAAGAGGTGGCCTGGCGGATCCGCGTGAGTGATTACCGTGTCATCTACGAAATACTCGACACGTGTCTCACGGTGACAGTTGTGCGTGCCGGACATCGCCGCGAGGTCTATGACCGTTGAGTCGATGAGTTCGGCCCACACGCTGACCATCCGGTCAGTATTGGACCAGCCCCATTCGGTACTGAGGGTCTCGACGATTGCCAGTCCCCGCCCATCGGGTTCATCGGCGCCAGGGGCGACGATTCGAGGCACGCTCAACGTGGTCCCAACTGCATTCGAAACGGTCAGGCGAAGCCGGCCAGTGCCGAGGTGGAGGTTGAATTCGATCGGCGGCAGGCCATGCTGCACGGCGTTCGTGACAAGTTCAGATGCGACAAGCACGGCGTCATCCGGGTCACGCCATGAGGTGAGCGCGCTCGCGACGATGCGACGTGCGACGCCGGGGGCCGTGGTGTCGGGGGGCAGAGTCCAGTTGCCCGCGGGTTCCATGGTCAAGGTTTACCCCACCGTGCCGGATTTCAACCATCGAGCCTTCCGGACTTCGCCACAAGAGCGCAGTTGCGACACCGGGTCCCGTCCCGCCTCCGATGGTCACCTGAAGCTAACTGCTGCGGTCATGAAGGCGTCGTGGATCGATGTGAGGCCACGCATGCCTGGAGTAGTCAGGCGCCGGAAACTCACTCCCAATCTCGACGGCTCGACCCTGGGCGGCTGATTGCAGCGCCGCGAGCATGACCTCCAGCACATGGAATGCCTGCTCAGGTCTCGTGACGCTGGGGAGTCCCTGCTCGATGCAGGACACGAGATGATTCACTCCGTCGGACCATGGCCAACCGGGATCGGTCTCGTCGTACACCTCCCAGCAACCCCCTTCATTACGCCACTCCTCGAAGCCACGTGGGGCCCAGTCGTCTCCGAGCATGTTCATCGTTCCGCTGAGCCCGTAGAGTTCGATAGCAGGCGCTCGACCGTACTTTTGAATCGTGAACCCGGTGGTGATGGCGGCGTAGACCTCGTCCCCGAAGTCAAGAAGAACTTGGGCGTTGTCATCTGCCTCGGACTTCATCGGGCTTCCATTGACGAGGCGCTCCTTGACCGCGGTCCCGACGAGGGCCGTCACCCGGCGCACCGAACCTAGGAATCCGCACAGGCTCGTGACGTTATAGACCCCGAGGTCAAAGAGTGCGCCTCCACCGGGGCGATAGAACCACTCACCCCAAGATGGTCCGGACCAGCCGTAGAGCGCTCGTGCAAGTTTCACGTCGCCGATTGCCCCCGACGTGAGACGTGCATGCATTTCCCTGTAGGTGGGGGACAGCAGGACGTGGGGGGCGCACACGATTAGTTGGTCACTGTCGCGGCCAAGATCGACGAGGGCCTGAGCCTCATGAATCGTCGTGGCCATGGGCTTCTCCACGAGGACATGCTTTCCGCCTTCGAATGCCTGGCGGGCCAGACCGCCGTGCTCGTTCATGCTGGTGAGTACGAGGACTGCGTCGACGTCATCACGGTTGATGACGCCGATCGGAGTGCTGCAATGACTCGCCCCCGGGAACTGAGAAGCGGCAGCAGCCATTCGGTCGCTGTTCGGGTCGTGGAGGGCGGTTATCTCCACTCGGCCCTGCTCGCGCAGTGATGCCAGGTTCCTCCCGTACTTCTCGAAGACGCTGCCCAGTCCTAGGACGCCGATGTTCACGCGGTCAGACATATCCGGACCCTTCTTTCCTACTCCTTGACGGCGCCCGCGAGGATCCCGCGGGCGAAACTCCTTTGCAGCGCAACGAACACGATGATCACCGGAGTGATCGTGATGACGGCAGCCGCTGCCAGATATGCGTAGTCAGTCGAGCGCTGCCCTACGAAGAACACGAGGCTCATGGGTGCAGTCTGAAGATCAGATCCGGAGAGCATGACGAGGGGCAGCAGGAAATCGTTCCAATTCCAGACGAAGAAGAGCACGCTGAGCGTGAGCATCTGCGGTCGAGCGAGTGGCACGAGAATTCGTGTGAGCGTCTGCCACGAGTTGGCTCCGTCCAGCCAGGATGCCTCCACGAGGGACCGTGCTGACTGAAGGAAGTAGGCCCGCATCCAGAACGTCCCAAAGGCGACTGAGAATCCGATTTCCGGGAGGATCACTCCCATGTAGTTATTGGCAAGCTGAACCGAGCGGAGATCGAAGTACAGGGGGATGATCATGGCCTCGAGCGGGATGAGGATGCCGAGCACCATGAGGTAGAAAATCCAGGAGCGACCCTTGAAGGCCATAAGTGCGAATCCGTAGCCCGCCGGGACACTCAATGCCACTGAGACCAAGACGACGGTGATCGTGATGATCGCACTTGTTGTCATCGAGGAGGAGAACCCTCCCTTCGTCCACACGTCCGCGTAGTTGGCCCAGTTGTTGGCATTGGTGAAGTCGATCTGGGCGCCGACTCGCCCCGGTTCGCCGAGTGAGAGGACCAGAACTGCGAGGATGGGAGTGAGCGCGATGATCGTGGCGACGATCAGCAGGCCATATCCCCAGAAGCGATCCGATCTGCCTGTCACGATGCGCCCCTGCTGCCTCTGGCGACGAGAAGGTTTACAACGATAGTCAAGATGACGAGGACTGCCCCCATTGCCGCGGCGGCCCCGACCGCACCAACCTTGAACGCCTGCTGGTAGACGAGGTAGCTTGGAACGACGGTTGCATACCCGGGACCCCCTGATGTCATCACGTAAATGATGTCGAAGTTGCGCAGCGCAGACGTCACGGTGAGAACGAGCACCACCGTGATCTCGTATCGCAGACCGGGCAGGGTAACGGCGCGGAATTCCATCCAGCGGCCGGCGCCGTCAACGCGGGCGGCCTCATAGCGCTCCTGGGGAATCTTCTGGACTCCGGCGAGGAGCAGGGCGAGCACGAGTCCGAACATCACCCAGGTGCCCACCATCCCGACGCTGGGCAGCGCGAAGGTGAAGTCGCCGAGCCACGGACGAGAAATCGCTTCAAGTCCGACTGCATCGAGGGCGGAGTTGAGCGGTCCCTTGGGGGCGAGAATCCACCGCCAGATAACGGCGATCACGGTCGGGGCAATGACGTAAGGGATAAAGAGCGCGGTTCGAAAGAATGCAGTGCCCCGCACCCGTGTTCGCTGGATCGCGCTGACGAGGACCAGCCCGATGGCCAGGGGAAGGACCGTGTAGAAGAACACGAGTTCCAGGGAATGGACAAACGCGCTGCGAAAGATTGGGTTCGTCCAGATAGCCCCGTAGTTCTTCATTCCCACGAACTCCATCGGCGACACGCCATCCCAGTCGAAGAGCGACAGGTAGATGGAGTGCAGGAATGGGGCGAACACGAACAGGCCGTACATGAGGACCGCGGGAAGGATGTACAGGTAGCCGATGCGACTCGGCTCACCTGGTGCACGGCCACCGGAGGGCGCGTCGTTGACGCGCCCTCCGACTGCCTTGATCCGGGCGGTGAGGGAGGTCACCTACGAGGATGCCTTCCGCTCAGCGGTGAAGGGCCCGTAATCCGCTTGCAGAGCCTCGACAAATTGCTCAGGCGTGATCTCGCCGGCCATCAACGCCGTCGATGACTTGGCGATCGTGTCGTACCACGTTGGGGTCGCCCAGTCCGGGAAGGGCTCGGTGGCGCCGTTCGTTACCAGATTCGCCCACTGCAGGATCGCATCGGCCGAAACTCCCACGAGGCCGTTCGCCTCCACTTCCTGAGCTTCGTTCCCGGAAACGCTCGCCGGCACCTGGCCGTTCTTGATCCAGATGGCACTGGCCTCCGGTCCGGTGATGAAGTCGATGTACTTCTTCGCCAGATCAGAATTCTTTGCCTTCGAGGGAACTGCCCACGGAAGATCGCCGGTGGCGATGGCCGCGAGTTCGCTCGCACTGCCGAGGGGGAAGGGGACGAGGCGGAAATTCTCCGGGGTGTCGGACGAGAACACGTTCCAGGAGCCGTTCAAGCTGAAGAGGCCGTCACCCTCAGCGAACATCCCGAGCACGTCGGTGCTCGTCAACGCCGCCCAACCTTCGGTGAAGTATCCGGCCTCAGCCCAATCCTGCATGGTAGTTGCCACTTCGAGCATTTCCGGCGGCAGTTGCTCACTGGTGCCATTGATCACGTCCGTGAGCACCTGAGGCGAGGTGTCTGCCATGAGGAGGTTAGCCATGAGCCAGATCTGCTCGCCGCCATCGCTGGCCCCGAACATGAAGGGAGTTACGCCCCCAGCCTTGGCCTTTTCCATCTGCGCGACGAGTTCCTCGACCGTCGTGGGTGGTCCCGTGATGCCAAGTTCAGCAGCCTTTGCCATGTTCATGAAGAGCCCGACCCAGGCGCCTCGATCCGCAACGGCATACAGGTCGCCGGAGCCCATCGTGTTGCCATCAGGGGAGAATCGACCGTTCACGGCGAGAAGTGATTCGCCCTGACGGCCGGCCCAGTCCTGTGCCGTCGCTACGTCATCGAGCGGCGACAGGAGGCCGGCGCCCACGAGTTGCCCCAGTGATCCGTAACCCTGGTTGACCTGGGTCACATCCGGAACGTCATCTCCGGAAAGCTGCAGCTTGAGCGTGTCAACGAGGTCGGTAAAGCCCTTGACTTCGAACTTGATCGAGACCCCGGGATTCGCTGCCTCGAAGGCGGCGTTGATTTCTTCATACGCCTTCAAGACGGCGTCTGCTCCTCCGTTTCCGCTTTGCACCCATAGCGTGGTCGGCTCACTGGCTTGGGATGCTGGCGCAGAGGCCGCGGCTTCGGTGGCCGGTGCGCTGGAACTCGTCGAACTAGTGCTACCCGAGCCACACGCGGCTAGGGCGAGCGCGACGACACCGATCGCTGGAGCAGCAAGCCAGTTGGTTCGCCGACGATGGCCAGGGCCTTTGCGCCAACTGCTTTCAGGATGATCACTCATGGTGGGACCTCGATTCTCTTGGTTGAACCCCTTGGGGCGGGTGGATGGTTTTACGAATGAACTCCCAACACGTCCGTGTACAGAGCCGGCTCGCGGCAACATACGAGAACAGATGCTGGCCATTGGGGGTCGTACGCCGTGGACTCGCTGATCCGGCGGACTGCGGTTTGCTTTGAGGCACCCGGAGCGACAAGCACTGCCCTGTGCGAGTGAGTGAGGATCGTTCCGACCCCGACGGTGACCCCGAAGGTCGGCACCTCGTCGACGGAGCGAAAGTCGGGAAAGGTGCCGAGGTTGTCCCGGCGGGTGGAAAGGGGAATCTCGACCACGCGGGTTTTCGAGAGGAGTTCTGACCCCGGCGGATTGAAGGCGAGGTGACCGTCGGTATCGCCGGAGGCGAGGATGAACAGATCGATGCCGCCTCGTGATTCGATGAGGTGCTCGTATTCGGCTACGTTGTTCGGGTCGGGCAGGTGGATCCGATCGGTGGTCAGCCCCCGCGATGCTCCGGCAGCCCTGTTCCAAGGGGCAACGATGTCTCGGTGTGCGAGGGCTTCGACGCTGAAGTGCGCGTCGGTCGGGACTCTGCGGAAGCCGTCGTCGGCGACGACGTAGTCGTCCATCATGAAGATTTCCAGTGGCGAGAGATCAAGTTTTCGCTCGTGGACGATCTCAGCGAACTGGGCGTACGTGGAGCGGGGGCTTCGGCCCCCGGGGCAGCCGAGTGTGAAGTTGCGGCCCTCATTGCCTGCGGCTTCGAGGCCGTCTGCGATCTCCATGGCCAGCGCGCGACCGAGTTGCGTCGCGTCTGGGAACACGGTCGGGGAGATCACGTCGACTCGCTTTCGCCGGCCCGCTGCCAGTTCTGACGCAGCCAGACGCCGTTCGCAGCTTGTTCGCGTGCCACGGCCGGGTACTCGTGCTGGAGCGTCGGCCCACGATCCTGCTCGACGACCAGCCATCCCTGGTAGTCCACTTCGACAAGTGCATCGAGCACTCCGGGAATATCGACGTCGCCTTGGCCTAGAGGCACGCAAACGTCGGCCCACCAGACATCGAAATCTGCACGATGCTGGGCGCGGGCGGTCCGCAAGACCTCCACGTTCACATCTTTGATGTGCACATGGTTGATGCGGCCCGCCCAATTCCGGACGCACTGGACGGGATCTGCGCCGGCGAGGGCCATGTGTCCCACGTCGAGCGTGAGATTCACATCTGTGCGATCGAGGAGGATTTCGACCTCCCACGGGGACTCGACGTAGGTCGAGATGTGCGGATGAAATGATGCAGTGAGTCCGACCTGCTCGACCTGCGACTGGGCATCTCGAACCCGGGTGGCGAGTCGTTCCCAGCCCTCGGCGTTGAGTGACAGGGATCTGTCCAGCCAATCCCGGGCAGGGTTGCTGAGTAATTCAGGCGATCCCTCATCGGCCAGGATCGCTAGCCCCCCGCCGCAGGCGAGCAGCTCCGAGCAGGTGGCCTGCAGGCCGACAAGATCATGTGCCATGTCAGCGTCCGTGCCCGCTAGGTGCAAGGGAACATATCCGCCTACCGCGATCAGGCCGCTTTCCTTGAAGGCCTCAGCAGTCTGGGCGGGACTACCGAAGAAGCCGGGCGGTCCGAGTTCGCAGCCCTCGTAGTCAGCTTGAGCGATTGTCCGCAGGAGATCCCGAGGCACTGCGCCATGAGTTGTTGCCCCGAAGACGCCGTAACTCACCGGTGCATTGCCAAAGCGCGTACCCGTCATGAGTCGGTGTCCAGTCCGGCTTCGCCGCCGACGCGTAGCCCGGCTTGATCAGCGGCGGCGCGGGCAACCTGTTGGAGGAATGCCAGGTCCTCGCCGGCCCCCTCGATCGTGCAGAGGTTGGGTCCGCCATTGCGCACGCTGTGCGCGAAGGCCCGCAACTCCGCGACGAACGCAGTGCTGTGGGGTGGCTGGGTTGTCGTGATGGTGCGCTGGCCGTCAACCATGGACTCCACCGTGAGGGACGACCGGTGCGCAGCCAGATAAGGGCCGGGCATCGTGAGCCGCATGCGTCCCGCAGTCCCGATGACCATGACTTCCTCGACGTATTCCGGAAAGTCGGGGGCCCAAGTCCACGAAAGGTGCAGTTGGGCGCCGCTCGGGAGCCTTCCGACGGAGAGGAGGCGAGGTGGCTCGGATGCGGGACTCGTGGACAGCGGCGGATCAACGGAGGCAAAGTCCGTTCTCTGTGGCAGGCCAAGACCAAGAGCCCTCAGCAGGGCCGCCTCGTGGATCACCGACCCTAGAAGTACATCTGTATAGAGGCTTTGAGGCCCAGCAGAGCCTTGACCCATGGCCTCTTCGGCGCGCTTCATCGAATACGCCTGAGCCTCGGCCACGACCGCGGGGTCGGGTTCAGGTGCGTCGAGAAGTTGGATGTGCTCGAACTGACACTCGTCGTTCGGGTGGATCACGGTCAGGCGAACGACGCGCAACTGGCCAATGCGCGTCAGGGCTTCACGTGCGACCGGCACCAATGGGTCATGCGCCTTCATCGTGCCTACCTGAACCACCCGACCCGAGGCCTCTTGGGCGCGTTGCAATTCACTGATCTCGGCTCGGGAGTAGGCCAGCGGCTTCTCGACGAAGACATCCTTGCCCTGCGCAAGAGCGGCCAGAACGATGTTTCCGTGGCTGCCGGGGGTCAAGATGAGGACGGCGTCGACAGCGGGATCGGCCATGACATCGTCGAATCTGGCGCTTGCCCGAACCGTTCCGGGCAGCCGATCCGCAATGGAGACTGCCCGCTCCCGCGACGCGTCGCACACGTGCGTCACAGTGAATTGGTCGCGCAAGGTCTCGAGGTTGGGTAGGTGTACACCTTGTGCAATGAGCCCAAGGCCCACCACTCCAATACGGATCGGTGGTTCTGACACTCACTACCTCCCTTGGCTAACAGACAAAGAGTGACTAACTGGACTATGAATGTCAATACTGGTTTGGATATAGTCACCAAAACGTTAAGGTGGCACCAATGGCAACCACTGTTCCATCCCTGTCAGGCGGACGAAGTCCGTCTCTCGTGGCCTACCGTTCGCTTGCCGACGACCTAGCAAGCGGCAAGTGGGCAACCGGATCTCGGCTCCCGAGCGAGCGATCCCTTTCCGAGGAACTCGGGGTGAGCCGCACCATCCTTCGACATGCACTTCGCGAACTTGCTGATGCGGGCCTTCTTGAGCCTGCGGCCCAACGCGGTTGGTTTGTGACCCGGCAGCGACTGAGTGAGGGTCCGAACACCTTGGCGGGCTTCACCGAGAATGCCCGGGAACGCGGACTCAACCCGGGTGCCCGCATCATCTCCCAGTACGTGCGGCCGGCGACATTCGAGGAAGCCGAGACACTGGGTCTGTCTCCGGCCGCCGAAATCGTCGAGATTGAGCGAGTGCGCACCCTCGACATGCTGCCAACGGCGGTACAGACCCTGTGTCTTCCCGCGCGATTGGTGCCAGGTTTGGTTCGGGCACCGCTGGAAGATACCTCCCTGTATGCCGTACTTCTTTCGGAGTACGGCATCAAGCCCTCACGGTGTGATTACACGTTGCAGGCGGAGCGAGCGGAGGGCCTCATTGCCCAGCACCTCGAGATCAGCGAGGGCGCCCCTGTGCTTGTCGGAAGGGAGCGCACCGTCGACAGCGAGGAGCGTGTCATATGCGTGGGGCGCATTGTGCACCGCGGAGACGCCTATCGTTTTACCGCTTCGCTCTATCGCTTTTGACCCGAGCAGCGAAAGGAACACCATGAATCGTCGCGCCACTCCCCGCCCGGAGTACGACTCTCCGACACTCGTAACCCGCGACAACGTCACCCGTCATCTCTGGGGTGATGACGAGTCAGGGCGCGTGGGTGATGAGGTTCTCTTGTCCAGCCACGAGTTGCACGCGCTGGTGTTCACGCTGACGCCCGGCGGCCGATTCGGCCATTCGCCGGACAACCGAACGGTTTTCGCCGCGGATGAGGTGTATGCCGTCCTCGAAGGGACGATAGCCGTCATCAACCCGGCGACGGGCGAGACGCAGCGGGCCGAGACCGGTGACTTCATATTCTTCCGGCGCGACACCTGGCACCATGGCATCAACTGGGGTGAAGGCCCCGTCCGGGTCCTGGAGTTCTTCTCCCCCCCGCCTGCGGCGGGGGCGGCATCGGCCTACGCGAAAGAACAGCCCTACTTGGCTCGCACCCTCCACGGTGAGCCGGAGACCATCGGTCGTTGGCCGATGGATCGAGCAGAGTTTTCGAGCAGTGCGACGATGACACACCTTCGACTCGGGGATCTGCGTTGGAGGGCCGAAGGTGATCTCCAGGTCGGGCTGGTGTGCTCAACGGAGCACCTCACGGTCACGTGGTCACGGCTTCTGGCCGGCCATCGCAGCTTGGAACGCAGACACGATGGCGATGCATTGGTCCATCTCACGCAAGGCGAGCTTCACGTCCATACCCCTGATGGCAGCGGACCAAACTGGTGGCGGCTCCTTCCGGGTGACTCACTCGCGATTCCGAGAGGATTTGGTTATCAGATGGTCAATCAGTCGGGCGATGCACTGGAAGCGATCATCGCGAGTGCCCCTGGCTACCTTTCGGGTGGGGTCGTTGACTGATCGGGATGTCAGCATTGGCATCGATATCGGCGGTACAAAGGTGCTCGGCGTCACCTTGGACGCCAATGCCAAGGTCCTGGACCGCGAGAGGGCGAGCAGCCTCAAGGATGGTCGCAGGGATCCAGGCCTGAATATCTCGCTAGGGGTCGCCGAACGACTTCGTCTACGTGCAGAGGAACGCGGCGATGTGGTGCTCTCAGTGGGTATCGGCGTCCCTGAATACGTGAATGAGACTGGGCTGCTCACCAGTCGCCTCGTCATGGAGTGGGACGTGCAGGTTCTTGATCTTTTCGGCCACCTCGGCAGGGTCGAGGTGGAAAGCGATGTGCGCTGCGCGGCCATCGCGGAGTCGATCCTCGGGGCCGGGCAGTCACTCACGAGTTTCCTGTACGTCTCGATCGGCACTGGGATCTCCTCATGCCTTGTCCTTGATGGTGAGCCGTGGCGGGGGACTCGAGGCGAGGCCATCGCATTCGGTGAGCTGGTTGTGGCTCGGCCCAAGGATGGCGGAGTCGGCGTAACCCTCGAGGAGTTTTCTTCTGGTGCGGGGATGTGTCGTCGCTACACCGCAGCGACCGGCCGTGGAGTCCTCGGTGCCGAAGAACTGATGGCCCTCGCAGAGGCGGGGGATGCTGATGCTCAGGATATTCTCAACACCTCGCTGAACGCTCTGGGAGCGGCCCTCACCGCAGCGGTTGACATGCTCGATCCATCAGCCCTGATTGTCGGCGGCGGACTGGGAACGTCGGGTGGCTTCTGGTGGGAGCAAGTATCGGAAGAGTATCGCGCAGGAACTGCCAAGCGCCCTGATGCTCCTCCGTTGCTCGAGTCTGCGTTGGGGGCGGATGCCGGTGCTATCGGAGCAGCACTGCATGCCAAAAAGTAGCCGGTGAAGTGGGCTCAGACTGATCCAGATCAGCCGAGGCGCTGGTCTTGTAGCATGAATCGTTCACGACGCAATGTGTTGTAAAAGTTACATACTTAACTTGTATCATAAAGTAATCATTCAGGAGTATCTGCGACGTAGCCCGGGAGTGCACGTGGAGCTATCGAGTCACACAGCCCTCGGGACTGCCGTGCGCGCTGCCCGCAAGCGTGCGTCCTGGTCCCAGCAGGAGTTGGCTGATCGCTCTGGAGTTTCCCGCGCTCTCGTGGCTCGAGTCGAGCGCGGCCTGGGCAACCCCACCTGGGAGACGGTTGTCCGGCTCTCCAGCGTCCTAGGCATCAGGCTCGAGGCGACCTGGGAAGGAGAGCCTGCTTCGCGCGCGCTGCAGCGGCGCCGGCGCGAGCCGCGAACCGTCGTGGAGAGCAAGGTGTGTGAGAAGCAGCATGCGGGGCAGAAACGCGCCTCAGCCGTCGGGAACAACGCTCCGCAGGCCACGGTCTCATTGGAGCCCGCGTACGTCCGTGATACCGCGCCGGAACCCGTGGATCTCGCCGAACTGGTGGCCCGGACCCGCAGGCCGTGACCGGATCGCTCGCCGTCTTCCTCGAGGGTCGCCATATCGGTCATCTCGAGCGGAGCCGAGGCGGCACCCTCTCGCTCTACTACCGCGACGAGTATTCACGCGGGCAGACAAGCACGCCGCTCTCGTTGAGCATGCCCCCGCAAGTGGCCCGCCACAGCGGAGCGGTTGTGCACAACTGGCTTTCAAATCTCCTGCCGGACAACAGTCAGGTACTCGATCGGTGGGCAGCGCAATTTCAGGTATCGGCCACGAGCCCCTTTGCACTCCTGCATCACGTGGGGTGCGACGTCGCCGGGGCGGTGCAGTTCATCCCCGAAGACCGTGTGGGCGAATTTCAGCAGGGTGGGGATGCCAGCGGAGACATCGAATGGCTGACAGACAAGCGCCTGCGCGATCGGTTGGATCGGCTGAGGGTCGATCCGGCCGCATGGACCCCGGTGCATGCCGCGGGGCAGTTTTCGCTGGCTGGTGCCCAGCCCAAGATCGCACTGAGGCGCGAAGGACGACGTTGGGGCGTCCCGTCAGGAGCGGAGCCGACCACGCATATCCTCAAGGCATACGCAGGAGGTCTTCCTCAGCAGGCTCTCAACGAACACCTGAGCCTCGCGCTCGCAAGGGAGGTAGGACTCGCAGCGGCGAGGAGCGAGATCCTGATGATCGGCGAACAGTCAGTCGTAGCGATCGAACGCTTTGACCGCAGTGGTCCAGCCCCGATTCGCCGAGTCCATCAAGAGGACATGTGCCAAGCCCACGGATTGCCCCCCGGCAAGAAGTACCAAAGCGACGGCGGACCGGGCATCGTCCGCATCGTCAGCCTCATCACCCGCGCCGAAAGCCCCACCGTCTCCCGCGATGATGTCGACCGGTTCCTGCAGGCCCAGGCCTTCGCCTGGGCGACCGCGGCAACCGATGCCCACGCCAAGAACTACGGATTCTTGATGTCCGGCAACAGCATGACGCTCGCGCCCCTGTACGACCTGCACTCGGCGGCCCCGTATCTGACGGGGGAACGTCGATCCTTGGCGCCGGGCAAGCTGTCCATTCATACGGCGGGCTTGGCTATGAGTGTCGGGGGTGAACGAATCTTCTCGCGCATTACGGGCAAGGAGTGGCGCCAGTTGGCGGTATGGCTCACACTCGACGCTGCGTATGTCAGTGACCTGGTGCTTGACCTCGTCCGGCAGATCCCGAACGCGGTGGCGGTGATCGCGGCGCGGGAGATCGGGGCGCGGGAGCTTACCGACTCAGAGAGGACCTTCATCGAGGTTTACATGAAGGCCGTGAGCCGTCAGGCGAGGCAGTCGTTGGCAGCACTGGCGGGGCGCGGGGGCCCGTCCCGACGTCGGCGAGACTCGAACTGAAGCCGGGGACCACAATGTCAGGATGACCGCCGCACAGGGCCCGACCCGAGCTGGCCGCATCGTGGCGTTCGCCAATCAAAAGGGCGGTGTCGCGAAGACCACGTCGGTCGTGAGCCTGGCCGCTGCACTAGCGGAGCGGGGGCGCCGGGTGCTCGTTGTCGACCTCGATGCCCAGGCATGCGCAACCTTCTGCCTCGGCTTTGATCCTGAGGACCTCGAGCGGACCGTGGCCGATGTGCTCCTCGGCCCGAGCCCGCGACCGGCGATGTCAGTTGTCGTTCCGACAGATGACGGGGTTGACCTCCTGCCCGGGGCACTTGCGCTCGCCTCGGCCGATCAGGCGCTCGCCGGTCGGCGTGGGCGCGAGTACCTCGTCAAGGAAGCACTCGAGCCGTTGGTGGGAAACTACGACTGGATCCTCGTGGACTGCTCGCCGTCGCTCGGCATGATGACGATCAATGCCCTGACTGCTGCTGACGAGGTTGTCAGTCCGCTTCAATGCGAGACCCTGTCGCATCGGGGGGTGGGGCAACTGATGGAGACGATCGACGATGTTCGACGCCTGACGAATCCGCGGTTACGGGTCGCCGGAATCCTGCCAACCCTGTACGACGGACGCACGACTCACGCCCGCGCGGTGCTCGCCGACCTGCCATCGCGATACGGTGTGCCCGTTCTGATGCCGATCTCACGGTCGATCCGGTTCGCTGAGGCTCCTGCGACTGGCCGAAGCATCTTGGCGACCGCCCGGAGTTCGCGCGGCGCCCAGGACTATCGAGATCTTGCTGCGATCTTGGATCAGGTAGCCGCGGCTGACTGACCGCCCTTGGTGCGGCGCCGGGCTCGACGCTCGCGATCGCTCTTCGGGGAGTCAGATTTCGAGCTGCCGGATTTCGGGCTGTCGGACTTCGAACTGCCGGACTTCGAGCCGGAGCCCTTGCCAGCGTCGGATTTCGGTCGTCGTGATCGGTCAGACGTCGAAGAGGCGGGACGCGACTTCTCATCGCGTCCGCGGTCCCCGCCAGCCCCGGGCTTCTTCTTGCCGGTCTCGCCGAGATCCTCGACCCCTTCAGCACCGAGGCCCTCGCGGGTTCGGCGCGCCTTCGGGAGGGTCCCTGTCGTGCCGGCAGGAATCCCGAGGCCCGTGTAGACGTGATCGCTCGACGAGTACGTCTCGATCGGGTCCTTGAAGGGGAGCTTGAGCGCACGGTCGATCATCTGCCAGCGCGCGATGTCCTCCCAGTCGACGAGGGTCACGGCAACGCCGGACGCACCCGCTCGACCGGTGCGGCCTACGCGGTGCAGGTAGGTCTTCTCATCGTCGGGGCATTCGAAGTTGATGACATGCGTAACGTCGTCAACGTCGATTCCGCGTGCCGCGACATCGGTGGCGACGAGGACATCGACCTTGCCATTGCGGAAGGCGCGCAGCGCCTGCTCGCGGGCACCCTGCCCTAGATCGCCATGCACGGTGCCGACGGCAAAGCCGCGCTCGGTGAGGTCATCGCAGATCCGCTGGGCCTTGCGCTTCGTCCGTGTAAAGATCATCACGAGTTTGCGACCGTCAGCCTGAAGGATTCGAGCGACGAGTTCGATCTTGTCCATGGGGTGGGCCCGCCATACATGCTGCTCGATCGCATCGACCGTTGCGCTCTCGTCGTCGGGCTCGGAGGCGCGGATATGCATTGGCTGGGTCATGTAGCGGCGCGCGAGGTTGACGATCTGCCCCGGCATTGTTGCTGAGAAGAGCATGGTCTGCCGGACCGTCGAGACCTGCGAGACGATGCGTTCGACGTCGGGCAGGAAGCCCATGTCGAGCATCTCGTCGGCCTCGTCGAGAACAAGGATCTTCACCTGTGAGAGGTCGAGGTCGCGACGATTCGAAAGGTCGATGATGCGGCCGGGCGTGCCGACAACGACATCGACGCCATTTCGCAGGGCCTCGATCTGCGGCTCGTATGCGCGGCCGCCATAGACGGCGAGCACGCGCACACCGCGCAGGCGGCCGGCCCGCTCGAGGTCGGTTGCAACCTGGAGGCCGAGCTCGCGGGTCGGGCAGATGACGAGGGCCTGGGGGCGATCTCGGTCACCTTCGAGGTCGATTCGCTGCAGCAGTGGAATGCCGAAGCCGAGGGTCTTGCCGGTGCCGGTCTTGGCCTGGCCGATGAGGTCCTGACCCTGGAGCGCTAGTGGCAGGCACATCTCCTGAATCGGGAAGGCGCGCTCAATGCCGTCGGCGAGGAGTGCTGCGGTGATCTGTGGATCGGCGCCGAGTTCAGCAAACGTAGGTGCTGTTGTCGGATCGACGCTTGATGTGGGATTCAGGATTGCTCCAGTATTCGAGGGTGCAGGACGAGGAGAATCTCGTCGGGCATGCCAAGTCTATCTTCCTCCCGCCGAAATACCCCTACTCGAGGTGATTGTGGGTAGCCTTCGGTCACTATGAATGCACCCTCACCCGATGCTCTTGAAACCGATGCGGAATATCGGGCGGCGGTTATCGACCTGCTCGGCGTGCTCGCCTACGGAGAGCTCATCGCCTTTGAGCGCACGGCCGCTGATGTGGCGATGGCCCCTGCCATTGACGACAAGGCGGCGCTCGCGGCGCTCGCAACCCGCGAGTTCCAGCACTTCGCGTCTCTCAACGACCGCCTCATCGAGCTCGGGGTGCGGCCAGAGGAAGCGATGGCCCCGTTCCGTCGACCGCTGGAGGAGTTCCACGCCCACACCGCTCCGAGCGACTGGCTCGAGGGCATGGTCAAGGCGTATGTCGGCGACGGCATCGCCATGGACTTCTACCGGGAGATTGCCGTCTACGTCGACGAGCACACGAGGGAACTCGTCGAGCGGGTGTGCGACGACCTCGGGCAGTCGACTTTCATCGTCGACCGCGTTCGTGTTGCCATTGCCGATGATCCACGGGTTGCTGGGCGCCTAGCGTTGTGGGGTAGGAGACTCGTCGGCGAGGCGCTTTCACAGGCGCAGCGCGTGGCAGCCGACCGCGATGGCCTGTCGGCACTCCTGGTCGGGGGTGTGGACCGACCCGGCGCCGACCTTGCGGAGATGGGCAGGATGCTCGCGCGCCTGACGGAGAACCACACCAGGCGAATGAGCGCCCTCGGGCTCTCTGCCTAACGAACAGCCAGCCGGCCGGCCGCCAAAGCGTGGCCCGAGCTTGGGGGCAGGTGAAGGTCATTCATCGACGGTGCGGAGTTTCGTCGCCGTCATGATCCACAGGCGTGGGCGGGTTTTGGTTTGCAGCCCCAAGCCATGGATGGGCTGGCGCGGAAGGTGCGCTGGATCAGGTGAAATGGACCTGACACCGGTCTGGCCAAGGAGAAGACATGGGACCTACACTCCCAATCATGAACATCGTCGCGCCTAGTGACGCTTACGGTGAGAAATTTTCGATAATCCGGGTCACAGAGGAGGAGCGGGAGGAGTCCTGGAACCTATGGGAAGCGGCACATCCCGGTTTCGGTCGCTCCAACTGGATTGACGCCTTCCGCGACGAGAGTGGTCAACTCACAGAATCAGATGAGTTCGTCGATGCCGTCTTCCTCTTCGTACCCGAGAGTTGAGCAATCTCTTCCCACGCCATGTCGACTCCCCGGATGCAGCGATCCACCATCTATGGGGTTGGTTCGACGTCCTCGGTGCCGAACTCACCGGTGGTCGTGCACTCGTGAGTCCAGAGACTGGAGGCATGTCCATTCGTGGCGTTCGATTCGCCTTCCACGGGCACTCGACGGCTCTGTCGATCGATCTCCACCTCGATGGAGATTTGGTCGCGCTGCGATACCGCTTCGACTACCGGGTCGGTGACCGGTTCCTTTGGCGGGCGGACAAGCATCCCGGGCACGAAACTGAACTCGGAGGCATGTGCCACCTGCACATCGGCCCGAGTGAGCACACGAGAGTCGCGTCACCGGATTTCGACCTCGGCGCCATCGCCGAGAGGATCATGACGACGAACCGCGGTCTGAACGAAAGCAACACCCGAGCTCAAGGGTGACGACTGATCCCATCCCCGTTTTGGTCGGGTTGATGTCGCTGGCGGGGGCGATTCATAGGCGGGCAGCGACAACAAGCCGCCGAAAACCGCCTACCCGGTGGGTCACCCCTTTGAGTTACATGGTGGAGCCGAAGCCCACCTTGCGGGTCGAAGCAGGGCCGATCTCGACGTAGGCGATCTTGCTGCCCGGCACGAGGATTGTGCGCCCGCGGTCATCGGTGAGTGAGAGCAGTGAGCCTGAGTTCAGCGCGGCCTCGACCAACCGGGTCACGTCCTCCGGAGACTGAGCGCTTTCGATAGTGATCTCGCGGGGGGTGTCCTGCACGCCGATTTTGATGTCCACTGCACTGCCTTTCGATCTTTCGATATGGATTGTGTCGAGGTCAGGTTCATGGTGATGCGGTCCTTGGCCTGAGACTAGTCGGCTCCGGCGCCGGTCGCGATGTCGTGCGGTGGGTGGGTCAGTGGAAATCCGCGAATACCGCGCCAGGCGAGTGCAGCGATGAGATCCGCGGCCGCGTCGCGGGACATCAGGAGGTCCTCTTTCGCGAGCCAGCGTCGGGCCGCCACCTGGGCCATGCCCTGCATGCCGGAGCCGAGGAGAAGGGCCTCGTCCGGTAGGAGGCCAGTGTCCTGCGAGATGACCTTGGCGATCTGGCGGGCGATCTCATGATCGGCCACGTCGACCCGCATCCGCACCGCGGGCTCGTTCATGAGGTCGCTCTCGAAGACCAGACGGTAGGCGCTGTCGGGGTTGTCAACGAAGGCGAAGTATGCGCGCATGGTCTGCTGGACTCGCACCTTGTTATCGGGCGTCTCCCGGACAGCGGTGTCCGTGGCTTTGAGCAGTTCCTCGATCCCTGCATCGAGGAGGGCGAGGTAGAGTTCAAGCTTGCTTGGGAAGTGCTGGTAGAGGACGGGCTTGGAGACGCCTGCACGATCTGCGATGACGTCCATACTTGCTGCGTAGTAGCCGGACTCGACGAACACGGCGCGGGCTGCATCGAGTACCTGGGTACGCCGCTGCTCCTTCGGCATGCGCGCTGGCGCCCCGATGCTCATGGGCGAATGCTAGTCATGAGTAATCTGTCACGGTGAGCCTTCCGGCCCCTTGGCCCAGAACTGATGCATTGCTCGATTCCCGGACCCTGTCCGTGCGCCATGCGCCGTCGACGAATCCGGGGGCGCCGGGTGCCGTATTCATCCATGGTCTCGGGGGATCATCGCTCAACTGGACCGACCTCATGGCAGCGCTCCAGCCGGA